>NZ_CP059210.1:224391-501251 GCF_014252095.1 Blattabacterium cuenoti
AAAAAAAAAATTAAGCAAATATTATAAAGAGAAAAAATTTTCTCTTTTTGAAAAGGAACATACCTGGTTATTAGTTAATGGAAATGAGAAAATTATTTGGATTGTAGGAAATCGTTTAGATGATAGATTTAAAGTAACAGAAAAAACAAAAAGAATATTGGGAGTAAAAATATAATTGATTTAATACACCTTATTCATGCAAATACCATTAGGATTTTTTTTAATTTTGGGAAGAATTAGTTATTCTATTTATGAAAATACATAATTTCAATGCAGGTCCTTCTATTTTACCAAAACAAGTGATTAGAAAATCAGCTCAATCTGTCTTGGATTATAATCAATGTGGATTATCTCTACTTGAAATATCTCATAGAAGTAAAGATTTTATAGAGATAATGGAAAAAACCACTGATTTAGTCAAACGTGTGATGAATTTAAATGAGGACTATGCGGTTTTATTTCTTCAAGGAGGAGCTACATTGCAATTTAGTATGGTCCCATATAATTTAATGAAAAAAGAAGCAGCTTATTTAGACACAGGAATATGGGCTTATAATGCAATTAAAGAAGCGGAAAAATTTGGAAAAGTAAGAATCCTTTTTTCTGGAAAAAAAAAGAACTATATATATATATCAAAAACTTATCAAGTTCCAGATGAAGTAGATTATTTTCATTGTACTTCGAATAACACCATTGTAGGTACACAAATGAAAAAATTTCCTCATCCTACTGTACCAATAGTTTGTGATATGTCCTCCGATATTTTTAGCAGAAAATTAAATTTTTGTCAATTTAGTTTAATCTATGCTTCTGCTCAAAAAAATGTAAGTTCTGCAGGAATGACTATTGTTATAATCAACAAAGAAATTTTAGGAAAAATAAAAAAAAACATTCCTTCCTATCTCGATTATAATATTCATATAAAAAATAACAGGATTTTAAATACGCCAAATGTATTTTCTATTTATACTTCTATGTTAACTTTAGAATGGATAGAAAATAAAGGAGGTCTTTCTATTTTAGAAAAAGAGAATCAAAAAAAAGCAAAATTATTATATAACGAAATAGATAAGAGTAATTTATTTGAAAATAAAATTCATAAAGAAGATCGTTCAAATATGAACGTTTCTTTTTTTTTAAAAAACAAAAATCTAGAACAAGAATTTAATTCCATGTGGAAAAAAGAAAATATTGTAGGATTAGATGGTCATAGATCTTTAGGAGGATATCGTGCGAGTATATATAACGCACTTCCATTAGAAAGTGTTCAATTTTTAATTGAGATCATGAAAGAATTTGAAAAAAAATTTTCTTAAAAAAAAAAAAATGAAAGACCTTGAATCTAGATTTTTTTCCATAAAAAAATCCATTCCTAAAAACATTAAAATTTTAGTTGTATCTAAAAACCAAAGTGTCTCTTCCATAGAAAGACTCTATCAAATAGGACATAGAGATTTTGGAGAAAATTATGTTCAAGAAATGATTCAAAAATATCAAAAATTACCAAAAGATATTCGTTGGCATATGATTGGGGTAATTCAAAAAAATAAATTGAAATACATAGTTCCTTTCATTCATCTCATCCAGAGTGTTCAAAAAATAGAACATCTTCAAATAATTAATAAAGAAGCGTTTAAGAATAATCGATTGATAAATTGTCTATTACAAATAAAAATTTGTAATGAAAGAAATAAAACAGGCATCACAAATCAAGAAGCAGATCATATTATGAATCATGATATATATCATCATATGAAAAATGTAAAAATTATTGGATTAATGGGAATGGCCTCTCTTCATGCTTCTATTCAAAAAATAAGACAGGAATTTTTTTTTTTAAAAAAATTATATGATGAATATCAAAGAAAATACCAACATTACATCCTATCCATGGGAATGAGTAATGATTATCCCATAGCTATAGAATATGGGAGTACCTATATTCGGTTAGGAACATCTCTTTTTGGAAAAAGAAAATTAACGACTATCCTAAAATAGATTTTATATATTCTCGAATACTAGATTCCAATCTATTTTTATTTAATGATTGAATGAAAGAACTTCCTATTATTCCTCCATCTGCATATTGACATGAAATCTCAAAGGTTTTTTTATCTCTTATTCCAAATCCAATTAATTTAGATACATGTGGAGAAAATTTTTGTATTCTCTTAAAATAGGAAATTTGCTCTTCTCCAAAAGAAATCGGCTTTCCAGTTACAGAATTAGAAGAAATTAAATATAAAAAACCATCGGTTATTCCACTTAATAAGGAAATTCTATCTGGATCTGTTTTTGGTGTAACCAAGAATATCATAGATAAAAAATATTTTTTAAACATTTTTTGATATTTTTCTAAAAAAACATTGACAGGTAAATCTGGAAAAATTAGTCCAGATATTCCGGATTCATTACTTTTTTTTAAAAAATTTTCTTCTCCAAATTGATAAAACTGATTGTAATACCCCATAAGAATAATAGGGGTTCTTATAGAATCTTTAATCTTTTTTATTTGTGAAAATAACAAAGAAATATTCATTCCATTTTTTAACGAAATTTTATTACTAGTTTGAATAACTATTCCATCTGCTAAAGGATCCGAATAAGGAATCCCTATTTCAATTAAATCTACAGGAAGATCCTGTAAAGTGGTGACTATTTTTTCTGTGCTACTTATGGTTGGATAACCCGCTGTGAAATAAATGCACAATATATTTTTCTTTTTTAATTCAAAGAACTTATGTAGTTTGTTCATATTTATTAGAATACTTATCAAAAAATTTATTATAGACATTAATATCCTTATCCCCTCTTCCCGATAAATTAACAATAATCACCTCGTTTATTTTAAACGAAATTTTTCTTAAGGCAGCTAATGCGTGAGCACTTTCCAATGCAGGAATAATTCCTTCTAATCGGATCAATTCATATCCTGCTTGTAAAGCTTCTTCATCTGTAGCATGTAAAAAATTTACACGTTTTTTTAAAAAAAGATTTGCATGCATAGGCCCTATTCCTGGATAATCTAAACCAGCTGATATAGAATAAGTAGGAAGAACTTGACCATCTTGATTCTGTAAAATAAAGGTCATACTTCCATGTAATATTCCTTTAGTTCCGCAATGGATAGAAGCAGCTGTCTTTTTTGTATGGACTCCTAAACCAGCAGCCTCCACTGCAATGAGATTGACGAAATCATGATCTAAAAAATGATAAAAAGATCCCGCTGCGTTACTTCCTCCACCTATACAAGCAACAACATAATTTGGAAATTTACATCCTTCTTTTTCTTCTAATTGGTTCTTGATTTCTTCACTGATAATCGATTGAAAATCTGAAACCATTTGAGGATACGGATGAGGACCTATTGTGGATCCTATTAAATAATAACATTCTGAATGATTGATCCAAAAACGAATAGCTTCATTAACGGCATCTTTAAGTGTCTTATCTCCACTAATAACTGAAATAACTTTAGCTCCAAGAGCTTTCATTCGTAAAACATTAGAAGATTGACGTTCCATATCTTTTTCTCCCATAAAAATCATACATTCTAAATTCATTAAAGCACAAGTAGTAGCTGTGGCTACTCCATGTTGTCCGGCACCTGTTTCAGCAATAATCTTTTTTTTCCCTAATGTTTTAGCTAATAAAGTTTGACCTACTGTATTGTTAATTTTATGGGATCCCGTATGATTTAAATCTTCTCTTTTAAGGTAAATCTTACCTCCATATTTATCGGAATATTTTTTACTAAAAAATAAAGGAGTAGGTCTTCCTACGTAATTCTTTAATATATCTTTAAATGAATTTTGAAATTCTGAACTTTTAATAATTTCTTTGTAATGAGTTTGTAATTCAATTATTTGTCCCTGCAACATTTCAGGAATAAAAGCCCCACCAAATGAGTCGTAATATCCATTTTTATCGGCTAAGTATTTCATTATTCTCTTATTTTTTTCATAAAACTGTTTACTGCTATATTATTTTTTTTCCCTGGTTCTATTTCAAATTGACTATTAATATCAATTCCAAACATTTTAGAGTGCGAATGAAAAAAATTTTTAATTTCATCAAAATCATTCGTTCCTAAACCACCACTTAAAAAAAATGGAACATCAAAATTATATTCATATAATTTTTCCCATCTAAATTTTTTTCCACTTCCTCCATAGGATTTGGTTTTAGTATCAAATAAAAAATAATCACATAAGAATATATAATCTTTAACCTTTTTGAAGGAAAAAGATTCTTCTATACTAAAGGTTTTTATTAATTTTAAGCCTTTTTTTAGTAGATCTTCACAATAAAAAGGACTTTCCTTTCCATGTAATTGAACAAAATCCAATTTATTTTCTTTACTAATTTTTAATACATTGTATTTCGATTCATTGACGAAAACCCCCGTTTTCCATATTCCTTTTTTTAATTTAGGAGGAATGAAATTATATCCTACAAATCTAGGAGAACTAGGATAATAAATAAAACCTAAAAAATCTGGAAACAGATTAGATATTTCTTGTATATGAAATTTCATTCCGCATACTTTTATTTTTAAATGCCTAAATTTCATTGTGATTTTTATTTTCGTAACTTTTTAATGCTTGAATCATGTTTCTACAACTCTTTCCAGGATCTTTATCTTTCATGAAATTTTCTCCAATTAAAAAACCTTTAAATCCTTTTTTTCTTAAATGTAGAATACTTTCTACATCTGTAATTCCACTTTCTGCTATTTTCATATAATTTTTAGGAACTTTTGAAACTAGTTTTGAACAATTTTTGAAATCTACAAGAAAGTTTCGCAAATTTCTATTGTTAATTCCTATGATATCTGAATTTTCTGTCAATTTTTCTATTTCTTTTTCACAGTGTATTTCTATAATCACTTCCAAATCTATACTCTTTGCTAAAGAAGTAAAATCTTTAATTTTTTTCTTAGAGAGAATTTCTGCTATCAATAAAATAACATCAGATCCTATAGATTTTGATTCTATAATTTGATATTCATCAATAATAAAATCCTTTCTTAATAAAGGAATAGAAACAATTGAACGTGTTTTTGTTAAGTTTTCATTTTTTCCATAAAAAAAGGAATAATCTGTAAGAATAGATATTCCACTAACACCAGCTTCTTCATAATCTTTGACCACTTTTTCCATAGATACTGTATCATTAATTATACCTTTAGAAGGAGATTTACGTTTAAATTCGGCAATAATTCCAACGCTACTTTTTTCTTCTATACTTCTAACTAAAGAAAGAGGTTTTCTATTAAATAAAATGCTATTTTCCAATTTTTGGATGGGATATTGGATCCTATTCTTGGATACTTCTTTTTGCTTTACAGAAATAATTTTATCAAGAAGATTCATAAATCTAACAACTTTTTGAGAATATTTTTAGCTTTTCCACTTTTCAAAGAATATTTCGCTTTATCATAGTTATGTTCCCAACTATCTTGATTTAAAAGACTCAAGGCAAATGTAGCGTTGATCAAAACAACTTCATTTTGAGCTATACTTCCTTCTCCAGACAATACTCTAATAAATATCCGTGTATTTTCTTCCGTATCTGTTCCACCTTTTAATTCCTCAGGATTCACCTTATTTTTTCCTAATTCTTCTAAAGAATAAAATTTTTCTCCATTTGGAGAATAACATTTTATATCTCCAGTAAGTGAAATTTCATCATAACCATCTAAGCTGTGAACAATAGCGTAATTATTCTCCGTATTTTGATATATATAATAATACATTCTGGCTAATTCTAGATTGTGAACTCCTAATAATTGATTTTTTGGTTTTCCAGGATTTAATAATGGTCCAAGTAAATTGAAAAAAGTTCTTATGCCTAGTTCTTTTCTTACAGAAGATAGGATATCTAATGTCGGATGAAATATAGGAGCATGTAAATAACAAAATCCCACTTCTTCTAATTGTTTCCTTAATTTTTCTTCCTTATTCGTAAAATGGTAACCTAACTTTTCCAAAAGATTTGAAGATCCAGTTCTAGAGGAAAAACCAAAATTTCCATGTTTGATTACTTTTTCTCCTGCCCCTGCAACAATAAAACATGCTAGAGTAGAAATATTGAAAGTATTTTTTCCGTCTCCACCTGTTCCAACAATGTCAATAGCATGAAAGTCTGTTAAATTCACTGGAATACATAATTCCATCAAAGCCTGCTGAAATCCTAATATTTCTTCTAAAGAAGGTTTTCTCATGTTATACACTATTGCCATAGCTATGACTTGAGTAGGATTTATTTTTCCTTTTAATAGATCTATAAGAATATTTTTAGCTTCTTCTTTTGTAAGAGTTTTTTCTAAAAAGAGATGATTCAGTAACTTTATCATAATTAATTTATACTCAGCCAATTATTTATAATTTCTTCTCCATATGGAGTTAAAATAGATTCTGGATGAAATTGAACTCCGCGTACATCATAAAATCTATGACGTAAAGCCATAATTTCTCCTTTATCTCCAATAGCTGTAATCTTAAGATCCCTAGGAAAATTGTGTGGAGAGATAATCCAGGAATGATAACGTCCAACTTTTATTTTTTTAGGAATTTTTTGAAAAAGAATTTCTTGTGAATCAACAATCTTGATTAAACTAGTTATTCCATGATAAACTTCTTTAGTGTTTAGAAGAGTAGCTCCAAATACTTCTCCTATAGCTTGCTGACCTAAACAAACTCCCAAAATACTTTTACTAGAAGCATATGTTTTGACTAAAGGTTTTAAAATATGCGCTTCATCAGGAATACCAGGTCCTGGAGAAAGAATTATTTTACTGTATTTTTCTATATCAGAAAGTTTAATTTCATTGTTTCTAGATACTTTTACAGGATTTTTTGTAAGTTTTTTTACTGCGTGAACAAGATTGTATGTAAAAGAATCATAATTATCCAATATTAGTATTTTACTTCTCATACTTTTTCATATATTTTTAGCGAATTCTATAGCCTTAAATAAGGCCATAAGTTTATTATTCACTTCTTCCAACTCTTTTTCTTCTTTAGAATCGGAAACTATACCTGCTCCAGCTTGAAAAAAAAGAATATTGTTTTTACTGACAAAAGAACGAATAACAATAGCTGTATTCATATAATTATTATCTAATCCAAAAAACCCAATAGCTCCACCATATACTCCCCTATGTTGATTTTCTATTTGATCAATCAATTCCATAGCTTTGTATTTCGGTGCTCCAGAAAGAGTTCCTGCAGGAAAAGAATCTCCAAATACTTTTATAATGGATATATTTTTTTCTAATTTTCCAGATACTTTGGAGACCATATGTAATACATGTGAAAATTCCTGTATTTCCTTAAAATATTCTACTCTTACATTAGAGGAATTTTTACTTAAATCATTTCTTGCTAAATCAACTAACATGACATGTTCTGCATTTTCTTTAGGATTCTTAGAAAGATCTTCAGATAATTTTTTGTCTGTATTTTCATTCTCTGATCTTCTGATCGTCCCTGCTATCGGATTTATGTAGGCGATTTGATTATGAATCACCAATTGAGATTCTGGAGAACAACCAAATAACTTATAGTTTCCATAATCAAAATAAAATAAATATGGAGAAGGATTAATAAATCGTAAAGCACGATACACATTAAATTCATCTCCTTTAAATTTTTGTTGAAATTGACGGGATAGAACGATTTGGAACACATCTCCACGTAAACAAGCTTTTATTCCTCTATCTACCATTTTTTTGTATTCTTGATCTGTAACGTTAGACGAACGGATTCCTATAGATTTGAAAGAAAAAACTGAAAAATTTTTTCTTTTAACTAATTCAACTAGTTGATCTATAGATGTCTTTTCAATATTAGGAAATTTGTGTTCTACTAAATACATTTCATTATAAAATGGATGAAATATTATTAAATTTCCATAAAATCCAAATCTGATTTTTGGCAAATTATAAGATTCTTTAATAGAAGCATGAAACTGAATATTTTCAAAATATTGAATACTATCGTAAGATATATATCCATAAAATCCAGAATAAGAAATTGAAGTGTTTTCGCTTTGAAATTTTTGTAGAAAATCATCAATTAAAATTGGGATATCTAATCTATCATTTATGAAAATATGTTTATGAACATAATTTGGATACGATATACGTACTACATTTTTATCTAAAATCCATTCAGAAACTGGATTAATACAAAGAATGGAAGAACACCTATTTTTATTAATAGGATCATCGGAAGTTTCTAACAACAAAGTTTTCGGAAAACGATCTCTTAATTTTAAATATAATTCTATTGGTGTAGTACTATCAGCCAAAATTTTTTTCTGAATAGTTCTAAAACTAAATTTGAACATGATTTATAACATTTTGACATGATGAAAAACATGATGAAAAAAAGGCCGCCACAAAGACGAGCCTCATAAATATTTTTTTGTTTGTTGGATATCCACCCTTTTGCTATGCTATTTCTATGCTATTAGGGATGATTAATACAAATCGAAGATTATCTATATATTTTTACTTCAGAATTTACCTATCGCAAAGATAAATAAATTTTTTATATATCTATAGGATATTTATTAAGTAGTAGAATTTGTAATTCAATTACAATTATTAATTATATATATGAAAATATTCATTTTTACTTTCTTATTTATAGGAGTTTATGTCACTTTTTCCATGGAAATAAAAACTTTGGATCCAAAAAATTTTTCTATGAATATTTCTCATTCTGTTTTTCCTGTTCCTCAAGATTATCAATACTGGACAGAAGAAAATCCTCAAAAAAAAAATTTAGATCTGACATCTCCTTCTAATTATTCTTATAATTTTTTTAGAAAAGATAATTTTGGTTCATTTCAATATCAGGATAAAGAGATCTTCATTCCTTTTTTTGATAATAAAAATCCTAACGTTTTTTTTTCTCGTGAAAAAATTCGATTTTTTGACGTAAAGACTCCGCTTTCCGAGATTTTTTATATGAAGATTCCTTATAAAATCCTAGGAGGATTTTTTACTCAAAGCCCTAATAAAAGAACCAATTATTCTATAGAGTATAGAAATCTTTTTTTTCAAAAAAGACCAAAAATAGAAAAAAAGAATAGTTTTTTTTTAATCACATTTACTACCGATCAAAATCATCTCCCCAATCATTATAAATTTTGGGGACATTATCTCTATCAAAATTTTTATAGACAAAAAGAAAAAAAAAAAATATTTTGGAACACTACGGATAATATGAATTCTTTTCAAGAAAAAAAGAATTTCTTTTATCAAAGAATGGATATAAATTTCCTTCAAAAAATTTTTCCTTTTTCATCTTGGATAAAATTAGAGAATGGAAAATCATTTTTTTTGAAAAACCATATGGAATACACAAAATATTTTAAAACTCATTTTTCTTCGAAAAAAGAATTTCCAAACAATATGATCAATATATCCTCATTAAAAAATGAGTGTTTTTTAATTTTCAATCAGGAAAAATCAAATATAGAAATAGGAGTTTCTTATGATAAGATCCGTTCTCAATTATTTTCAAATCATTTATTCTATAAAATTTTTATGAATTTTCATAAAAAAGAAGATCTAAATCTAAATAGATTTACAATGGAAGCAAAAATTCATTATTTGGTTAATAAAATGTTTAAATTTCATTCTAATGGAAAATGGATGATAGAAAATAGAGATAAATTCAAAAATCATTTACAAGCAAATATTCAATTGGATACAATTTTCTTTCCAGAATTTTATCTTTTAATGAATTTAAACATGAACAAAAATATTTTTCCTTCTTTTATCAATTTTCCCATTTTTCAAAGAGATAATAACTGTTATAATAGAAAAAAAAATAATATCGTATTAAATACAAAATCAATAGACTTATCTATATTTTATAAATATATGGATTGTTCTTTGAACATATCTAAAATAAACCATCCTTATCAAAATGAAAATGAAAATAAAAATTTTTTATATTGGAAGTATATATCTTCCTATATTTTTAAAATAGGAGTCATTCATAATCTATGGAAACTTCAATTCAACCATATGATTTTATGTCAAAAACAGAACTCTGATCAATTAATTTTTTCCATTCCAAATTTTATTTCAAGAAATACCATCTCTTACAAAGATTATTATTTTCATCAAGCATTATTAATCCAAACTGGATTTTCTATTCATTATTTTAGTAAATTTCCCTATCAAAACTTTTCCTATCCATTTGATCTATTTTATTTTTATTTAGAGAACGAATGTTTCCCAAAAAAAATAGGAGGAAGTCCTTTTATAGATTATTTTTTGAATCTAAAGTTATTTAGAACTAACTTTTATGCGAGTCTAGAAAATCTAGGCTTTCCTGAAGAGAATCAAAAATCTAAAAAACAAAATTTTTTTATTAAAATAGGTTTAGTATGGAACCTTTTTACTTGAGGCAATCAATAGACAAAAAATCCGTAATTTTATTCCTGATGAAAGAATTTTTTTATTTTTTATTCTTCTTTTCCATAAATTCTCTCTTTTTATCTTCAAAAGAAGAGAAAAAAGAGGAAATGGAAATACAAAATGTTATTGAATATGTTAAAAAATATGCTTTATTTGCTGTTGAGGAAATGGAAAAGTTTGGAATACCGGCTAGTATTAAATTAGGACAGGGAATGTTAGAGTCATCTTTTGGAAATAGTTCTTTAGCTAAAGCCACTAATAATCATTTTGGAATCAAATGTGGAAAAACTTGGAGAGGAGATGTTTATTATCACGATGATGATCTCCCAAAGGAATGTTTTCGTAAATATAATTCTGTCAGAGAATCTTTTCATGATCATTCAAAATTTTTGAAACAATCACGTTATTCTGAACTTTTTTTTCTTAAAAAAAAAGATTATCAAGGCTGGGCTACAGGTCTTAAAAAGGCTGGTTATGCTACTTCATTCCAGTATGATGATCGATTGATTGATCAAATAGAAAAGTATCTTTTATGGAAATTAGATCAAGAAACCTCTCAAGGAATAGAGAAAAGATTAAATAATTATTTAATAAAAATAAGAAATTCACGATCCACTATTTTTGATTCTTTTTTCTATAAAATTTTTCGGTTTTTTATGTAAGAAAAATAAAATCATTATTAAAAATGAATCCCAATAATTTAAAGTATAGCAAAAATCATGAATGGATAGGGTTCGAGGTTAACAAAGAAAAAGCCTATATTGGAATTACCCATTTTGCCCAAAAGGAATTAGGAGATATTGTCTACCTAGATATAGATGAGATTGTTATAGGAACAGAAATGAAAGAAGGAAAGGTTTTTGGAACTATAGAAGCTGTTAAAACAGTGTCAGATTTGTTTATGCCTGTTTCCGGAAAAATACTAGAAATTAATAAAATTTTATTCTCAAAACCAGAGTATATAAATAAAAATCCTTATGAAGAAGGTTGGATTCTTCAAATAGAAATTTTGGAAAAAAAAGAATATAATCGGTTAATGTCTTTCGAAGAATACAAAAAATATATAGGAGAATAAATAATTCCTTAATGAAAAAAACGGAAAATTTTGATTTTCTTGATGATGAAAAAATAGCAGAAAAAATAATTGATTTTAAAGATCAAAATCTTACCTTCGTTCGTTTTTTCATCCCTTCCATTTATTGTAGTTCGTGCATTTCTGTTTTAGAAAATCTATCTAATCATCATAAATATATTCTTGAATCTACTGTAGATTTTTCCAATAAAAAAGTTGGAATAATATTCAAAAATAAAAAATTGAAATTAAGTGAATTAGCTGTTTTTCTTGAAAAAATTGGTTATAAACCATCTATCAATTCTGAATCTATCGAAGATAACCAGGAAAAAATATTTGATAGAAAATTGATAGGAAAATTAGCTATTTCTTTTTTTTGTTTTGGAAACATTATGCTTCTAGCTTTTCCAGAATATGTAGGGGCATATGAAGATGCATGGTTTTTAGAAAACCGTAATTTTTTCCGTTATTTAATGGTAATTCTTTCTCTTCCGGTTGTTTTATTTTCTCTTATGGATCATGTGAAATATGCTCTTTTAGGATTAAAAAAACACATTTTTAATATGGATATCCCTATTACTATAGGAATAGGAGTTCTTTTTTTATGGAGTTGTTATGAAGTTTTTTTAGATCTAGGATCTGGATATTTTGATAGTCTTGCTGGTTTTTCTTTTTTTTTACTTCTTAGTAGAATGTTTCAAATTCATACTCATAGAAAAATCCTATCTTTTGACAAAAATTACAAATCTTTTTATCCTATTTACGTATCAAGAATTTTCAATAATAATAAAGAAGAAAAAATTTTACTATCCTCTTTAAAAAAAGGGGATATCATTGCCATCAGAAACGAAGAAATTATTCCTGCAGATTCTATTCTAATAAAAGGAATAGCATCATTAGATAATAGTTTTATTACAGGAGAATCTCATTTAATTAATAAAAAAATTGGAGAACGCATTTATGCTGGATCTAAACAAAAAGGAGAGATTATTTATTTAAAAATAATTAAAAATATAGATCAGAGTTATTTGAGTTTACTATGGAACAAAAAAAAATTTCCTCATAAAAAATTACTTCATTTAAATTCCATATCTAATAGGTTTAGCAAATATTTCACTCCTATTATTTTAATGATTTCTATCATCACAGGAATATATTGGTCTTTTATCAATGTATCAAAAGTTTTTCAAACTACTTTTTCCGTATTAATTATTACTTGTCCTTGTGCTTTAGTCCTTTCAAGTCCATTAATTTTTGGAAATATTATCCGATTTTTTTCTAAAAAGGGATTTTATGTAAAAGATATTTTTACCATGGAACGAATTTCTACAATAAATACTTTAATTTTTGACAAAACAGGAACTATTACGGATCCCAATAAAGAAAAAGTTGTTTTTATCGGAAAAAAGCTTAGACACAAAGAAAAAAAAATTATAGCCTCTTTATTAAGAAATTCCAATCATCCTTTAAGTAAAAAAATTTTTACAGAGTTCTTTATGAAAGAATATTACTCTATAAATAATTTTCAGGAAATTATAGGTCAGGGAATGAAAGGGATCATTCAAAATGTTTCAGTAAAAGTTGGATCTCCAAAATATTTAGGAATCACAATAAAAAATTGTAAAGAAACAACAGTAGCTGTTTCTATAAACGAAAAATTTTTCGGTTATTTTTTATTTAGAAATTTTTATCGTAAGGGAATAAAAAAAATATTCAAAAATCTGAAAAAATATGAAATTGTTATTTTATCCGGAGATAATAATGAATTAGAAAAAAAATATTTAGAATCTATTTTGCCAAAATCTAGTAAAATTCTTTTTAATCAAAGTCCAGAAGAAAAATTTAATTATGTAAAAAAAATCCAAAGAAATGGAAAAAAGGTCATGATGATTGGAGATGGAATCAATGATTATGCTGCATTAAATCAAAGTGAAGTGGGCGTTTCTATATCAGAAAATCCAAGCAATTTTTTTCCTAGTTGTGATGCTTTTATTCAAGCCAATTATTTGGAGAAAATTTTTTTGTTTTTAAAAATATCCAAAATAGCTACTCAATTAGTAATTGTTAATTTTGTGATTAGTTTGTTTTACAATGGGATAGGAATCATATTTGCGGTGACAGGTCATTTAAAACCTTTTATAGCTGCTATTTTAATGCCTTTAAGTTCTTTATCAGTTCTTACCTTTTCTATCTTATCTACTTGGATGGTTTCGCGTAGATTTCTATCTTAGATGAGATAAAACAAAACTTTTTTATTTGTGTTATATGGATATAATAATTATTATGATATTGTCTAGTCTTTCTTTAGGAGGAATTTTTCTTATAATTTTTTTAATAAGTCTTTATTCTGGTCAGTTTGATGATTGTGAATCTCCTAGAATTAGAATTCTAATAGATGAGACTTATAAAAAAAAATAATAATTCTATATTATTATGATCATGAAAATAGAAACGAACTATTACAACAATCGTATTGTAAAAGCATTCCTGTATGCTACAGTATTTTGGGCGGTTTTTGGATTTTTGGCAGGTTTGTTTATTGCACTTCTCTTATTTTATCCGGAACTTCCCGAATTTTTATTGGGGAGCAAATTAAGACATTCTCAGGGAGTCATCGGTTTTGGTCGTTGGAGAATGTTACATACTAATACTGCTGTATTTGCTTTTGTAGGAAATGTGATTTTTACAGGTTCTTATTATTCTTTACAACGTCTACTGAAAACAAGAATTTTCAGTGACATTCTTAGTTGGATTCATTTTTGGGGATGGCAACTCTTCATTTTTTTTACTTGGATTACTTTTTTGTTTGGAATAAATACGAGTAAAGAATATGCTGAACATGAATGGCCTATAGATATATGGATTTTTTGTGTTTGGGGTATTTATGGAATCAATATGATTGGAAGTATTTTAAAAAGAAAAATCCAGCATCTATATGTAAGCATTTGGTTTTTTTTGGGGACATGGGTAGCTGTAGCTATGTTACACCTATTTAATAATCTTGAATTACCTATTGATCTTCTTTCTTTCAAAAGTTATTCTATATATGCAGGAGTTCAGGATGCTTTAATGCAATGGTGGTATGGACATAATGCTGTTGCATTTATTTTAACTACCCCTATACTTGGATTAATGTATTATTTTGTTCCAAAAGCTTCTAATCAACCTATTTTTTCCTACAAACTTTCTATTATTCATTTTTGGTCCTTAATATTTATCTATATATGGGCTGGACCACATCATCTCATGTATACATCTCTTCCTAATTGGGCACAAATGTTGGGGACTATTTTTTCTATTATGCTCATTGCTCCTTCTTGGGGTGGAATGTTAAATGGGTTACTCACTTTAAGAGGAGATTGGAAAAAAGTGAAAAAAGATCCTGTTTTAAAATTTTTTTTAGTAGGCATTATTTGTTATGGAATGGCTACTTTTGAAGGTCCCATGTTGGCTACTAAGACCTTAAATTCCATTGGACATTTTACAGACTGGATCATTGCTCATGTTCATTTAGGAACTTTAGGTTGGAATGGATTCATGGCTTTTGGAATAATTTATTGGTTAACACAAAAATTATGGAATACAAAACTATATTCTATATCATTAGCTAATCTTCATTTTTGGTTAGGAATGTTGGGGATCATATTATATATATTCCCCCTGTATTTTGGATCCGTGATACAAGCTGAAATGTGGAAAAAATTTAATCCTGATGGAACTTTAGCATATAAAAACTTTTTGGATACAGTTATATCAATTATTCCTTTTTATAAAATAAGATTTATCGGTGGGGTCATCTATTTTATAGGTTTTATTATGATGATTTATAATCTATACAAAACGATAAAAAAAGGATATTTTGTTAATGATGAGGCTTTTCAAGGGATTCCTTTTTCAGATAAAAAAATAGAAAAAAAAGAAAAATTTCATAGTTGGTTAGAACGAAAACCCATAAAATTCACTATTTTTTCTTTCATTGCAGTTGCTATTGGAGGAGTTATAGAAATAATTCCTACTTTAGTGATAAAATCGAACGTTCCTACTATTTCTAGTGTTAAACCTTATAAAGCTCTTGAATTAGAAGGGAGAGATTTATTTGTAAGAGAAGGTTGTAATGCTTGTCATAGTGCGCAAGTTCGTCCTTTTAGAGATGAAGTCGTTCGTTATGGAGAGTATTCAAAAGCTGGAGAATTTGTATACGATCATCCATTTTTATGGGGCTCTAAACGTACTGGACCTGATCTAGCTAGAGAGGGGGGGAAAAATCCTAATTCTTGGCATTATAACCATATAGAAAATCCTCGTTCTACATCTCCAGGGTCTATTATGCCTAGATATCCTTGGCTTATTTATAACAAATTAGACCGATCTAATACAGAAAAAAAAATAAAAGCTATGGTTAAGTTAGGTGTTCCATATACTATGGAATACATAAAAAGTATGCATAAAGATATGGATATTCAAGCTAATAAAATTGTATCTGATATTTATCAGGAATACCCAAGTTTAAAAAAAGAAATAGAAAGACAGAAAGAAAAAGAAAAAGATAAATTTATTCCTTTGGAAAAAAGAGAGATTATAGCACTTATTGCTTATTTACAACGTTTAGGTACAGATATTAAATCTTGAAAAATTAATGATAAACTTTTTAAAAAAATATTTTTCAACAGAAAAATCTATTGGAATATTTCAATCCATTATGTTAATTTTATTCTTATTTTATTTTTTTTTCATTTTATTCTTTGTTTTTTCAAAATCTAAAAAATATTATCAAAAAATAAGTCTACTTCCTTTAGAAAATAAAAAAAAGAAACAGGAATCTATATGAGATCAAAAATTCCTTTTTTTATTATGATTCCTTCGGTTTTGTCCGTTATAATGTTTATGTTCTATGTTTTTTTAGGTTTTAATAATCGAACTTACATAGTTCATCCAGTTACTATATCCTTTTTTGTTGTTATAACGATATTGTTGTTCATTTTAGATTCTATTGATAATATAATCTATCGTAGAAAACTAAAATTTCTTACAGAAGAAGAAAGACGAAAAATTTTTGAAGAAAATGAAGGAAATTATTTTTATAGACTCTATAAATTTATATTTCATGATCCTAAAAAAAAGAGTCAAGAGGTAAAAAAAATAGATCATGGATTTGATGGAATTTTGGAATTAGATAATCAATTACCGATGTGGTGGGTCCATCTTTTTTATCTGACGATCGTTTTTTCTACAATTTATTTTTTTTCTTTTTTATTCACGGATTTTTCTAATCCTTATAAAGAATATGAAGCCGCTTATCATAAGCAACTGAAAGAAATAGAAATTTTTGAAAAAAATACGCCACAAGTAACTGTAGAAAATGCTTTTTTTGATCCAAAATTTGTTGATAGTGGGAAAACTCTTTTTGAAGAAAATTGTGCGACTTGTCATCAATCGGATGGAAGTGGAAACATAGGTCCTAATTTAACAGATGATTACTGGATAAACAGAATGGAAAAAAATTTATTTAAGAATATATTTTCTATTATATGGTATGGAAGCAAGAATAATCCTACTATGCGTGCTTTTGGTCAATCAGGTGAAATTAAAGGAAATGATATTCAGAAAATATCTAGTTATGTTTATTTCATAAATAAAAAACTAAAAAAACCTATAAAAAATAAAGCTCCTCAAGGAAAAAAAATTATAGATTGGGATAAATGAATTGATGAAAAATTGGTTTTCAATTTAAATATTCTTATGTATTTTTTATAAGTTTGGATTATGAAAATAAAATTCAGTTGGGAAACAGGAATTGTATTATCTTTGGTTACTTTTATAATTTTCATCACTTATATTGCGTTTTTTTTTCCTCATATAGGAAGTCAACTTGTATCAGATAAGTATTATGAAGAAGAAATGAAATATCAAGAAATTATCAATGAAAAGAAAAATGTATTAAAACTTCCTAAAAAAATTCAAATATTCATCTTATCTTCTGGAATTAAAATTATATTTCCACCAATTTTAGATAATATTCATGGTTTTTTTACTTTATTCCGATCTTCATCTAAAGATTTAGATGTTACCAGGTCTTTTAAGATATTAAGATCTTCAAGTAAGATATTATTTATCCCAAAAACCCTTTTGAAAAAAGGATATTATAAACTTATAATTAGATGGAAATTGGGTGAAAAAAAATTCTTTTTTGAGGAAGATTTATTTTGGTCATCATAATGTTGACTTATATCACTCCCTTTTTTTTTATATCTGTTGTCAGAATTATTAATATTATTTAGATATTTAGCATAATGAGAAAAAACATAAATAGTCTTCGTGAAGAATCTTTAAACTATCATAGTCAATTTCCTTCTGGAAAAATTAAAATTTCTCCCACAAAAAAATATAGTAGTCAAAGAGATTTATCCCTAGCGTATTCACCAGGAGTTGCGGAACCTTGCAAAGAAATAGCTCGTTCATCTATAGATGTCTATAAATACACCTCCAAAGGAAATCTTGTAGCTGTTATTACTAATGGAAGCGCTGTTCTAGGTCTTGGAAATATAGGAGCTTTAGCTTCTAAACCTGTGATGGAAGGAAAAGCACTTTTATTTAAAATATTTTCTGGAATTGATGTATTTGACATAGAAATCGATGAATCTGATCCAGAGAAATTCATCAACGTGGTCAAAGCTATAGCTCCAACTTTTGGAGGAATCAATTTAGAAGATATAAAAGCTCCAGAAGCATTTGAAATTGAACGAAAATTAAAATATGAACTAAATATTCCAGTTATGCATGATGATCAACATGGAACGGCTATTATTTCAGGAGCTGCATTACTTAATGCAATCACTTATGTTAGAAAAAATATTCAAGATATAAAAATGGTAGTTAGTGGAGCAGGGGCAGCAGCTATTTCGTGCACAAGGACTTATAAACAACTTGGAGTAAAACCTGAAAATATTCTTATGTTTGATAGCAAAGGATTGTTACATGTTTCACGAACAGACTTGAATCCAGAAAAGAAAGAATTTGTTGTAAACACTTCTTTGATTCATAATTTAGAAGAAGCTATTAAAAATGCCGATGTTTTTATAGGTTTATCCATAGGGGGAATATTAACTCCAGAAATGTTAAAAAGTATGGCTAAAGATCCGATTGTATTTGCTATGGCAAATCCTGATCCAGAAATTGATTATAACTTAGCTGTAAAAATCCGTCCAGATGTTATTGTAGCTACTGGAAGAAGTGATTATCCCAATCAAGTAAATAATGTACTAGGATTTCCTTATATTTTTAGAGGAGCTTTGGATGTACAAGCTAGTATGATCAACGATGAAATGAAATTAGCAGCTGTTCATGCTATTGCTGCATTGGCAAAGGAACCTGTTCCAGAACAAGTAAATATTGTTTATAATAAAAAAAATATTTTTTTTGGAAAAGAATATATTATTCCCAAACCTTTTGACAATCGTCTGATTACTCGTGTAGCGCCAGCAGTCGCTAAAGCAGCTATGGATTCTGGAGTAGCGAGAAATCCTATTTTAAATTGGAAAATCTATAAAGAAAAGTTACTCGACAGAATGGGGTACGAAAGTAAAATGCTTAGAATGATTCAAAATAGAGCACGTACCAATCCGAAAAAGGTAGTTTTTTGCAATGGAGAAGAATATGACGTTCTGAAATCCGTTCAGATTTTAAGTGAAGAAGGAATAGTTTCTATTCCCATTGTTTTAGGAAACGAAGATCGTATAAAATGTTTAATGCATGAAAATAATTTGGATGTAGAATTAATTATTATAGATCCTGAAAAAGAAAAAAATAGAGAAAAATTAGAATACTACGCTAACATTCTTTGGAAAAGAAGAAATAGAAAAGGATTAACTCTATACGATGCAAAAATTCGCATGCGAACCAATGATCACTTTGGAGCCATGATGGTTGATCAAGGGGAAGCAGATGCAGTAATTACAGGATATTCTAGGAGTTTTTCATTAAGTTTACGACCTATGTTAGAAGTTATTGGAAGAGCTGAGTCAGTTCATAAAACAGCAGGAATGATGATTTTGTTAACAAAACGTGGTCCTTTATTTTTAGCAGATACGGCGGTCATTCCAAATCCAAATAGTGAAGAACTAGCTAGAATTGCTCTAATGGCGTCTCAGGTTGTTCAAGGTTTTGATATAGAACCCCATATAGCGATGTTATCCTTTCAAAATTTTTCATCGAATTCTAAAACTTCTTCTAAAGTCTCTCAAACTGTTGCTTTTCTACATAAAAAATATCCAGACCTAATAGTAGATGGAGAGTTACAACCTGATTTTGCTTTGAACGAATTTTTATTAGCCAGTAAATTTCCTTTTTCAAAACTTGTTAAAAAAAGAGCAAATATTTTTATTTTTCCAAATCTAGAATCAGGAAATCTAACTTATAAATTTATTAGAGGGTTAGGAAACATTCAAACCATTGGTCCTGTGATGCTAGGAATGCGAAAACCAGCACACGTTATGCAAATGCAATCCAACATAGAAGAAATAGTGAATCTATCCACTTTATCCGTAATAGATGCGCAAATTAGAAAAAATTAAAAATATGTCTCTTCACAAGTTTTCCAAAAAGAATTTTAATTTGTTCGTTAAAAAACGGAGAAATAGAACTAGATGTATAAAAAATTGAATGATTATTCCCTTTTGAATGAAGGCACAATAAATTATTTTCATATAATTTTTTTTTGATTTCCTGAACTACAATTTTTTGAATATCAATTAAACGAACTTTTCCATGGAAAAAATTATCTATTTCTTTTTTCAAAAATAGATAATGTGTACATGCCAATAATAACGTATCTATTTCTATTGATTGAAAATAGTTTCTTATAAGAAAATTTATCTTTTTTTTTTCAAATCCATTTTCAATAATTGTAGCTAATAAAGGCGTAGATATTTGAACAATATCTAAATGTGGACAATATTTTTTAATGTTTCTTTGATAAAAGTTAGAATGAATTGTAGCAGGAGTAGCCATAATTCCTATTTTTTTAGAAGAAATTAACACTTTATTTTTGACTATAGGTTCTATCACATTGAATATTAATATTTTTTTCAAAAATTTTTCTTGTATGACATCTAAAGCATTAGAAACTATAGAATTACAAGCTATTACTATAGCTTTACATTTTTTTTCATAAAGAAAAGATGCTATTTTCATAGAATGATTTCTAATAAAGTCTTTAGACTTATTTCCGTAAGGCATGTTTTTAGTATCTCCAAAATAAATTATACATTCATTAGGCATATAATTTTTAATTTCTTTTGCTATAAGGAGTCCACCGATTCCAGAATCAAATATTCCTATCGGAGAACATGAACTTATTCCCATTTTTTTAGGATTATTAAATCAATAAATGAAACGGAAAACGAATAAAAATAATAAATAGAGATAAAAAAAATAACCATGCGGATTTTTTAGTAATTTTTCCTTTTTTCTTAAATTCTATATAAGATAAAATAAATAAAAAAAAACCAATCATCATCATTATCGGATGTTCGATAAGTTGATATCGTTGATTTTTTTGTTTCAGGATTTCTAGAACTGAAATATTCTTTAAAAAAAATGAACTTATCAACAAAAAACCTATAAAAATTTGAACAGACATGATGATGGCCATAAAAAAAAAAATTTTATCTAAAAAAAAAGAATTTCCTTTTATTTTTACATACAGTATATATATAGATCCTATGATAAAAAAAAGAATCACTAAAAAAGCTATATAAAAATGAAATTTCAAAAAACATTCTATCTTTTTATTAGACAAAAACATACATATTAATCTAATCCTTAAATGTTTTTAATTTATTTTTTAATCTTGCTGCTTTATTCATATGTATAATGTTTTTTTTGGCTAATTTATCTATCATAGAAATCACCTTGGGGTATTGTTCCTTTTTTTTTTCTTTCATGAATTTTTTGATAGCTGTTCTTGTACTCTTATATACATATTTATTACGAAAACGCCTGGTATGATTTTGTCTAATTCTTTTTAAAGCTGATAAATGATTTGCCATAAAATAATCTCGTTATTCGTTATAGCCCATAGGGGAATCGAACCCCTCTTTCCAGGATGAAAACCTGACGTCCTAACCAATAGACGAATGGGCCTTAAAAAAATACTTATACGAATACAAATTAAATTTTTTTTATATTTAATACAAGTATTTTACTTACATTTAATCATCTCTTAATTTATTAGAATTTCTTTTGAAAAAGGAAAAAAAAACAAAAATTCTCCTGATCATAAATTCTAAAATTCTTTTATTTATTATATTTTATTCTCATTTTTTTTCTATTCCATTACTATATGGAGATATGAAATACAAAAAAAAATATGAAAGAATTTTCTTCAGAAAGAAGAGAAATCACTCATACAATAAAAAAAATTCTCTTCAAATGATTAATAATTCTATTATTGAAAAAGCGAAAGATTATATGTATACTCCGTACAAATATGGGGGAAATACTCAATATGGAATCGATTGTTCTGCTTTCATCAAAAAGGTTTTCGCTACTCATAAGATTTCATTACCACGTATAACTTCTAATCAAGCTAAAAAAGGTTACTTCGTTCCAAAAAAATCCATAGAAAAAGGAGATCTATTATTTTTTGCTACAGGTACTTCTAAAAGAAAAATTAATCATGTAGGAATGGTTATACATGTAGATACTCATAACATATTCTTTATTCATGCATCTACATCAAATGGAGTGACCATTTCCCCATTTTATCAAAAATATTGGAATAATCGATTTATTACAGCAAGGAGAATTCTTTATTCCTCATAATAATCAATTGAAAAACCTAAATACTTTAAATCTTTCCAAAAATCAGGATATGATTTTTCTACTACATTTGGATCCTCTATTTGTATAGGATACAATAATCCAAACGGAGAAAAAGACATCGCCATTCTGTGGTCTTGATAAGTTTTTATAATCTTTGAATTGATTTTTTTCTGAAAAAAATCTGTTATTTCTAAACAGGAATTGGTAATTTTTATTTTTATCCCAAATTTGAATAATTCATTTTTTAATGCTCGCAACCGATCCGTTTCTTTAATTTTTAAGGTTTCTAAACCTTTTAAGTGGCATTTTATCCCAAGAGCGGAACAAGTTACCACAATGGTTTGCACTAGATCTGGAGTTTTATTTAAATCTAAATGGATGATCCTTGGTG
Organism: Blattabacterium cuenoti; assembly: GCF_014252095.1. Classification (NCBI taxonomy): domain Bacteria; kingdom Pseudomonadati; phylum Bacteroidota; class Flavobacteriia; order Flavobacteriales; family Blattabacteriaceae; genus Blattabacterium; species Blattabacterium cuenoti. The sequence continues at coordinate 247,120 of NZ_CP059210.1, forward strand.
GAATAAAATTAAACCTTTTATTCAGTGTAATTCTATTTTTTTTGTCAAAAATTGTAGATATTCCAAAATATTTTTCATATATAGATGATACTTCTCTATCTCCTTGTAAACTTTCATTTTTATAGGAGCTCAAAGTAATATGACTTTTTTTCGCGATGGTCACCATAGAGTAATAGTAAGAAGCAGAACTCCAGTCGGATTCTATAGAAAAATATTTTTTTCCTGTTTCTTTTCCTGGATAAATATGAATAATTTTATCTTTCCAAAAAGCTTTTATTCCTGCTAAAATTAACAAATCAAAGGTCATTTTTATATATGGAATAGATGTGATTTTTTCTTTTAAATATATTTTAAGCCCCATTTGAAATGTACTAGCTATTAACATCAAAGAACTAATATATTGGCTACTAATTTTCGCATTAATATCTATTTCTCCTCCAAAAATTTTCTTTCCAAAAATTTTTATTGGTGGATACCCTACTTTTTCCAAATAGATAATTTCCGATCCTAATTTTTTCAAAGCTTCTACAAGTACGGAAATAGGCCTTTCTTTCATTCTATTGGATCCGGTCAATATAACTTCTTTTCCTTCCTGTACAGATAAATAGGAAGTTAAAAAACGCATGGCAGTTCCAGCATGGTGAATATCCATAATGTTAGAAGCACTATTTAAATTTTTTTTTAAAATTTGAGTATCTTCACTATTGGAAAGATTTTCAATCTGAATATCATCCGTATAAATGGCCTTTAAAATTAAAAGACGATTAGATACACTTTTCGATCCCGTTATTGAGACAGAACCATATAGAGAGTTCTGTTTTTTATGAATATTAATGTAAGAAGACATATTATTTTAGTTTTTCATTATTCTGGTGTCTTTCATGATCTCTTATTTTCTTTTTTTTTAATTTATTGTTAAAAGATTTTTCCAAGTCAATTCCAGTTTGATTAGCTAGACAAAATAAAACAAACAATACATCTGCTAATTCTTCTCCAAGATCCTCTTTTTTTGAATATTTCTTGTAGGATTGTTCTCCATAATTTCTAGCAATAATTCTAGAAACTTCCCCCACCTCTTCGGATAAAAGAATAGTGTTAGTTAATACGTCAAAATAACGTATGCCATGATTTTTTATCCAATTATGAACTAATTTTTGCAGATTTTTTATTTCCAAATTATTTCTTTTCTTGATTACTTTTTTTTTTCAGTAAAATTTTAACATGATCTATGATAGAATCACGATCTATTTTATATTTCTTTAATAACTCTATTGGTTTTCCACTCTCTCCAAAAGTGTCATTCACTGCAACTATATTTTGAGGGATAGAAAGCCTTTTAGTAGTCAAAATTCTAGCAATACTCTCTCCTAGCCCTCCCCAATAATTATGTTCTTCTGCAGTCACAATACATTTTGTTTTATCTACAGAATTTAAAATGGTTTTTTCATCTAATGGTTTTATAGTGTGAACATTAATTACTTCACAAGAAATTCTTTTTTTTTCATGTAAAATTCTAGCCGCTTCCAAGGATTCCCATACTAGATGACCTGTACTAACAATAGTCACATCTTTTCCTTCCGTTAAAAGAAGGGCTTTTCCTATTTGAAATATTTGATTTTCATTTGTGAAATTTGGCACAGAAGGTCTACCAAAACGGAGATATACCGGTCCTAAATAATTGGCTATAGCTAAAGTAGCTGCATAAGTTTGATTATAATCACAAGTATTAATTACAGTCATTCCAGGCAACATTTTCATCATTCCAATATCTTCCAAACTTTGATGTGTCGCTCCATCTTCTCCCAAAGTTAAACCAGAGTGAGAAGCGCATATTTTTACATTTTTATAGGAATAAGCAATAGATTGACGTATCTGATCATATACACGGGAAGTTGCAAAATTAGCGAAAGTTCCAGCAAAAGGAATATAATTTCCAATGCTAAGTCCAGCAGCAATGTTGATCATATTAGCTTCAGCAATTCCTATTTGGAAAAATCGTTCTGGAAATTCTTTAGAAAATTGATCCATAAATAGAGAACTAGTAAGATCAGCACATAAGGCTACTATTTTAGTATTTGTTCTTCCTAAAAACGTTAAAGCATCTCCAAATCCAGCTCTAGTTTCTTTCAATCCTTTATTTTCATATATTTTCATAATTTCTTTACATTCGTTTATATTTTATTGTCTTATTGGAAAATCTCCTAAAGTTTCAGGAAGTTGAGATAGCGCTTTTTCTAATTCTTTTTCATTAGGGGATTTTCCATGCCATGCATTACTTCCTTCCATAAAATCTACCCCATATCCCATTTGAGTGTACAGGATAATTAAAACTGGTTTTCCTTTTCGCGTCTCATTTTTTGCTTTTTTTAAAATATTAATCACTTTATCAAGATTATTTCCTTCTAATTCTTCTAAAACTTTCCAATCAAAAGATTGAAATTTTTCTTTCAAATTCCCAAGGGATAAAACTTCCTCGGTCGTTCCATCTATTTGTTGTCCATTATAATCTACAGTAGCTATATAATTATCAATATGTTTAGACCCCGCGTATAAAACGGCTTCCCATATCTGTCCTTCGTTTAATTCTCCATCTCCATGTAAGCTGTAAATATCACAATTATTGTCTTTACTAATTTTTTTGGATAGAGCAGCTCCAATGGCGACTGACATCCCTTGACCTAAAGATCCTGAAGAAATTCGTATTCCTGGAAGTTTTCCATGTGTAGAAGGATGACCTTGTAAACGAGAATTTAATTTTCTAAAAGTAGATAATTCGTTTATGGAAAAAAAACCAGAACGAGCTAATATACTGTAATAAACAGGAGATATATGTCCATTGGATAGAAAAAAAAGATCTTCATTTAAGCCTTCCATCGTAAACTTTTTAGGATCATAATGCATGATTTCTTGATACAAAGCGACAAAGTATTCTGTACATCCTAAAGATCCACCAGGATGTCCAGAATTTGCGTTATTTACCATGCGTAAGATGTCTCTTCTCACTTGAGAACATAAGTCCTTTAAATAACGTCTGCGTACATTCATACTGTTTATTTTTTTCTTAGTTTTATAAAATTTTATTTTTTCACAAAAGTAATAATTAATTATGAGTATTATAAACAGAAAAGCTAGATTTCAGTATAGATATATAGAAGAATATATAGCTGGAATTCAATTATTTGGAACAGAAGTAAAATCTATAAAACTCAATAAAGCCAATATTACGGATAGTTTTTGTCAAATAAAAAATGGAGAATTATATTCCATTAACATGTATATAGCTGAATATAAATTTGGAACCAATTGGAATCACGAAAGCAAAAGAGATAGAAAATTATTATTAACCAAAAAAGAATTAATCAGAATAGAAAAAAAACTGAAAGAACCTGGATTGACCCTGATTCCTACTAAATTATTTTTTAGTAAAAAAGGATATATAAAAGTACAAATTTTTTTGGCAAAGGGAAAAAAAATATATGATAAACGTGAATCCATTCGAAATAGAGATATTCTTCGTGAGCTACAACGATCCTTATAAAAGATTCTGTTTAAAATCATATCATCATATTACATAATAATATATATTTGTTTAATTTCAAAGAAATTATAGTTTTATGAAAAACGTCAATTTTTTTATTATTGCTTTATTTGCTTTATTTTCATCTGGGTTTTCTCAACATTCTCAAAAAAAATGGTTTATTCGTATAGGAGCGAATGATATTAACTATTATTCCATAAATTCTCCTTTCAAAGATTTTTTTCAGAAAAAAAATAATAGTATAAATCCTCCGTTTTCTAATATAGAATTAGGACATAATCTAACTAAAAAAATAGGGGGATATTTGAACGTTTCATTGGGGATGGTCGACAATCATAGATGGAAAATAATAGATAATTTTTTTGTAAAATTAAATCCCGGAATAAAATTCTATTTTTTTCCTCATTACTGGCTGGACCCCTATTTAAAATTAGGAGCAGGTTATCATCAGTTTGACTATCGAGATAGAAAGTTAAGAATATCAGAATCAAAAATTTATAAATTGAATAAGAAAGATTTTTTTCTATTCGATGGTGGATTTGGAATGAATTTTTGGATCGTATCTAATTTTGGGGTCAACGTTCAAAGCAATTACAATCAAGTCATAGTTTCTTCTCATTCAAAAGATTATTTGAATTTTTGGGAACATTCTATAGGGGTCGTTTATCGTTTTGGAGGAGAAGATAACCCTGATCCGGATAAAGATAAAAAGGAATCTAAAAAAAGAGTGAAAATCAAAGAACAAGAAAATTCTTATTTGCCTTCTATCATAGAAAAAAAAGAGGAAAAAAATATTGAGGAAAATTCTGAGAATAAAATTTGCTGCAAAGAAGACGACTTAGACAACGATGGAATTTTAGATAGAGAGGATTTATGTCCTAACAAATTTGGGTTAAAAAAATTTAAAGGATGTCCGGATACAGATTCCGATAATATTCCAGACCATGAAGATGTATGTCCGAAAAAATATGGAAAAAAAGAAAACAAAGGATGTCCTAATGGTGTTTTTTTTCCTCCTATTTTATTTGATTTAGGAAAATTTACCTTATCTCCTAAATCATTAGAAATTATTGATGAAATATATGAAATTATGACAAAAAAACTTCCTCATTCAAAATTTTATATAAATGGGTATACAGATTCTTATGGAAAACATTCTTACAATAAAATTTTATCCATAAAAAGAGCAAATTCTGTATTTGAAGCTTTAGTTTCTAAAGGGATCAATCCATCTAGGATGGAAATAAGAAAACTAGGAAAATCTGTTAAAAGAAATAAAGGAAGACTTGTAGAAATAACTATACGAAAATCTTCGTAAAAAACCTCTTCAAGAGGTTTTTTATTTCTTTTTAGAAACATAAAAAGAAATATAGATACTAAATTGATAAAGAATCATTAAAGGAATCAAAACCACTATGGTGCTAAAAATATCTCCAGGAGTAATTGCTGAAGCTAGAATTAATAAGATCAAAAAAGCATGTTTTCTATATTTTTTTAAAAAAGGATAGGAGATCAATTCTATTTTAGTAAGAAAGTATATAAAAATTGGAAACAAAAAAGTGATTCCCATAGATAATATAGAATGCATGATCAAAGATATGTAATCCGATAAATCAAATATATTTCTTGGAAAAGAACTAATCCTAAAAGTATAACCAAAATGAATTAAAAATGGACATAAAATGAAATAACCGAAAAGAATTCCTAATATAAATAAAAATGTCACCATCATAATGATCCCTCTAGAATATTTTCTTTCTTCATCCGAAAGGGCGGGTTTGATGAATTTCCAAAATTCATAAAATATATAAGGAAAAGATAAGATAAATCCTCCAATCAAACAGGTCCATATATACATATTAAATTGTCCAAATATTTGTCTGTTTTGTATTTCCAAATTGTGAGAAAAAAAATAAAAGGAATGATGACTCCGGTGAAATATTTTTCCTAATTTATGGAAGAATCGATAAGTAATAAAATCCGTTTTTGCTGGACCAAAAAGAATATAATCAAATATAACATTCTTATTATTCATTAAAATAATCGTCGCAATTATCATTGCACACACACTATGAATTAAATGTTTTCTTATCTCTTCAATATGTTCCCAAAACGGCATCTCCTTTTTTTCATTTTTCATATCTAAGAATAAAAATTTTTAATTTTTGAAAAAAATTAGTAATATTTTTTTGCTATATAAAAAAACAAAAATCAATATACAATGAAATGTGGAATTATTGGTCTTCCAAATATAGGAAAATCAACTCTATTTAACCTTATTTCCAATTCTAAAGTTTTATCAGAAAACTTCCCTTTTTGTACTATAGAACCTAATTATGGAATCACAAACGTTCCAGATAAAAGATTGTATGAATTAAAAACATTCATTAACCCTATGAAAATAGTTCCATCAAAAATCCAAATAGTGGATATTGCTGGATTAATTAAAGGTTCACATAAGGGTGAAGGATTAGGAAATAAATTCCTATCTCATATTCGTGAAACAAATGTTATTATTCATATGATACGTTGTTTCAGAGATATTAAAGTCCTTCACGTAGAAGGATCCATCAACCCTATTAGGGATAAAGAAATTATTGATATAGAATTACAGTTTAAAGATCTAGAGACCCTAGAAAATAAATTAAATAAAATTAATAAAAAACCAAAAAAAAATCATAAATGTTTGATAAAAACACTAAAAAAAATAATTGATCATCTAAAAAAAGGAAAAAATATAAGAAGGTGTCCACTAAAAGAAAATGAAAAAAAGTACATAGAAGATTTACATCTATTAACCATTAAACCTGTTCTTTATGTATGCAATATAGATGAAAAAGATTCCAATAATCCTCTCTATTTAAAAAATATAAAAAAAATAGTGGAAGAAGAAAAATCTCCTATGATAGTTTTATCGTTAAAAAACGAATCTAAGAATCAAAAAGAACAAAAAAGTATTTTTTTTAAATCAGAAATTAATAAGCTCATCTTAGATGCTTATAAATTATTAAACTTACAAAGTTTTTTTACAGTAGGAAAAGAAGAAATCCGTGCTTGGTCTATTCCTAATCATTGGACTGCTTATCAAGCTTCTTCTGTCATTCATACAGATTTTAAAAAAGGATTTATATGCGCAGAAGTGTTTCATTATAAAGACTTTATAAAATCCGGATCAGAAGAAGAAGCAAAAAAAGCTGGAAAAAGGCTTTTGGTAGGAAAAAATTATCTTGTTCAAGATGGAGATATTATCCATTTTAGATTCAATCGATAAAAAATCTTTCTTTTGAAGAATTAATTCCTTTTAAAGTTTCAAAAATTAATTGAACAGCTTGTTCTACATCTTTTTTATGAACCATTTCTACTGTAGTATGCATATATTTAAGAGGAATAGATATCAAAGCAGACGATACTCCTTTATTAGAATAGGCAAAAGCATCCGTATCTGTTCCGGTATATCTAGATGAAACTAAACGTTGAAAAGGAATTTTCCTATTTTTAGCAGTATGAAAAATAAATTCTCTAATATTTTTCTGTATAGAAGGAGCATATCCCACAACAGGACCTAAACCACATCTAATATCTCCTTGTGTTTTTTTATCCATCATAGGGGTAGAAGTATCATGGGTTACATCAGTAACGATAGCCATATGAGGTTTTATAGCCTGAGAAATCATTTTAGCCCCTCTTAATCCTACTTCTTCCTGAACAGAATTCACCACATATAATCCAAATTTTAAATTTTGGCCACATTCTCTTATTTTTTTTACTACTTCTGCAATTATAAATCCTCCTATTTTATTATCTAACGATCTGCATACAAAATAGTTATGATTCATAATTAAAAATTCATCAGGATAAGTGATGACACAACCTACATGAACCCCCATTCTCTCTACTTCTTTTCTATCAAAAGCTCCAATATCTACAAATATATTATCCACATTAGGAGTTTTCTCCTCTGAAGATTTTCTTGTATGAATGGCAGGCCAACCAAAAACTCCATGTACTAACCCTTTTTCTGTATGGATCACCACTCTTTTTGATGGAGCTATTTGAGGATCTGATCCTCCATTACGGGAAACATAGATAATTCCATCTTCTGTTATATGATTTACATACCAAGAAATTTCATCGGCATGAGCTTCAATAATTAATTTGTATGGAGAATTATTAGGATTTAATATTCCTACAACTGTCCCATATAAATCCGTTTCTATTTTTTCTACATAAGGATTTATATAACTTTTCCATATTTCTTGTCCTTCAGTTTCGTCTCCTGTTGGAGAAAAACTATTTAAATATTTTCCAAGAAATTTTATAGAATCTTCGTTGATTGAATAATGATTTTTATTTTTCATGATTTTTTTCCATTAAATATGGATCCATCCTTTAAATATAAACTGAACAGAACCAGTTAAATATATTTCTTTATATAGATTATTTTTTTTTTCAAATGATACCCACAATTTTCCTCCTAAGGTGGAGATTGACACATTTTTTTCCTTATCGAGAGATATCTTTTCCGTTTCATATGCAGCAAGAACAGAAGCCGTAATTCCTGTTCCACAGGATAAAGTTTCATTTTCAACACCTCTTTCATAAGTGCGTACTTGAAGTGTATTCTTTCCAGATATTTCTACAAAATTTACATTTACACCTCCTTTACTAATTTTTCTTCCCTGTTTGCAAACGTCTATTTCTTTTATGTTCTTTACGAAAAGAACATGATGTGGAGATCCAGTATTCAAAAAGACGTATTTTTGGGATATTTTTATCATATCTATTTCTAGATCAATAAGATTTAAAGAAATTAATCCATGATCCTGAATAATTCCACAATGATCTCCATCTATAGCTCTAAAATAGATTTTATTTTTTTTTGTAATTCCTAGTTTTTTTGAAAAGGCAATAGCACAACGTCCTCCATTTCCACACATAGTACTTTCTTTTCCATCAGAATTATAATATTTCATGTAAAAATCACGAGAAGGATCATTTTTAATCAAAATAATCCCATCTGCTCCAATCCCAAAATGTCTATCACATAATCTTGTAAAGAGAGAATGATCCTCTTCCGGGATTTTTTTTTTCCGATTATCTAGTATAATAAAATCATTTCCTGTCCCCTGGTACTTAAAAAAATCCATTTTCATACATACAAAAAAAAAATAAGACGAATTTAGCATTATTTTTGGAATAAAATTTACTTTTTACTATATATATTTGTATAAGAATAGTTTAACTCAAAATGAATAAAATAGTTATTTATATTATTGCCAGTAGTATTTTTAGTTCAGTAATAACTATTGCAGCATACAAGAAATATGCTCAAGAAGAAGCCTTTCCATTTCCGTTGTATGGAATAGAAAAAACAAAACCCCCCTCTTCTAATCCATCCTCATTAGTTAGTTCTTCTGGATTACCAGATTTTACCAGAGTTGTAGAAAAGACCATCCATGCGGTAGTCAATATCAAAAATTATTCTAAAAAATATAGCAAAAAATTACATTTTGATCCATTTGACTTTTTTTTCGGATTTCCTGATGATTTTGGAGAAAGAGGAAAATTTCCTCAAAAAAATGATATTCCAGGACTTCATGGATCTGGAGTTTTAGTATCTCCTGATGGATACATTGTCACTAATAATCATGTCATAAAAGATGCAGATAAAATAGAAGTGACACTTAGTGATCAAAGAACTTATAGGGCAAAATTAATTGGAACAGATACAAGTACGGATATAGCCTTATTAAAAATCAATGAAAAAAATTTACCTTTTATTTATTTTTCTGATTCTAATAAAGTACAAGTAGGAGAATGGGTTTTAGCAATCGGAAATCCTTTTGATTTGAACTCCACTGTGACCGCAGGTATCATAAGTGCTAAAAATAGAAGTTTAGGCATATTGAGAGGAGAAACTCAAGCAGCTATAGAATCTTTTTTTCAAACAGATGCAGCTGTTAATCCGGGAAATAGTGGAGGGGCCTTAGTCAACACAAATGGAGAATTAATTGGAATTAATACGGCAATCTCTTCAAATTCAGGAAATTTTATAGGATATAGTTTTGCGGCTCCTTCTAATTTAGTGGCAAAAGTCATTCAGGACATCAAAAAATACGGTACCGTACAAAGAGCCTATTTAGGAGTTAGAGGAATGGATCTTTCTAAAGCTGAATATTTGAAAGCTTATAATAATGAAATGCATAAAAATATCAAACCACAACAGGGTTTTTTAATCGGGGAAGTTTTTGAAAAAAGTGGAGCTTATGATGCAGGTCTTAAAAAAGGAGACATTATTAAAAGTATAGACGGAAGACCCATTCAAAATGTGGCAGATTTGTCTGTTATTGTCGGAACAAAATATCCGGGAGAAAAAGTAAAAGTGAAGATTATACGAAACGGAAAAATGAAATCTTTTAATGTGACTTTAAAAGATTCACAAGGAAGGACAAAAATTAGAAAAAAAGAGGAAATTACTCCATCAGAATTACTAGGTGCCACTTTTTCGACTCTTGGAAAAGAGTCGAAAAAAGATTTTGGGATTGATTATGGAATTAGAATCCAAGAAATCCGAACAGGTAGATTGAGTGCTATAGGAATGGAAGAAGGAGACATTATTTTATCTATTAATGGAGAAAAAATGAGAAAACCTAATGATGTAGACCGTGTTTTAAAACAATACTCCGGAGATGTGACAATAAAATCTATTAAACAAAATGGTCAAGTATATATAGCAGGATTTGAAATGAATTAATTTAATTACGATTTCTATTCCAATAAAGAAAAAGTGTAATCATTCCGAAAATTCCATTTGGAAGCCAAACAGATAAATAAGAAGGAAGATAATCTTTTGTAGAGTATACTTTGGATATTTCTGTAAAAAAAATATATGTAAATGCCAATATTATTCCAATGATGAAATTATGGGCTGTCCCCCCCCTTTTTGATGAGATAGATAATCCTAAAAGAGTCAATATAAAATTAGAAAAAGGATAACTCGTTCTTTGATAATATTCATTTAAGTGCGTATTGATGTTACTATTTCCTCTCTTTTTTTCTCTATCAATAAACTTTTTCAGTTCAGAAATGGTCATTGTTTCTGCTATATATTCTTCTGGTAAAAGTTCTTCCGGAGTCATAGAAAAATTTTGAATTTTATAAATTCCTTTGAAAAAAATATCCTTATTCTTATTTAGATAGGTTTCGCTATAATTAGATAGGATATATATACGATGTTTTTTGTACCAAAATATGTTTTTAGCCTTCAGAAGATATATCAATTTATTTCCATGGAACTTTTGATATATACAATCTTTTCCTATATTCTTCTTTCTGGAAAAATTTCGAATAAATAAATATTCATTATTTGAAATTTGGGTACTTATGGTCTGATTGTTTTCGTATTGATTTTTGTATCTTGAACTTAATAGATATTGGTAATGAAATTTGTTTTTCATTTTATTAGCTAGGGGTAAAAAAGAATAATTAATTATTAAGGCTCCCATTCCTATAATGGAAGCTGAAATTAAATAAGGGATCGTTATCCTTTTAAAACTAATCCCACTTGCTAGAATAGCATTTATTTCTGAATATTTATTTAATCTAGATGTAAAAAAAATAATTGATAAAAAAACGGAAATCGGGGAAAATGTATAGGCTAACCATATGGACCAAAAAGGATAATAATATATTAAAGCATCTTTGATGGATCCTTGATTGTTTTCCAATCTATGCATTCTTTGAGAAAGATCTATAATAACAGAGATGATCTGTAATAGAATAGTAATCAATATAAAGGTAAAAAGAATATTACGAATGATATAACGGTCTAGTATTTTCATTTTATAAACGTTCTTTTAGTAAAGAAATTACTGATTTCTTCCAAGAAGAAAAGGTTTCTTGTAGAAGATTGGTTCTGGCTTTTTTCATGAGATTGAAGTAAAAAGAAAGATTGTGTAAAGAAGCAATTTGTTTTGCTAAATTTTCTTTAGCAAAAAAAAGATGTCTTACATAAGATTTGCTATAGGATCTATCTACATAAGAATTTCCATATTCATCCAAACAGGAAAAATCTTTTTCCCACTTTTTATTTTTGATATTCATAACCCCTTTCCAGGTAAATAACATTCCATGACGTCCATTTCGTGTAGGAAGTACGCAATCGAACATGTCAATCCCAAGCGCTATTCCTTCTAAAAGATCTATAGGATTTCCTACTCCCATTAAATATCTAGGTTTTTCTTTAGGCAAAATATCCGTGACTATATCAGTAATAGATTGTGTTTGTTCTTTAGTTTCTCCTAAACTTAATCCACCTATAGCATTTCCTTCAGCTTCCAATAAGGCAATCTTTTCTGCAGAACATCTTCTCAAATCTGGATAAATACTTCCTTGAACGATAGGAAAAAAACTTTGCTTATAATCATATTTTTCTGGATTTTCTTTTAAATAAGAATAACATCTTCTTAACCAAATATGTGTCTTTTCTAGAGAATATTCTGCTTCTTTATAACTACAGGGATAAGGAGGAAAATCATCAAAAGCCATAATCATATCACCACCTATCAAACGTTGAATTTCCATAGATTTTTCAGGAGAGAAAAAATGGTAAGAACCATTTATCAGAGATTTAAATAAGACTCCATTTTCTGTGATTTTATTAGATTTTCTCATAGAATAAACTTGAAAACCTCCACTATCTGTTAAGATAGACTCTTTCCAATTCATAAACGAGTGAAGTCCTCCTGCATGATGCAATACTTTTATTCCAGGACGGAAATACAAATGATAAGTATTTCCAAGGAGAATCTTCGATCCTATATCATATAGTTCATGTGTTGGAATAGATTTTACACTTCCTTTTGAAGCTACTGGCATAAAAATAGGGGTTTCTATTTTTCCATGATCTGTTTCCAATACGCCTGCTCTCGCTTTAGAAAAACGATCAGTTTTTATTAAATTAAATTTCATTTTGAATAAAAAATTTTTTTTTTAAAAATTAAATATTTCTAAGAATTCTATGTGAAACATATGGGGATAAAGCATAATTTCGTTTTCTATGGGAAAAAAAATATAAAAAATGAATTATTACCATGAACCAGTTCTTTTAAAAGAAAGTATAGATAATTTGGTTACGGACAAAAATGGCATTTATGTAGATGTAACATTTGGTGGTGGAGGACATTCTTCTGCTATTCTAAAAAAATTAAATGAAAATGCATCTTTAATAGCTTTCGATCAGGACAAAGAAGCCATAAAAAATAATCCCATACGAGATAGACGTTTTCATTTATTTCACAAGAATTTTATACACATAAAACCAATATTGAAAAAACTGCGTATCGAAAAAGTGTCAGGTATATTAGCCGATTTAGGCCTATCTTCTTCTCAAGTAGACAACCCCATTAGGGGTTTTTCTCATCAGTTGAATTGTATTTTGGATATGAGAATGAATCAAGAATCCACTCATTCTGCTATAGATATTATTAATCGATATTCGAAAGAGGAATTATTTCATATATTTTCTAAATATGGAGAATTCAAAAATGCAATAATAATTGCTGAAAAAATATTACAAGAACGCTTAAAAAAACCTATTACCACTACATGGGATTTAGTGAAGATTTTTTTTAGAAAAAAAACATCTTTTAAAAAAAGGAAAAGATTTTTTTCTAGACTTTTCCAATCTATACGAATAGAAGTCAATAATGAAATCCATGTTTTACAAAATCTTTTGTTAGAATCTTCTACGATTATTCTACAAAGAGGTAGAATTGCCATTATTTCATATCATTCCATAGAAGATCGGATCACAAAATCTTTTTTTAAAAAAGGAGTTGTTCATAAGAACAAAATGAATAATATACTTCCATTTAAAATGATCCATAAAAAAGTTATTCAACCAAGGTATCAAGATATTATCAATAATCCAAGATCCAGAAGTGCTCGATTAAGAATTGCAGAAAAACTATAAAATAAATCATCTATCAAATGAAAACCAATTTTTCTATCAAAGACATCCTGAAAGGAAAATTTTTAGTGAAAAAAGATGCATATCGTAGTTGGAATTTTATTGTTTTTATTACTATTCTATCTTTAATCAGCATTACTAGTTCACACATGATGGATAGAAAAATTAGAAAAATAACGAAAATTAGTGAAGAAATAAAGGAATTGAAATCTGAATATGCAGATATACACAGTAAATATATGCAAATGCAATTAGCATCTGTTTTAAATAAACTAGTAAATATTAATGGGTTAAAATATTTAGATGAACCCCCATACGAATTAATTTTAGAAGAAAAAAAAGAGATGGATACAAGAAAAAAATGATGAAAAGAAAAAGATATATTTTATTATATAAATCTTACTTGATTGGTTTTTTTTTCATCTCTATTGCAGCACTAATTATTTTTAATTTATTTCATATTCAAAATTCTTCAGAAGGATACCAAAAATCTGTTATAGAAAAAACAATTAGAACTAATTTAATTAAGGCGAAACGTGGAAATATTTATGCTGCAGATAACAGTCTTTTAGCTATGTCTATCATTAGGTATGATATTCATATTGATTTTAGATCTATCTCAGATAAATTATTTCAAGAAAATATTTCTTTGTTGTGCAATTCTTTGGAGTCTTTTTTCAAAAAACCAAGATCTTTTTTTTATAAAAAGTTTCAATACGAAAAAAAAAAGGGAAATAGATATTTCTTATTAGCCAAAAATTTAGATTATCCTCATTTAAAAGCATTACGAAATTTTCCCATTTTTAATAAAGGACAAATAAAAGGAGGTTTTATCGTAGAAAAGAAAACATGCAGAGTTCATATACTAGAAAATATTGGAAAAAGAACATTAGGATACGATGATCATAGAGGAAAAGCTGGATTAGAAGGAGCTTATAGTAAATTTCTTAAAGGAAAAGATGGAAAACGATTAGAACAACGTATTAGCTCTAAAATATGGAAACCCTTAAATTCAGGAAATGAAATTGATCCAGAAGATGGAAAAGATGTCTATTCGACTATTGATATCTATTTACAAGATATAGCTTATCATGCTCTACTTCAAGAGTTATCCATTTCTCATGCAGATCACGGATGTGTCATTCTCATGGAGGTCAAAAGTGGAGAAATTTTGGCGATGATCAATCTGGAAAAAACAAAAAAAAATACTTATGAAGATTTAAGAAATTTCTCTGTATGGGAAGGAAGTGAACCTGGATCTACTTTCAAAACCATGGCGATTCTTGCAGCTTTAGAAGACAAAAAAATAGACATCAACATGATTGTGAATACTAAAGGTGGAGTTCTTAAATTGAGAGGAAAAAAAATCCGCGATAGTCATTACAAAGGATATGGAGAAATGAATCCAAAACAGATTTTGGAACTTTCTTCAAACGTAGGAATAGCAAAAATTATTTATGATAATTACAAAGAAAATCCAAAAAAATTCGTAGAACACTTGTGCAAATGGAAATTAGATAAAAAAATAGGGATAGACATTCCAGGTGAAAGCCAGCCATTCATCCCAAAACCTGGAAAAGAAAATTGGAGTAGTATTACGTTGCCATGGATGACTTTTGGATATAATATAAAACTAACTCCTTTACAAATTCTCACTTTTTATAACGCTATTGCCAACCAAGGAAAAATGATTAAACCTATTTTCATTAGAGAAATGAAATTCCATGGAAGAAGTATCAAAAAATATACAACTCCTATTGTTATGAATCCTTCTATAGCTGCAAAAGAATCTCTAAAAAAAATTCAGAATATGTTAGAAGGAGTCGTAAAAAATGGAACCGCAAAAAAATATTATCATCCAGAATATCCTTATGCAGGAAAAACAGGAACTACACAATTAGATTATTGGATAAAAGGAAAACCTTTATCTTACAATAGTTCTTTTGTAGGATATTTTCCTGCTAATAATCCAAAATATTCTTGTATTGTGGTCATTTCAAGACCAGAAAAAGGATATTACGGAATAGAAGTAGCCGTTCCTGTGTTTGATCAAATAGCTAGATCTATCTATCCAAGAATAGGAAAGAAAACACTTTGTAAAAAAAAAGTGGATATTGATTGGATTAAAAAAATTAAAGAATCCACCAACTATTCTTTCAACTATTTTTTTGATAAAGGGATTATGCCAAATATTATTTCTGTTCCGGGAAAAGACATTATTCCTATTTTGGAAAATAGAGGTTTAAATATACAATATCAAGGGATAGGAAAAGTTATTACTCAATCCGTAAAACCAGGAAATAAGTTGAAAAAAAATCAAATTATATTTCTGAAACTAGAAGAATGAAAAAAATATTAAAATATCTTCTAAAAAAAGTACATGTATTAGAAATTATAGGAAATCTTAAAAAATGGATAAAAGGGATTTCTATATGTTCTCAATTGGTAGAAATAGATACGATATTTTTTGCTAAAAAAGGAAAAAAAACAGATGGACATCAATTTATTACGGAGGCTATACAAAAAGGAGCTAATACGGTAGTTTGTGAAAAAAAACCTGTTCTCCTTCATAAAGAGATCACCTATGTAATTGTAAAAAATTCGATGGATGCTTTAGGAACTATTTCTTCTAACTTTTATGATCATCCTACAAAAAAAATAAAATTAGTAGGCATTACAGGAACGAATGGAAAAACATCTGTGGCCACTATGCTTCACCATTTATTTTATAAAATGGGAGAAAAAAGTATTCTTATTTCTACCATGGGAATTCAAATTCTATCTCAGGAATTTCCTACAAAACATACTACCCCAAGTATTGTTGATATTAATAAATATTTAAATTTATCAATACAAAAAGGATGTAAATATGCATTTATGGAAGTGAGTTCACATGGAATTCATCAAAAAAGAATTGCAGGGTTATTATTTACAGGGGGTATATTGACTAATATTACCCATGATCATTTAGATTATCATAAATCTTTTGAAGATTATCTATCAACTAAAAAATCTTTTTTTGAAAATTTTTTGCCTAAAAATGCTTTTGCCTTAATTAATTCTGATGATCCAAATTCACACAAAATCATAAGACATGTTTCGGCTAAAACTTATTTTTATGGGTTGAAAAAAAAAGCAGATTACAGGATAAAAATCCTGAAAAAACATCTCCATGGAAACCAATTGCTAATTGATGGGTACAAATTTTTCACTTTTTTAATTGGAGAATTTAATGTTTCCAATCTTTTGGCTTGCTACGCTACAGCTATATTATTGGGAAAAAAAAAAGAGGAAATCTTGAAAACAATAAATACTATTCAACCTATAAAAGGACGTTTTGAACAATTTATATCCTATTCAGGAATTCGGATAATTGTAGATTACGCTCACAATCCAGATGGAATTAAGAACCTTTTAAAAGCCATTCAGGAAATAAAAAAACAGGAGGGAAGATTAATTTGTATAATAGGTTGTGGAGGAAATAGAGATAAAGAAAAACGTTCTTTAATGGGAAAAATAGTTTATGAAACATGTGATTTATCTATTTTTACCTCAGATAATCCTAGAGAAGAGGATCCAGAAAAAATATTAATAGATATGAAGAATTTTAGATCCTATCTAAATAAAGAGAAAGAGGATATTTTAACTATCGTTAACAGAAAAGAAGCTATTCGAACAGCCATTAGAATGGCCAGAGAAAAAGATATTATTGTCATAGCAGGAAAAGGACACGAAAATTATCAAGAAATTCGAGGAAAACGTTATCCTTTTGACGATATAAAAATTGCTAAAACCTTATTTTCTGAATTTTCTTAGATATATGATCATATGGTTTTTTTAAATAATTCCAGTCTTTCTTTTCCGCTATTTTTTAGAGCTGGAGTATCTTTCATTTTATCTATTTGTATAGCCTTGTTTTTTTATAAAGTCATTATCTTATGGAATCAAAAAAAAAACAGGATAGGAGAACAGGTCAGAGATCTTGGACTTACTGGACAAAAAGAAAAAGAAGGAACTCCAACAATGGGAGGAGTTATTATTATAGTTTCCACATTAATTCCTACGATTTTTTTTTCTACATTGAGTAATGTATATGTAATTATTCTTATCATCACCACATTATGGATGGGGGGGCTTGGATTTATCGATGATTACATCAAAATCAAATATAATAAACATGGACTTAGTGCCATTTGGAAAATATCATGTCAAATAATCTTAGGCATTTTTATCGGAAGTACAATGTATTTTCATAAAAATATCACGACCATTTCGTGCAAAAATTTATATGTCAAACCACCTGATTCCGTAACAGTAGAAAAACATGGTTTTAAAACGACCTTACCTATTATTAGAAATGAATTTGATTACGCTAATATTTTACATAATGAGAAATGGAAAAAATATGCCTGGATTATTTTTATTCCTATCGTCATTCTTTTTATTACTTCATTGTCCAATGGCGCTAATCTTACAGATGGAATTGATGGTTTAACAGCTGGAGTTTCTTCTATCATTTTGGGAACCTTGTCTTTGTTCTCTTTAATTTCTAGTAATAAAATTTTCTCTTCTTATCTTCACTTTATCTATATTCCTGATCTAGGAGAGATTGTGATATTCTCTTTTTCTTTTTTAGGATCCTTAATGGGATTTCTATGGTTTAATAGCTATCCAGCGCAAATTTTTATGGGAGACACCGGGAGTTTAACTATAGGGGGAATAATAGCTACATTAGCTATTATAACTAGAAAAGAATTAATCCTACCCATTCTATGTGGTATTTTTTTTATAGAAAATATTTCTGTCATAGTACAAGTTTTTTATTTTAGATTCTCCAAAAAAAAATATGGAATAGGAAAAAGAATCTTTCTGATGGCTCCTTTACACCATCATTTTCAAAAAATAGGTTATCATGAAAGTAAGATCGTTAATCGTTTTTTTATCATACAAATGATGCTTTCTATGGTGGTCTTGATTTTGTTAATTCTATAATTAATTTCTTAATATGGAAAAGAATAAAAATTTAATAGTGGTATTGGGTGGAGGAGAAAGCGGAGTCGGAGCCGCTTTATTAGCTAAGAAAATGGGGTTAAAAATTTTTTTATCTGATTCTGGAATTATTCCAAATAAATACAAGAAAATTTTGTCAAAAAATAGAATTCCTTTTGAGGAAAAAGGACATACAGAAAGTCTCATCTTTCAAAAAGCTATTAAAGTGATCAAAAGTCCTGGAATTTCTAGACAAGATCCATTAATCAAGAAAATTAATTTTTTGAATATTCCCATGGTTTCTGAATTAGAATTCGGAAAAAATTATTTGAAAAACCCCTATATTATTTCCATTACAGGAAGTAATGGAAAAACCACTACAAGTTACATAGTATATAAAATACTTCAAGAAGAAGGATTTCATGTAGAGATAGCAGGAAATATAGGTCGTAGTTTTTCACGAGAAGTTTTAAAAAAAAAAGAGGTTTATGTATTAGAAGTGAGTAGCTTTCAACTGGATGATTGCTTCAATTTTCGTTCAAATATAGCCGTTTTATTAAACATCACAAGAGACCATTTAGATAGATATCATAATGATATTGAAAGTTACATATCTTCTAAATTTAGAATTGGTACTCAGCAGAATAAGGAAGATATTTTTATTTATAATCATGATGATCCTCTCATCAGAACAGGATTTCAAAAATATCCCATTTTGTCCAATTGTATTCCTTTTTCTATTCAGGAAGAATTATGCGTAGGCGCATATCTGAAAGAGAAGAAGATATTTATTCGTAATAAATTTAATCAAGAAAGATGTCTTTTACATGTAGACAAAATTCCTTTAAAAGGAGATCATAATCTCTATAATATATTGGCTTCATTACTCGTTTCCGTAACATTAAATGTTCGAAATTCATCTATGATCCATCCTATATTAGGATTGAAACCTATAGAGCATAGGATGGAAAAAGTACTAAATATTAATGGAGTCCAATTTATTAATGATTCTAAAGCCACTAATGTGAATGCGGTCTTTTATGCATTGAAAAGTATGAAAGCTCCTACAATATGGATTGCAGGAGGAAAGGATAAAGGGAATGATTATAGAGAGATCCTCCCCTTGGTTAAAGAAAAAGTCAAAGCCATAATTTTTTTAGGAAAAAAGAATAAGAACTTTATAAGTTTTTTTCGAAATGTCATTGATATTATTTTGGAAACGAACTGCCTTAAAAAGGCAGTTCGTTTGGCTTACATTTTATCTATTCATGGAGATAACATTTTGTTATCTCCTGCATGTTCTAGTTTTGATCTTTTCCAAGATTATAAGGAAAGAGGTCTTAGATTTAAACAAGAAGTCAGAAAACTTTTCTATGAATATGAAAAAAATAGATATTTTGAGATATCTAAAAGGAGATAAATATTTATGGGCTTTCATTACTTTATTAGCTCTATTTTCTTTTTTACCTGTATACTCAGCGAGTACTAATTTAGTTAGTACATATGGAGAAACGAATACCGTATTCGGTTATTTATTCAAACATGCCCTTTTTTTGTTAGTGGGTTTTTGTATTCTTTTTTTTACTCAGTTTATAGACTATAAATATTTTTATCGTATGTCTATACTTTCAATCCCTATAGTCTCTATTTTACTTATTTTCACAATTATTCAGGGAAAAGAACTAGATGGAGTTAATGCTTCTCGTTGGTTACATATCCCTATTATTAATATATCTTTTCAAACTTCCAGTATTGCTGGATTAGTTTTGTTTATTTACTGTGCTAGATATTTAGCTCAAAAAAAGAAAGAACGCATGAACTTGATTCACTCATTTTTTCCCTTAATTTTTCCCATATTTTTGATTATTGGACTTATATTTCCCGCTAATGGTTCTACCGCGGTTCTTGTTTTTATTTCAGTTTTAATTATTCTTTTTATAGGAGGATATCCATTTACTGGAGTAATAGGAATTTTATTTATGGGAATCCTAGCAGCAGGAATATACATTTATTCTGTCATAAAATGGGGAGATAAAAATCCCATGAATAGGGTTTATACATGGAAAAGTCGTATCGAAAATTTTTTGGATCATGATTCTGAAGAAAGTTATCAAATGAAACAATCTAAAACAGCTATTTTTTTAGGAAAAAAGTTTGGTCGTGGACCTGGAAAAAGCGTTCTGAAAGCTTTTCTTCCACAATCTTCTTCAGACTTTATTTATGCAATTATTATAGAAGAATATGGATCTATTGGAGGGATTTTACTCCTGTTTATTTATATTCTTATTTTGTTGAGAATTATGGTTATTTCTACGAAAATACAAAATTATTTTTGTTCTTTGTTGGTTCTTTCTGTTGGTTTTCCTATTATTAATCAAGCACTTATTAATATGGGAATAGCTGTTGGTTTATTTCCTGTGACAGGACAAACTTTACCATTAATTAGCGCTGGAGGAACTTCTATGTGGGTGACTTTTTTTAGTTTTGGGATCATCTTAAGTGTTAGCAGAATCATATATGATACTCCTGATTACATGGAAAAAAGAAATTCATCATGAAAAAACCTAGAATAATTATTGGTAGTGGAGGCACTGGAGGGCATATTTATCCAGGTATAGCTATAGCCGATGAATTGAGAAACCAGATTCCAGAAGTGAATATTTTATTTATTGGATCCAGGAAGCACATGGAAATGCAAGAAATCCCGAAATTTGGATATCCAATTGAAGGAATTTATATTTCAGGAGGAAAAGATAAATTGTTTTCTATAGCAGGATTTTTTTTATCTATGGAACTGATATATAGCTTTTTTTTAGTAAAGAAAATTTTAGAAAAATTTTCTCCGGATATAGTTATTGGAACAGGAGGATACGTTAGTTTTCCAACTTTATATGCTGCAGAAAAAAAGAAAATTCCTATTCTACTTCAAGAACAAAATTCTTTTCCTGGATTTACCAATAGAATATTTTCTCGTTATGCTAAAAAAATATGTATTGCTTATGAAGAAGCTAAAAAATATTTTCCAAAAGAAAAAACTATCATCACTGGAAATCCCGTTAGATCCGGAATATTACAAAAATTACCCAGTAGAGATCAGGCTTGTATTCATTTAGGATTGAAAGTGAATCGACCTATTATTTTATCTATAGGAGGAAGTCAAGGATCTAATAGTATTAATAAAGCTTGGATAGAAGGGTTAAAAAAAATGATTCATTTAGATCTACAACTGATTTGGCAAATAGGAAAAGCAGATATTCATAATATCAAGAAAAATAGGATTTCTCATCATCATAATTTCCTTTTAATGGAGTTTATTGAAAATCTTCCGATATGTTATGCAGCAGCAGATATCATTGTATCTAGAGCTGGGGCCTTAACTATATCAGAAATATGTTTAATAGGAAAACCTTATATTTTAATTCCTTTTCCTTGGTCCTCAGATGACCATCAAAATAAAAATGCTAAAATATTAGCTGATAAAGAAGCTGCTTTGATCATTAAAAATGAGGAAGTAGAGAAAAAATTAGTGAATTCTATTATAGAACTACTTAATGATTGTAGAAGAAAAAAAAAAATGAGTAGGAATATTTTAAAATTAGGAAAACCTAAAGCAACGAACGATATTGTCAACGAAATTTTAAAGATTATTAATTAGATTATTATGAATCTAAATCAAATTGAGTCTTTTTATTTTCTAGGAATAGGAGGAATTGGAATGAGTTCCTTAGCTCTATATTTTCATTACATGGGAAAAAAAGTTTCTGGATATGATAGATCTAGAACCATGATCACAAAAAAATTAGAAAACGAGGGCGTATTGATCAACTATCATGATAAAACAGAATTTTTGCCTGAATGGATCCATTCTACACGATGTTTAATTGTTTATACCCCGGCTATTCCAGATAATCATAAACAATGGAGGTTTTTGAAAAAATATGGAAAAAATATAAAAAAACGTTCTCAGGTATTAGCTTTAATTACAGAAAATAAAATTTGTATAGCTATAGGAGGAACACATGGAAAAACCACTACTGGTATTTTCCTAGGACATATCTTACATAGTACTGGAAAAAAGGTTACGGCTTTTTTAGGAGGGATCTCTGAAAATTATCAATCTAATCTTATTTTGAATCATGGTACGGAAATCTTCTTGGTAGAAGCAGATGAATTTGACCACTCTTTTTTACATTTATCTCCGAATATAGCATGTATTACGTGTTTAGATCAAGATCATGTAGATACTTATCCAAAAAAAGAAGCCTTGATACAGGCTTATATAGATTTTTCAAAGAAAATCAAAAGTCCATATAAAAAACTATTCCTTAGTAGGAAAAAGAAAGGAGAATCTTTTCTGTCTAAAAATGCTATCTATTTTTCGGTAGAAAAAGAAGAAAATTATTATTCCAATCATCTTTTGATCAAAGAAAATCAATGGTTTTTTGATTTTCATACTCCGAAAGAAACCTGGAAATCTCTTCCATTACCTATTCCAGGTTTACATAATTTAAAAAATGTCACTGCGGCTTTAGCTATATCTGACTATTTGAAGATAAAAGAGAAAGATATTCGAAAATCCTTATTTTTATTTAAAGGAATTAAAAGAAGGTACTCCATCCATTATAAATCTATAAAAAAAATATATATAGATGATTATGCTCATCATCCTACAGAAATTAACGCCTTAATTAGCACTATAAGAACATGTTTTCCGGATAAAAAAATATTAGGAATATTTCAACCCCATTTATTTAGTAGGACAAAATTCTTTGAAGAAGATTTTGCAAAAAGTTTAGAAAAATTGGACCTTCTAATTTTATTAAATATTTATCCAGCTAGGGAATTCCCAATTAAGGGAGTTAGTTCTAATAGTTTATTAGATAAAATAAAAATGAATTCTAAAAATAAAGAATTGGTCCCTTTATCCAAAGTTTTAGAAAAAATTAAAAAAAAAAATTTTGACATTCTCCTGACAATAGGAGCGGGAAATATTGATACCTTGATCCTTCCTATCAAAAAATGGTTATATAAACGATATGGATAAATGAGAAAAAAGAAAATAGTCTTTATTTCTATTTTATTATTATATATGATTTTTATGATATTCTTTTTTTATTTTTCTCAAAAAACACATAAAAATAGGAACTTTGAAAAGCTCAATATCATCATGGATCCCTTATCTAAGGATCATTTTGTCAATGAAGAAATTATTAATCAACTTCTAAAAATAGAAAAAATTGAAAAAACAATCGGTCAATTATGTATATTCACAATGGAAAAAAAATTAAACAATTACCCTTTTATAAAAAAATCGGAAGTATTTCTTAGTGTAGATGGGACTCTAAATATTAAAATTTGGCAAAAAGAACCTATTTTAAGAATAAAAAATGGAAATAAAGAATATTACCTGACTAAAGAAGGGGAAAATTTAGAACTTTCTTCTATTTATTCTTCAAAAGTTCTTTTAGCAAAAGGATTCTTTTCAAAGGAAGAAAAAAAACATTTAGCTGATTTAGTCCAAACCATAAATTCTGATGAATTCTTCAAAAATCAAATTATTAGTATAAAAAAAACGGTTCCTAACTTATTTATTTTGATTTCTAAAATAGGAAATCATCATATTATATTAGGAAATATCAAAGATTTTAAAAGTAAATTGAATAAATTAAAAGCTTTTTATAAGCAGTATCTAAATAAAATCGATATGAATCAATATCAAAGTATTGATTTACAATATAAGGACCAAGTAGTCGCAAAAAAAAGATAAGTCTATGGAATATCAAGATATAGCTATTGGTCTTGATGTGGGGACCACGAAGATTGTAGCTATGGTAGGAAGGAGAAATGAATATAATAAAATTGAGATTTTAGGCATAGGGAAATCTAAAAGTACTGGTGTACATAGAGGGGTGGTCAACAATATTACTCAGACTATTGAATCTATTCGAGAAGCCGTATCTGAGGCTGAACGAAGTTCAGGATTAAAAATCAAAGAAGTTATTGTTGGTATTGCTGGACAACATATTAGAAGTCTACAACATAATGATTATATTACTCGATTAGATTTCGAAAATGTGATTAATCAGAAAGATATACAAAAATTAATAGATCAAGTCCATAAACTAGTTATGCTTCCAGGAGAAGAAATCATTCATGTTCTTCCACAGGAATATAAGGTGGATAGTCAATCAGAAATAGGAGAACCTATAGGAATGTATGGAAGTCGTTTAGAAGCTAATTTTCATGTAGTTGTAGGACAAATTTCTTCTATTAGAAATATTGGAAGATGTGTAAAAGCTGCAGGATTGAATTTATCGGGAATGACATTAGAACCTTTAGCCTCTGCAGAGGCTGTATTAAATACGGAAGAAAGGGAAGCCGGGGTCGCCTTAGTAGACATAGGAGGAGGGACTACGGATATTGCTATATTTAAAGACAATATTATTCGTCACACTGCCGTCATTCCTTTTGGAGGAAATGTAATCACGGAAAATATTAAAACGGATTGTTTAATTATTGAACGACAAGCAGAATTACTTAAATTAAAATTTGGATCTGCATGGCCTGGAGAAAATAAAGAAACAGAAATTGTTTGCATTCCTGGATTAAGAGGTCGTGACCCTAAGGAAATTTCCTTGAAACGTCTTTCTCAAATTATTCATACTAGGGTATGTGAAATTTTAGAACAAGTCAATATAGAAATAAAACATTATGGAAATGAAGAACAAAAAAAAAGACTTATAGCAGGAATAGTGATGACAGGAGGCGGATCTCAACTAAAACACATTCGTCCTTTAACAGAATATATCACTGGAATGGATGTACGTATAGGTTATTCTAATGAACATATTTCTGGAGGAGAAAATGGCGTGATCAGTAATCCAGAATACGCAACGTCTATAGGTTTAGTTATAAAGGGAATTGAGGATCAGAAAAAATATTTTTTTACAGAAATGGGGTCTAGATATGAGGAAAAAAATACTTCCGAATTATTCTCAACCCAATTATACAATAAAAATCGTAGATTCAATAAGGAAATATATTATGAGAATGAGGATTCTTTAAAAAAGAAGAAAAAAACTAAATCTAAATCTTTTTTTGAAATTTGGGCAGATAAGTTTCGTCAAATACTGAATGATACAGAATAATAAACAATGAAAAAAGAAAATTTTATAATGCAAAAAAAAGAGAACGTCCCATTTGGATTTTCTAAAAATCGTTCAGCTGCTATCAAAGTTATTGGTGTAGGAGGTGGTGGAAGTAATGCTTTAAGTTATATGTTTGAACAAGGGATTACGGGCGTAGACTTTATAGCGTGTAATACAGATGCACAAGCCTTAAATAATAATCCAGTTCCAGTAAAAATTCAATTAGGAGCTTCTATTACAGAAGGACTAGGTGCTGGAGCGGATCCAGAAATAGGAGAAAAAGCGGCCTTAGAAAGTCTAGAAGAAATTAAAAGTATTTTAGATTCTAATACAAAAATGACCTTTATTACGGCAGGCATGGGAGGAGGAACGGGAACCGGAGCCGCTCCAATTATTGCAGGTATTTCTAAAGAAAAAGGAATTCTTACTGTAGGAATTGTCACTATTCCATTTCATTTTGAAGGAAAAATGAGATTACAACAAGCTCAAAAAGGAATAGAAGCATTAAGGAAAAATGTGGATTCTCTCATTGTTATTAATAATGATAAATTAAGAGAATTGTATGGAAATCTTGGATTTAAAGCTGGATTTGCGAAAGCAGATGAAGTTCTTACTACTGCAGCTAAGGGAATTGCAGAAGTCATTACTCACCATTATAAACAAAATATAGATTTGAGAGACACAAGAACAGTTCTTAAAGAAAGCGGAACAGCGGTTATGGGATCCGCTATTTCTGTAGGAGAAAATAGAGCTAAAGATGCAGTTGGACAAGCCTTAGATTCTCCATTATTGAATGATAACAAGATAACAGGGGCTAAAAATGTTCTTTTACTTATTGTTTCAGGAAGAATCGAAATTACCATAGATGAAATCGGTATCATCAGTGATTATATACAAGCAGAGGCAGGAAATAATGCTAATATTATAATGGGGATAGGGGAAGACGAAAGTTTGGAAGAAAGTATTTCAGTGACTATAGTAGCAACTGGATTTCCAACAGAAGTTCAAAGGGCTATTAATCATGAAGAAAAAAAAATATTTCATAGGTTAGAAGAACCTTATAAACAAAAATTAACGAAAATAGAGGGAATTCATTCTTATTCAAGACGAATTGAACCTCTTTCTTCTAAAGAAGAAAAGACTTATAAAAGTAGTTTAAGAAGAACTCCTCCTCCTAAGGGAAATTTATTCTTCAATCAAAGAAAAAATATTTTTAATCAAGCTATTAATCATCCTAAAAATCCTACAGTAGAAAAAAAATATATGTTAGAAGATAATTTTGATCTTCCTCTTTCTTCCGAAGAAAAAAATAAAATAGATAAGATGAAACATTCTCATATGCTGAAAAAAGAAAATCATAAAAATGAGGACATTAATAATTAATTATAAACCATGGAGATGAATAAAAGAAACTATTTAATTCAAATTATTCGAAATAAATTTAAACTTTTTGGTTTCTCTCCCATAGAAACTCCTTCTTTTGAAAAAATTTCTACTCTTATGGGAAAATATGGAGAAGAAGGTGACTACAGTTTAGTTAGATATGGAATCTCCTAGTATTCCCAAAGGGACCAGAGATTTTTCATCCATGGAGATGAATAAAAGAAACTATTTAATTCAAATTATTCGAAATAAATTTGAACTTTTTGGTTTCTCTCCCATAGAAACTCCTTCTTTTGAAAAAATTTCTACTCTTATGGGAAAATATGGAGAAGAAGGTGACTACTTAATGTTTAAGTTGCTTCATTCAGGAGATTTTATGAGAAAAAAAAAAGAAAATTCTGATTGTAATAATCAGAATTTTATGAAAAGCCTATCCAATAAAGCTCTTAGATATGATTTAACGATTCCTTTTGTTCGCTATGTAGTTATGCATAGGAATGAAATTCTTTTTCCTTTTAAAAGATATCAAATACAACCAGTATGGCGTGCAGATAAACCACAAAAAGAAAGATTTAGAGAATTTTATCAGTGTGACGCGGATATGATTGGAACCCAATCATTATCTTCTTTATGGCAAGAAGTTGAGTTCATCCAACTTTGTGATGAAATATTTACAGAATTAAATTTTCCTATAATTATCAATATTAATCATCGAGATATTTTGGGAGGATTAGTAGAAATTTCTGGAATAGAAAATCATTTATGGAAAGATTTTACGACCTCTTTAGATAAATGGGAGAAGAAAGGAAGAAATCTAGTAAAAAAAGAAATGCTTCGTAAAGGAATTTCCTCGAATTCTTTTGAAAGAATAGCATGTTTTTTTGATATGAAAGAAAATTTTTCAAAAAAAATAGAATCTTTCACTGTCGCTTTCCAATCCTCTGAAAGAGGAAAAAAAGGAATAAAAGATCTCAGTTTTATCTTTCAAAAGATAAAAAATATTTCTTTAAAAAAGACAAAATTGAAATGGAATGTCTCTTTAGCTAGAGGAATGAATTATTATACAGGTCCCATATTTGAAATATTTCCAGATAATAAGG
This sequence comes from Blattabacterium cuenoti, assembly GCF_014252095.1. Lineage (NCBI taxonomy): Bacteria > Pseudomonadati > Bacteroidota > Flavobacteriia > Flavobacteriales > Blattabacteriaceae > Blattabacterium > Blattabacterium cuenoti. The sequence continues at coordinate 275,248 of NZ_CP059210.1, forward strand.
GATCCTGTATGAAAAATTCTATTGGAGGAGGAGGAAGATATGATCAATTATCTAGCTTTTTTGGAATGAAAAATCTTTCTGGCGTAGGAGTATCTTTGGGTTTAGATAGAATATATCTAGCCATGGAAAAAGAAAATTTATTTTCAACTATTTCTAGTAATCCTTCAAAAGTATTGTTTATTAATTTCGGAGATGAAGAGGTTTTATATGCATATAACATGATAAATTTTTTGAGAAAAAAAGGAATTTCCACTCAATTGTATCCTAATGCCGTAAAAATAAGTAAACAATTCAGATATGCAAACGATAATCACATTCCATTTACTATTAGTATAGGAAAAAATGAAGTAGAAAAAAAGAAAATACGAGTCAAAAATCTAAAAAACAGAATAGAAACCGAATATGATAATATCCAAGAAGTAGCTCATCAATTAATAAAAAAAACCCCTAATTAAAAATTTTTCTTCAGTGCTTTTTGATTCCAAATAATATAACCTTCTATAGCCAATAAGGAAAGAAAAATAAATAAAAAACCTGTTAATATGAAACCTTTCAAAAAATAAATAGGTACGGAAATAAGGTTGCCCACCATCCAAAAAATCCAATTTTCTACTTTTTTCATAGCCATCTGATACATTCCAGAAAAAAAAATCCCTGTGGTGAATACATCCATCCAATCAGAAATGGTTTGAAGTTTTCCATTGAAAAAAAAATAAACCGTTATACTGAAAATACAAGTGAATAAAAACCATAAAATCGTATAGAAATAATCTTTTTTATCGGAAAAAGTTATATTTTTATTTTTTGGATCCTTTCTATATAGCCAAACATACCATCCATAGCCACTCATTCCTGTATAATATATGTTAATAATAAAATCTCCATAAAGAGAAGTCACGAAAGTCAAATAACTGTATATAATAGTACTCACTATTCCTATTGGATATAACCAGATGTTGTTTTTTTGTGCAAATATCACACTGAATATACTAAATGTCACAGCCGTAAATTCCAAAAAAATATGAATCCAACTACTATGATGATAAGATAGTAATAAAAGGATATTAATCCATTCCTTCATCATCATCCATATCTATAATATAAACCAGGTAGTGATCGTCTATTTTTCTGTAAAAAGCAGAAAACCTCTTACTATAGGAATCTTTCATAATCCAACAGGATATGCAAAAATCCTTTTTTATGCAAAAAGGAGAAACTTTATAGCGATCTAAAAAACTGGGAAAAATCCCTCCCTCTAATTTGTATAAACTTTCTTTAATCCCCCATATGATATGTAGATAATCTATTTCGTAGTTTGGATGGATAAAAATAGATTCATCCTTTCTAATAAATTTATTCTTTATTCTAATTATTTTTTTTCGTAATTTTTCTATATCTATACCTATATGATAGGAGCTAATGGCTATAGCTATTTTTTCAAAAGAATGACTGAATGAAATATACTTTTCTTGAGGAAAAAGAAAAGGTTTTCTTTTTTCATTGTAAAGAATATTCCTATTTATTCCTATATATCTTAGAGCGTAGCGTACTCCTAAAAATTCTTTTTTTCGTTTTTCGGATAAAGAAAGAAAGTTTTTTTTATCTTTCTCCGAAACAATTAATAATTTTTCCAAAAATCTATTTTTTAAATGATCCCATGTAAAAACGATAATTTTCGTATGAAAATGAGGAATTTTTAACATAGATATTTTATTTGTACTCTAATAATAGAATAAATTAGAAAAATAAAATTAGATATTTCTGAAAAAAGAAGGACTGGAACAATGAAAAAAAAAATAACGAAAGCATTAGAAAATATATTTCTTAATAAAAGAAATATTATGGAATCTGGAATCATTAAAAAAATAGATGTATTTCAGGAGAAAATACGAATATATATAAGCTTATCCAATCCGACTATGCATATGAAAAAAAAATTAGAAAGAGATATCCACCAGGCTATAAAATATCAAAATGTAGATAAAAAAATACAAATAGAAATGAAATTAGATACTTCTGAAAAAAAAAAAACTGAAATAAAAAATATTATAGCTATAGCTTCAGGAAAAGGAGGTGTGGGAAAATCCACAATAGCAACTAACATCGCGATTTCTTTAGTAGAAATGGGATTTCATGTAGGTTTATTAGATGCAGATATTTATGGTCCTTCTATTCCATTAATGTTCAATTTAGAAGAAAATAAAACATCTTCCTGTATTGTCCAGAAGAATGGAACTTCTATCATGAATCCTATCATTAGTTATGGAGTCAAAATTCTATCTTTAGGTTTTTTTTCAAAATCTGGACAGGCTATTGTTTGGAGGGGACCTATGGCGACTAAAGCCTTAAGACAATTTATTCATGAAACAGATTGGGGGTTATTAGATTTTCTAATTGTAGATTTACCGCCAGGAACAGGAGACATACATTTATCACTTGTGCAGGAAATACCATTAAAAGGAATTGTTATTGTTAGCACTCCTCAGAAAATTTCTTTATCGGATGTGCATAGATCTGTAGGAATGTTTCGTCTGAAATCCATTCATGTCCCCATACTTGGAATCATAGAAAATATGTCTTTTTTTATTCCAAAAGATTCCAAAGAAAAATACTACTTATTTGGAAAAAATGGAGTAAAAAATTTTTCCAAAAAAATGAATATTTTTTTTCTTGGAGAGATTCCTCTGTTACCAGATATACGAGTCTCTTCCGATTTAGGGATTCCTGTCGTTTTACAAAACGAATCTATAAGAAAAATTTTTATAAAAATTACGAAAAATATGGTAGATAATTTATCAATCGTCCCCCTTTCCTAGAAAAGAGATTCTAAATTGGTTTAATAGATCTTAAAAACAAAGTTTGATAAATTCTTTGACAATCAATATTAAAAGAGGGATGGATTTTTCTGTTTCTTGAAAAAATGATTTCATCAAATGGATAGATTCAGAAGATTCCTTTTGTTCAGATAACCCCATCATAATGGATATAGCAAAAACTCGTAAATCCATACACCTAGCTGTAATTACGGATGAAACAATATTACTCATTCCAACACTATCCCCACCCATGGATCGTATCATCGCATATTCTGCATGGGTTTTATAATGAGGATAAGGATAAGCCACGTAGACCCCTTTTTGTATGATAATATTATGATTCATGGCTATATTCTCTGCCATTTCAAGCATTTTTTGATCATATGGTTCTGTTATTCCCAAAAAATTATTCTTCATAAATTTTTTCATATTAGGACTTTCTGGGAAAAGATTAATATGATCTTTTACGAACATTACATCCCCTGTTTTGTAGTTTGGATTCACTCCTCCAGAAATATTAATTAATATCAATTTATCTATCCCCATATTTTTACACATTACTAGAGGAAAAGGAGTATATTCCTCTTCATCCTCATAATAAGAGGAAAAAGGTTCTATTAGAAATAGAACCTTTTTCCCTTCTATATCTCCAGATATAAATTTTCCATATACTTTTGTAAAATTTGGAATTTCCTCGTAAGGAATGCATATAGGATTTTTTATTTCCTGGACCAATGGATGAAACTGATTTCCTAATAATATTATTCCAAATTCAGGTTTTTCTTTGATTTTTTTTTGTATATATTTTGTGGATTTTTCTTCTAAAGTCATTGACATAAAAATTTTTTTTCTTTTCTATTTACAATTTTGTAAAATTTTGAATTTCCTCGTAAGGAATAATGCATAAAAAGAAAAGTAAATAAAATAAAACAAAGGTAAATGCTTTCCTTTAGATAGTGAAGTTTTACTTTTTTTCCATAAATTTTTTCATTATTGAGTGTTTTTTTCACGAACTATCGTATGAGATTCACTTCCCTTGATAAAACAAGGCCCAACTTATTTTTTATATTTTGAGTTATTTTTTCTGAAAAAGAATATATATCCATTCCACTAGCTCTTCCATAGTTTACCAAAACTATAGGTTGTTTTTCATATACACCTACATCCCCCTGTTTTTTTCCTTTCCATCCTATAGTTTCAATCAATGAACTAGCAGATAGTTTCACTTGATTAGTAGAAATAGAATATCCTGTAATAGTTGGATATTTAGATTTTAATTTTTTAAAATCTAATATCCCTATTATTGGATTCATAAAAAAACTACCAGCATTTCCTATTTTTTTTGGGTTTGGAAGTTTTCTATTTCTAATGTAAAGAATAGCCTTACTTAAATCATACATAGTTGGTTTTTTAATATTTCTTTTTTTTAATTCTTCTTGAATTTCAATGGAATAAATGTTCAATTTGTGATTTTTTTTTCTTAATAGAAAGGTAACAGATAAAACCAAAAATTTATTCTTGGAATGTGACTGCTTAAAAAAAGAATGACGATATTCTAGTTGACATTCTTCTCGTGTGAAAATTCGTATTTTTCCCTTATTCGTTTCATATACTTGAACTTCCAATAAAGTATCCTTTATTTCTGCTCCATAGGCTCCAATATTTTGAATTGGAGCGGCTCCAACCGTACCAGGAATAAACGATAAATTCTCTAATCCACTGAAACCTTTTTTTATAGTCCAACCTACAAATTCATTCCAATTTTCTCCAGCAAAAGCTTGAACAACTGCTTGATTCTCGTTTTCATTCATCACTTTCTTTCCTTTGATCCCAATTTTAATTACCATTCCTTGATAATAATTCTTTAAAAAAAGAATATTACTTCCATTTCCCAAAAAAAGTTTTGGAATGGATGGGTACTTACAAAAAATTTCTTGTATATCTTCTATACTTTTCACATTGACAAAATAATGTGCATAAACATTTATTCCAAATGTATTAAAATTTTTGAGAGAAAAATTTTTTTTAATATCTAACATAGAGAAAAATATTTTTCTAAAAAAACAAAGACAATTTTGTGCGTAAATATTGTATGATTAAATTTATTATAAATATAAAATTGTTATTATGAAAAAAGGAGGAAGTTTTTTTTGGGGAGTGATTCTGGGAACAATGGCAGGTTTAATAGTAGGAATTTTGTTAGCTCCAAGAAAAGAGGATAAAATTAGAAATATACTAGGAAAAAAAACAGAAGAACTGAGAGATAATTTACAAGAAATAAGTAAAAAAATAGGAAAAAAAGTACATAAAATTAAATCTAACCTTGAGGAAAAATGGAAAAAAAATAAAAAAGATAAAATGGACAAAGTCGAAGAGGAATTGGGGACTTAATTTTTTGATCTAAAAAATGTTTTTTTTTATTAAAAATTTCATCAAAAGAAAATTGGAACGTTTTCAAAATGAAGCGCTTAAAATGATCATATCCATCATGACAGAAATTTTTCTGAATTTTTTTTTTCTTTTACTTGGCGTCATGATCTTTTTTGCTGGAAGTCTTGCCTTATCTTTTTTTCTATCCTATTATTTTGGAAATTATGTAGTGGGATTTGGGATTATTACTATCTTATATCTTTTTCTTTTCTTTTTTATATTTTTTTTCTGTAAAGACTTTATACGATTTTTCATTAAAAATTCTTTTTTTAAAGTTTTTAAAAAATAAAATTATGTACTCTCATGAGTAAATTAGAAATTATTTATGGAATACATCCCTTAATAGAAGCTATTCAATCCAAAAGGAGTATTAGTAAGCTATTTTTCCAAATAGGATGGAAAAAAAAATGTAGTCCTTATTACAAAAAGTTAATTTCTCTCTCCAAGAGAGAAAATATTCCCATTCAGATCGTTCCTAAAAATAAATTTCATCAGTTTAACAATAAAAATCATCAAGGAGTTTTTGCTCTTCTCCCTCCAATAGAAACTTATTTCATAGAAGATTTACTTCCTATATTTTATGAAAAAGGAAAAAACCCACTTTTACTCATTTTAGATCGTATTACGGATGTAAGAAATTTTGGATCTATCATTCGTACTGCTGCGTGTTCTGGTGTAGATGCTATCATTATTCCAAAAAAATATACAGCCATGATTGGCTCTGATTCTATCAAAACTTCTTCAGGAGCTTTATTTAAAGTTCCAATATGTCAAGAAAAAAATATTAAGAAAACTATAGAGTATTTGATGAAATCCGGTTTAAAGATTGTTTCCGCTACAGAAAAATCTAATATCTATTGGTATAAAATAGATTTTTCAGGTCCTACGGCTATCATTTTTGGAAATGAATCTAATGGAATTTTTCCTAAATATTTAGAAATAACCTCCGAAAAGGCAAAAATACCAGCTATACACGGAATATCCTCTTTAAATGTTTCTGTAGCTTGTGGGATTATTTTATATGAAGTATTTCGACAAAGAGAGTTTAAATAAAACTATTAAAAATCACTCTGAAATTGTCTTAAAAAACGAATATCATTATCAAAATAAATTCTAATGTCATCCATTTGATAAATCAGTAATGCAAGACGTTCTATCCCTATACCAAAAGCAAATCCAGAATAAATTTCTGAATCAATATTTACGTTTTTCAATACTTGTGGATCTATCATCCCACATCCCATAATCTCTAACCATCCTGTATGATTATTATATATATCCACTTCTGCACTAGGTTCTGTAAATGGAAAATACGAAGGACGAAATCTAATTTTTACTTTTCCAAAAAGAGAGGTGATCAAATAATGAATAGTTTGTTTTAGGTCTGAAAAGGACACTTTTTTATCGATATAAAAACCTTCTGCTTGGTGAAACATAAAATAGGAACGAGAGGAAATCGTTTCATTTCTATATACTTTTCCGATAGATAAAATACGAGAAGGTGGACTGTTCTTTTTCATATATCGTATTTGTACAGAGGAAGTATGTGTGCGCAATACAATATCTGGATTTTTGCATAAAAAAAAGGTATCCTGCATATCCCTAGATGGGTGATCGATAGGGATATTTAAAGCCGTAAAGTTATGCCAATCATCTTCAATTTCAGGTCCTTCTACATAAAGAAATCCAATTTTTTTAAAGACGTCTATAATCCTATTTTTTATAATAGATATGGGATGTATAGATCCTATTTCTACAGATTTTCCTGGAATTGTAGGATCAAAATTTTCATCTTCATCTTTGATAAAATTTTTAAAATGATTTATTTGTATTTTTTTTTGAACCTCCTTTTTTAAATCATTGATGATTTTACCCAAAATTTTTCTTTCCTGAATAGGAATTTTTTTTAATTTTTTAAATAAAACCGTCAAAATTCCCTTTTTTTTACCCAAAAATTTAATTCTGAAGGCTTCTGAATCTTCAGAATTTTTAGCCTGAAAACAGTTTATCTCCTTTTTTATTTGATCCACTTTTTGATACATAAAACATAAAATCTTATGATTTCTGAATGTCCTCCAGAATATTTTCTTCATTCATATAACGAATGATCGCTTTTTGAATTAAAAACGATTGTTCTTCTTTGTTTAAAAGGGGAAGATTCTTTTTTAAAAGATAATGAGGCCATCCTTCTCTGTCTCTTCCAATAAACCTATAATATCCAAAAGGTTCTAATATTCTACATATGGAAATATGTAAAATATTAATTTTATCTTCTCTATTCAAAAAAAGATTTTTTCCCTTTCCAAGTTCTTGAATCCCTATCAGGTAAATAATCCCAATGAGATCAATTTCTCCTTCTATGCAAAAATGATTTCGTATATATAAAATGACTTTATTCCAATTTATATGAAATTTTTGTATAAATTTTTTTTTCATTTTTTAGTAAAAAAAGTTATGGTTGGCACAGATATCATCATTCTAATTATCGTTTTATATGGTGCATGTAAAGGGTACAGAAAAGGATTACTCTCCCAATTATTTGTATTCATAATATGTTTTTTTTTCCTATACAAAGGAATCAATGTTTTTCACTTTGTTTCAGAAAAATTACTAAAAAAATACAGTAAGGAAGAACCCTTTTTTACAGGTTTTTCTCTAATAATTTCATTTTTTTTTATAATATTTATAGCTTTTTTAACTAAAAACATCATAGAAATAATTTTTAAAATCACATGGATAAAACCTTTTGATCAAGGATTTGGCGGTCTTTTAGGTCTGATAAAATATTTTTTTTATCTATCAATATGGATTTTTTTTCTTAAAGAAGCAAATAAAAAAATAAATTTAATTCCTTATAATTTTTTTTCAAATTCCTTTGAAAAAGAGTTTCAATATATTTTTGATATATCTAGGAAAGAATTTTTGTTTTTTTTTAAAAAATTAGAAGAATTATACTTTCTATTTTCAAATATCATCCAATGAACTTTCAAAAAAAGATTTTTTCTATAGAATCCAAAAAAGAATTTGAAGCTTTAACTTTAGAAATATTCAATTATCAAGTAAGAAATAACCAGATTTACAGAAATTATCTTCAATTATTAAAAATTGATCCATTTCGGATTAACAATATTTCTGAAATTCCATTTTTTCCTATTTCCTTTTTTAAAACTCATTGTGTTTGTAGTCCATCAAAAATGATTCCAGAAATTATTTTTACCAGTACTGGAACGACAGGAATAAAAAGTAAACATTATGTAGCTGATTTACTGATTTATAGAAATAGCATTTGTAAAGGATTTGAATATTTTTATGGTCCCATAGAAAAATTCCAATTTTTAGCTTTAGTTCCTTTCTATAGAGAGGATTCTTCTTTAATTTATATGATGAAATACTTTATCAAAAAAACATATAAAAATGGAAGTAATTTTATTTCTTTTCAAAAAAAACCTCCTCTTCATTATGAAAAAAATATTTTAATTTTTGGGATTAGTCTTTATTTATTAGACTTTTTAGAGTCTCATAGAAATAGGGATCCTATTCTAGATGGATATAATAAAGATCATGTGATTCTCATGGAAACAGGAGGAATGAAGGGGAAAAGAAAAGAAATCATACGAAAAGAATTACATTATCTTTTAAAGAAAGGTTTTGGGGTAAAAAATATTCACTCTGAATATGGAATGACCGAATTGCTTTCTCAAGCATATGCAAAAAAAAACGGAATTTTTAGATGTCCTCCTTGGATGAAAGTATACATCAGAGATCCGGAAGATCCTTTTATCCATATAGAGAACCATAAAATAGGTGGAATTGATATTATTGATTTATCTAATTATTTATCTTGTCCTTTTATTTCTACCAATGATTTAGGAAAAAAAATAAACGATGAGGAATTCGAAGTATTAGGAAGGATGGATTTATCAGACGTACGGGGATGCAGTCTGATGACATTTTAAATAATTTTAAAAAAAGAAGCGTCTTTTTTTGACGAAATATGGGATAACCCATCGTTATGCAAAAGACAGATCTCTTCTATATTTTCTGAAATTTTTTTGGATGGGAGAAGGAGGTCCAACATCAATATAGTGTTCTTTTTTCCATATTTTTTATGGATGATCCCCATCACCTGTTGATCCATTTGTTCCTCAATTTCTTTGAGAATTTGAATTTTTATTGTACAATTTACTTGTTGAAAAGTTCTAGTCTTGGTGATTTTTTTGATTCTATGGAAGTGTTCCATCATCAAATTTTCAAGTATCAATAAATTTTTTTTTTGCTTGTATTTTAAAGGTTTATGACTATTACTCACATGAAATAAAGTTCGATTAGTAATCACATCGGAAGATTCAATGATTTCTTTAATTTTGTTATATATTCGTATATAAAGTCCCCCAGAAATCGGTTCACTGTTTTTCGTTTTTCTAATCACTAGAATTAAAGAATTCTGTATGCTCGTAAAACTTTCTTTTACTTTTAAAAAGTGCTTCCTATTATCTTGAAGTTTTTTTAAATTTTCTTTAGTTATTCCTTTTATACTATTTTTATAAATATTTTCGATGGATTCTAGGATAGGTTCTAAAATATCCATCATTTTGTTTAAAGTCTTCTCTAAAGTCAGCTCATCGGTTTCAAAAATCGTTTTTTGATCTTCAAATTTTTTAGATATCCCTTTCTGATAGTTTTTATAACTCTTGGAAAAAACAAAACCAATTAAGAACATAAAAAATATCAGGGCCCATTCTTTTACAAAAAACAAAAAAGATGCTGTAATTCCTGCCATTGTAAATGCGATTAAACCTGTTAAAAACCAACCTCTTATAACTTTTAAGACTCCTGAAACTCTGTAAACAGCACTTTCTCGATCCCAGGCTCTATCTGAAAGAGAAGTCCCCATAGAAACCATAAAAGTTACAAAAGTAGTTGATAGTGGGAGTTTCTGAACGGTAGCTATAGATATCAATATACTAGATATGGTTAAATTGGAAGAAGCTCTAACTAAGTCAAAAGCAACGTTTTCATTTTGAATTTTTTGCTTAAAATTTTTTTCTATCTTGACTAAGAATCTTTTTGGAAATAATTTGAAAAATTTTTTTCCAAAATATAAAAAAAATCGAACAATTCCTCTTGCTAAAGAATTAGACAAAAATTTTTCTGTCCCTTCATTTTGTCTACTTAAATTAATTTCTGTACTGATGATGGTTTTTGTTTTTTTAGAAAACCAAAGTGTCAATATCATAATTAGACCTGAAAAAATTAAAACTATAGATGGGACCTGGACATTTCCAGATAAATTTTTCATATTAAATCTTTCGGCATGAGGACTTCCTGCTTCTTTCCATATATTATAAGATTGTATACTAGCTATAGGAATTCCTATAAAATTGACCAAATCATTTCCTGCAAATGCCATTGCTAAAGAGAAGGTTCCATACAATACAACAAATTTTAAGATATTATATCCTAAAGAAACAAATATCTTTGCCACAAGAGTCCATGTGGAAAATAACACCAGTACAAAGAAAAAAAAATGATGATGGATCCACTTGATAAAATGTTTAATCCATAAAGAGAATCCTGTCAAATTTTCTTCCATGATACCTTGAAAAGTACTATGTAGACCTTTTACAATCAAAAAATAAGTCATACTACTCAATGAAATAGCCGCCCAGATTACTCCTACATATTTTAATCTACTTTGATATTCAAAACTTAATAAAAATCGTATGAAATAATGAATGAAAGCTCCGGAAAAAAAAGAAATTAGAATAGATAAAAAAATTCCTATACCAATGGTTAATGTTTTTTCCGCTTTAATGTATTGACTTAAATGATGAAGTGGTTCATTACTTAATGGGGAAGCTATTTTTATCATGGCTATACTAAAAGCTCCACCTAATAAGCAAAAAACCATAGATACTGTAGTAGAAGTAGGTAATCCTAAAGTGTTAAAAACATTCAATAAAATAATATCGGATATCATAACAGCTAAGAAAATAAAGGTGAGATCGGAAAAATAAAAATAAGACGGATCAAAAACCCCTTTTCTTGCTACTTCCATCATTCCACTGGATAAAAAAGCACCCAATAAAATACCTAAACTAGCAAAAATCATAATGATTTTACGAGAAGCCACTTTGGATCCAATAGCAGAATTGAGAAAATTAACTGCGTCATTAATTAAACCTACAATAAGATCAAAAATAGATAAGACGAAAAGAATCACTATAATTGAGGGATAAAAAAGTTTCATAATAAAGAGGTAAGTATTAATTTTACGACAAAAACAAAAGTATATTATTTTTGGGGTTTGTTTTTTTTAGAAATTGAAAATACCTATTTTACAATTTTTTTAAAGATTCTTTGATAAGATTTTCTACAGTCAATTCAGGGTTTTTATCCAAAATATTCTCTAAAACTTTTTTAGATTCTTTAGGAGAAAAGCCTAGTACAATCAAAGCACTTAAAGCTTCTTTTTTTATGAAAGTAGGGGTTTTATCAAAAAAGTTAACGTTTTTTCCTTTTTTAAGGATAATAGAAGGAATACTAGAAATTTTATCTTTCAGTTCTATGATAATTCTCTGAGCAGTTTTTCTTCCGATTCCCTTCACCTGATTGAATACTTCTAGATCTTCTTTATATATAGATTCTTCGATTTCATGTGGGGTTAAGGAAGATAATAGAGTTATAGCAGAACTTGGACCTATCCCATTTACGGATATCAAATGAGAAAATATTTTTCTTTCTACTCTTTCAAAAAAACCATACAATACATGTTGATTTTCCTTGATAAAAAGATAAGTATATATCGAAATTTCTTTTCCTTCTTCTTCTAATAAAAAAGAATAGGTATACGAAGATATATGAAGGTAATATCCGACACCATTACAATCTATTATTAAAGAAGATGGATTTTTTTCTATTAACTTTCCTCTTAAATGTGTGATCACCGTTTTATTAATACAAAAGATGAACCATTATTTTTTTTTCCGAAAAAAAATTTGTATGGGGACTCCTCTAAAATCGAAGTGATCACGAATTTTATTTTCAATAAATCTTTTATAAGATTCTTTTATATAATGAGGAAAATTAGAGAAAAAAATAAACTTTGGTGTAGATGTCGGTAACTGAGTACAATATTTAATAGTAATCAACTTTTTTTTTACAGATGGAGGAGGGGTTTTTTGAAAAATGGGTAACATAACTCTATTTAATAAATTCGTTTTTAATCTTTTTTTACGTATTTTGAAAACCTGATCAGCTATGGGGAGAATGTTATAGATTCCATCTTGATTTTTTGCAGAGATAAAAAGGATGGGGACATTATCAAATGGAGAAATTTTTTTTCGAATGAAAATTTCGAAATTTTTCTGCAGAGAACAATTTTTTCCAGGATTTAATAAATCCCATTTGTTAATCAGAATGATTATTCCTTTCTGATTTCTTTCAACTAATCTAAAAATATTTCTATCCTGTGCCTCCCATCCACGAACCGCATCGACCATTAAAAGACAGATATCTGTGTATTCAATGCTTCTTACTGTTCTCATAGTAGAATAAAATTCAAGACTTTCACTTATTTTTGATTTTTTTCTTACTCCAGGTGTATCCACTAAAATACATTTATATCCAAATTTTTTGCAGAAAACATCAAGACTATCTCTCGTTGTCCCAGAAATGTTTGTGACAATATGATGGTTTTTTTCTAAAAAAGAGTTAATCAATGTAGATTTTCCAACGTTTGGACGTCCTATGACAGAAAAACGGGGAAGAACTTCTTTTTCCACTATTTCTTTTGTTCCTAATGCTTTCAAGATTTCTATTAATCTATCCAGTAATTCCCCAGTCCCACTTCCATTTATAGCGGATATGTAGTAATATTCTCTAAATCCTAAACAAAAAAAATCTCTATTATAAGACATGGATTTTCCGTGATCTACTTTATTCACTATTAATAAAATAGATTTTTTATACTTTCTAAGTATTTGACAGATTTCTACATCTGTATCTAGTATCCCTATTTGTATATCCACTAAAAATAAAATGACATCTGCCTCTTTTATGGCAATTAAAATTTGCTTGATAATTTCTGCATCCAGAAAATTTTTATGGATAGGGTTATAACCACCTGTATCTACCAAAGAAAAACGAACTCCGTTCCATTCAGATTCTCCATAAACACGATCTCGTGTCACTCCACTTTTTACATGAACAATTGCTTTTCTTCGTCCTAAAAGACGGTTAAATAGAGTAGATTTTCCGACATTTGGACGTCCAACTATAGATACGATGTAATTCATTGTAACTAATTATTCACAAAGGTAGAATTTTTTCCATAGTTTTATTCATAGATTCTTAGTCAAAGTGTATATTACTGAAAAAAAATGCGTATAGATATTGTTAGCGTAGTTCCGGAAATTTTCAAGGGAATTTTTTCAAGTTTTATTATTAAAAGAGCTATAAATAAAGGAATTATGAATATTCATATTCATGATTTACGAAAATATGGTTTAGGAAAGCGTCAAAAAGTGGACGACTATCCTTATGGAGGGGGAGCTGGGATGATTCTTAGAATAGAACCCGTATATCAGTGTTTTGATAAATTATTATCAGAAAGAAATTATGATGAAAAAATTTTTATGACTCCTGATGGAATCCTTTTTTCACAAAAATATGCTAACGTATTAATTTGTAAGAAAAATATTCTTATCCTGTGTGGTCGTTATAAAGGAATTGATCAGAGAATTAGAGATCACTTAATTTCCAAAGAAATATCTATTGGTCCTTATGTGTTATCTGGTGGAGAACTAGCTGCGGCTGTTGTAGTAGAAACCATTTCCAGATTATTACCTGGAGTTATGCATAATCCAGATTCCATGATCACGGATTCTTTTCAAATGGAAAAAATGGGCCCCCCTCCTATTTATACTCGTCCAGAAATTTACAAAGGATGGTCCGTTCCAAAAATCCTGTTATCTGGACATCACAAAAAAATAAAAGAATGGATTTTTAAAAAATCTATCCAAAAAAAATTGGATTCTGAAAGATTTACATTATGAATTTTTTCCATAAACTAACCGTTCGATCACTTTTCGAATGATCTCAAAATCAAATTTATTTATTAGTTTTCGCATCATGTCTCTAATTTCTTGATTACACAAATTTCCTATACTTCCTTCATGAGAAGGATAAAAAATTTCTTTTTTAAAGGGTTTAAAACGTCCATTTTGAATATCATTCCCCACCTTTTGATAAGCTTCTCTAAAAGAATATCCTTTTTGTACAAGTTGATGGACGGCCTCGACACTGAATAAATATTTATACTTCTCCTCACAAAGAATGTCTTTTCGAACCACAATATGATTCAACATGTACCTAAATATGGAAAAACACTTTTTCAATTCATCAAAGACAGGTAAAAATCTTTCTTTAATTATTTGAAAATCTCTATGGTATCCAGAACACAAATTGGATGCAATCAAAGAAATTTCATTCGGCAATGAAGATATTCTATTGCATTTAGCTCGTATGATTTCAAAAACATCTGGATTTTTCTTATGAGGCATAAGACTAGATCCGGTGGTCAGAAAATCAGGAAAACTGATGAAATTGAAGTTTTGATTTAAATATAAGCAAATATCTTGGGCCATTTTACTCAAAGTTCTGGCTAAAGAAGCAAGGGATTCTGTTACGATTCTTTCCATTTTTCCTCGTCCCATTTGAGCATATACAACATTATAATTTAAATTTTCAAATCCTAATAATTCCGTTGTCATTTTTCGATTTAAAGGAAAAGAAGATCCGTAACCAGCAGCGGAACCTAAAGGGTTTTTGTTAGTAATCCGATAAGCTGTGTGAATTAATAACATATCATCTATTAAACTTTCCGCATAGGCCGCAAACCAAAGTCCAAAAGAAGAAGGCATAGCAATTTGATAATGAGTATAACCAGGCATTAATATATTTTTATATTGTTCACTTAATTGTAATAATAAATCAAAAAAAGAATAGACTATGAATACAATTTCTTTGATTTCTGTACGAATAAAAAGTTTCAAATCTACCAATATCTGATCATTTCTGGATCTACCACTGTGAATTTTCTTTCCAACTTTTCCTAGACGATTTGTTAACAAAAATTCTATTTGAGAATGGACATCCTCTATTCCTTCATCCATTTGAAAATTATTTGTTAATATTTCGTGTATATAAATATGACGTAATTCTTTAATTAAAATTTCTAAATCTTTTTGATTTAATAATCCAATACTTTCTAACATCATCACATGAGCTATGGTTCCAATAACGTCATGTGGGGCTAAAAGTAAATCTAATTTTGAATCTTTCCCTGAAGTAAATTCTTCTATTTCTCTATTTCTATTATGAGAATGAATATCTTTTTCCCAAATTTTCACGTGATAACATGTTTTAGATTTTTTCTATCTTTAAAGATCCTATAAAACTATAAATTTTTATGAAAATAGGAAAAATTTATAAAATGGTTTATGAGTAAAAATACAGATTATACAGCAGATAGCATACAATCTCTAGAAGGGATTGAACACATAAGGCTTAGACCTTCTATGTATATTGGAGACGTGGGGGTTAGAGGATTGCATCATTTAGTATATGAAGTCATAGATAATTCCGTAGATGAATCCTTAGCAGGTTATTGTAATAAAATCTGGGTAACCATTCACAAAAATGGATTTATTACAGTCCTGGATCAGGGCCGTGGAATCCCCATAGATATTCATAAGAAAGAAGGAAAATCTGCTCTGGAAGTAGTCATGACTAAAATAGGAGCGGGTGGAAAATTTGACAAAAACTCCTATAAAGTTTCTGGAGGATTGCATGGAGTAGGGATCTCCTGTGTTAATGCCTTGTCAAAAAGACTTATAGTGACAGTTTATCGTAACGGAAAAGTTTACCAACAAGAATATTTGAGAGGAACACCTATTGATAGGGTCCAATGTTTAGGAAGAACCCATCTTCAAGGAACAAAAATTCATTATCTAGCTGATGATTCTATTTTCAATTCGATCACATATCATTATAAAATATTATCCACACGTTTGAAAGAATTAGCTTTTTTAAATAAAGGATTGCACTTATTTTTAAAAGACGAAAGAAATAATATAGAAGAGCATTTTTTCTCTAAAAATGGATTAAAAGAATACCTTCCTATTCTAGATGAGAATCAAGATCCCTTAACAAGGGACATTATTTTTATTGAAGGAGAAAAAGAAAATACCATAGTAGAAGTAGCCATGCAGTACAATACTTCTTTCAAAGAAAGAATTTATTCTTATGTAAATAATATCAATACTTCGGAGGGAGGGACTCATATTTCTGGATTTCGAAGAGCTTTAACAAGGACATTTAAGAAATATACGGATAGATATGGACTTGTATCTAACAAAGATAATAAAAAAGATAAAGTAGATTTGACGGGAGATGATTTACGAGAAGGTCTTACAGCTATTATATCTGTAAGGATGATGTCCCCTCAATTTGAAGGGCAAACTAAAACAAAATTAAGCAATCACGAAGTAGGAGGAATTGTAGATAAAATTGTGGGAGAGAGGTTATACAGTTATCTAGAAGAAAACCCCAGCGATAGAAAAAAAATTATTGAGAAAGTCATCTTATCGGCTAAAGCACGTCAAGCTGCTAGAAAAGCTCGTGAATTAATACAAAAAAAGAGTCCCATATACAATAGCATTTTACCTGGAAAATTAGCGGATTGTTCTTTCAATAATCCAGAAAATTGTGAAATCTATTTGGTGGAAGGAGATTCTGCAGGGGGAACGGCTAAACAAGGTAGAGATCGTAGCTTTCAAGCTATCTTACCTTTACGAGGGAAAATCCTAAATGTAGAAAAAGCCATGCAATATAAAATACTTGAAAATGAAGAGATTAAAAATATATTCACCTCATTAGGGGTTACTATTGGCACAGAAGAAGATCCAAAAAGTTTAAATATAAAAAAACTTAGATATAATAAAATTATTATTATGACAGATGCAGATATAGATGGGAGTCATATTTCTACTTTGATTTTAACATTGTTCTTTCGTTATATGAAGCCCTTAATAGAAAAAGGAAACATCTATATTGCGACGCCTCCTCTTTATTTAATTAGAAAAGGAAATCATTCTCAATATGCTTGGAGTGATGAGGAAAGAGAAAAAATTCTCCAAAGATTAGGAGGAAGAAAAAAGATCAATATACAACGTTATAAAGGATTAGGAGAAATGAATGCGGAACAACTTTGGGAAACTACTATGAATCCCAAAAAAAGGACCTTACGCAAGGTTTATATAGAAAATTTTTCGGAAGCCGATAAAATATTTTCTATTCTTATGGGAGAGGAAGTCCCTCCACGTAGAAGTTTCATAGAAAAAAATGCCATTCATGCAAAAATTGATGTTTAATGAATTATATTCAATCAATCCTATTAGGGATTATTGAAGGGATTACAGAATTTTTTCCTATTTCTTCTACAGGACATATGATCCTAGTAGCTTCCATTATGGGAATACTAGAGAAAAAGATCACGAAATTATTCCTGATATCTGTTCAACTTGGAGCGGTTTTTTCTGTGGTTTTTTTCTATAGAAGAAAATTTTTTTTTCAAAAAGTAGATTTTTATCTAAAAATTTTTTTAGCTAGTTTTCCCATAGGAATTTTTGGTTTCTTTTTGAATAGAAGAATAAATTTCTTCTTAGGAAATCCACTTATAGTCGCTTTTTTTCTTATTATCGGAGGGATGATTCTTTTGAAAGTGGAAAATGTTTATGGAAAAAATTTAGATAAAAGTAATCATATCAATTATTTTCAAGCTTTTATTATTGGATTATGCCAATGTATGGCTCTGATTCCAGGAATATCTAGAAGTGCTGCGACTATAGCTGCTTGTATGTTACAAAATGTTCATAGAAGAAAGGCTATTGAATTTTCTTTTTTTTTATCTGTTCCGGTTATTTTTATTGCCACATGTAAAAAATTATTTGACTATTATTTTCAATTAACTTCTTTCAGTTTTCCATGGAATTTTCGTATTATTATTCCCATGGAAAAAGAACTTTTTATACAAGAAATCCAGTTTTTGATTATTGGAAATCTAATGGCTTTCATTACAGGAATTCTATCCATAAAATATTTTATAACTTATTTAAAAAGAAATAATTTAAAATTATTCGGATATTATAGAATGATTTTGGGACTTGTCTTTATTGTTATACATTATTTTTTTCAACCGATTGGAAAGTTCAAGTTTTGAAAACTTTATCAGAATCCACATTCGAAAAGGATCAACTTCTATTAATAGATAAACCGTGGGGATGGACTTCTTTTAAAGTGGTGAAAATTATCAGAAAAAAAATTAGGAATTTTCTTGGAAAAAACTTAAAAATAGGACATGCGGGAACTCTAGATCCTCTTTCTACAGGACTTTTAATCATTCTTATAGGGAGAGAATACACAAAAAAAATGGATTTTATTCAAAATTATAAAAAAACTTATACAGGGATTATCAAACTAGGTTGCATTACCCAATCTTTTGATTCAGAAACAGAAGAATATAATTTTTCTTCCACTTCACATATCACCCCTGAACTTGTTCAAGAAATATCTAAAAAATTTAAGGGAGAAATAGATCAATATCCACCATCTTTTTCTGCCTTACGAATGGAAGGAAAACGATTCTACGAATATGCTAGAAAAGGAAAAAAAATAAATCCTATGAAGCCTAGAAAAGTAAAAATTTATAAATTTTATATCTTAAAAATTGGAATTCCCTATATTCAATTTTTTGTAGAATGTGGAAAAGGAACTTATATTCGATCCATTGCTCAAGATTTTGGAACTGCGATAAAAAGCGGAGCCTATCTACTTTCTTTAAGAAGAGAAAGCATAGGTCCTTTCTCTATTAAAAATAGTTATTCTATGGATTTTTAACTTTCAAATAGGTTTTTTTTTGACCAAACATGAAATTTTTGATTGGCATCTTCATCAGTAAATGCGCCCTTTTTAACTCCTTCTAATAAATGTTTTTTTAGTAAAACTCCTTTTTTAGAAAAAATGGATTTTACTGTATCTGTTGGTTGGGCGCCTTTCATTAACCAGGATACAGACTTTTGTATTTTTAATATTGTTGAAGGAGGATCTGTATGAGGATTGTAAGTCCCTAGTTTTTCAATAAATTTTCCATCTCTTGGAGCACGAGAATCAGCTACCACTATATGGTAAATAGGCCTATGTTTTTTCCCAATTCTTTTTAAACGTATTTTAACAGACATAATTAATTCATTATTTTCTAGAAAAAATTTTCTTTATCTTGTAGTCTTAAATAATTTAGTACAAAAATATCGTTTCTTTTATCTTTAAAAAAAAAAACGATGATTTTTTTGTGCCTGAAGTTCGGTTAGCCTTAGGCATAATGGTTTTTGAAAAAAAATGGTATATATTTACATTTTTCATAGACCCGTTGTGTAACGGTAGCACAGCAGATTTTGGTTCTGTTAGTTGGGGTTCGAGTCCCTACGGGTCTGTTACCAAATAATCCTTTGATAGATGTTGAATTTTACAAAATGAGTATTGGAATATGAAAGTAAAAAAAGAAAAAATTTTACTCATAGCATTTTTAAGTGTTTTAGCATATGTGTTTATCCACTTATCAAAATCCTTTTTAGGATTGGATAAATGGACTCTTTGCATGTTTAGATGTTTCGTAATATCTCTGTTCATGTTTTATGCCTTTCTGAAAAAGGACTTAACAACTTGGATCTTGTTATCCATCATCATAGGAATAGAAGTAGGATTAGATCAACCGAAGATTGCTATAGAACTAAGATTTTTATCTCAAATATTTTTGAGAATGATTAAAACTATTATAGCTCCAATATTATTTTCCACTTTAATAGTGGGTATAGCTAGTCACTCTAATATTAAACAATTAGGGAGTATGGGATGGAAATCTCTTCTATATTTCGAAATAGTAACTACTTTAGCCTTATTCATTGGTCTTATTGCTATTAATGTATCTCAAGCAGGAATAGGAATCGTGATGCCTTCAGGAATGACGGAACAGCAATTACCGAAAGTAGAAAGTAAATCTTGGCAAGATACTATTCTTCATGTTTTTCCAGAAAATTTTATTAAATCTATCTATCATGGAGATGTGTTACCTATTGTGGTATTTTCCGTTATTTTTGGTGTATCTATGGTTTTTTTGGATGAAAAAAAACGTAGTCCTCTATTACTCTTTGCAGAGAGTCTTTCAGAGATTATGTTTAAATTCACTAAGATCATCATGTATTTTGCTCCTATAGGAGTAGGATCCGCTATAGCTTATACAGTAGGACATATGGGGTTGGATATATTATATAATCTTTTTCAATTATTATTGACGCTTTATATTGCTTTACTTATATTTTTAATAGTGGTTCTCCTCCCTATTCTTTTATGGATTAAAGTTCCTTTAAGAGGGTTCGTAAAGGCATTAACGGAACCTGTATCCTTAGCGTTTGCTACTACAAGTTCAGAATCTGCCTTACCTCTTCTTATGGAAAATTTAGAAAAATTAGGTGTTCCCAGAAAAATTGTTGCTTTTGTGATTCCTACAGGTTATAGTTTTAATTTAGATGGAACGACTCTTTATTTATCTTTAGCTACTGTGTTTGTAGCACAAGCTTCTGGAATTCCTTTAAGTTTTAGTCAACAAATATTTATAGGTTTAACTTTAATTTTGACTAGTAAAGGGGTGGCTGGAGTTCCAAGAGCTTCTTTAGTAATTCTTTTAGCTACTGTAGCGTCTTTTGGACTACCTACTTGGCCTATATTAGCAATTATAGGAATAGATGAATTGATGGATATGGCTCGTACTACTGTAAATGTTATAGGAAATGGATTGGCAAGTTGTGTCATTGCTCGTTCAGAAGGAGAATTAGACGATAAAAAAATGTTAGATTATATAAAAAAAACGTGAGAACTAGAACTCCCGGTTAAGGAATTAAATCGTATTTTTTGAAGAAAAGTTGTTTTTTTTATAAAAAAAAAAAATATTCTCTAGTTACAAATGGAGTAGTTACGAAAAAAAGTCCTTCTAATATCGCTCTAATCAAATACTGGGGAAAACACAAAAATAAAATTCAAATTCCGTCTAATTCATCTATTAGTTATTCTCTAGGAAAGGTTTATACAGAAACACGATTAATTTATCATTTGAGAGAAAAAAAAAAGAGATCGATAAGAATTTTCTTTTCTGGAAAAGAAAATTCTAGTTTTCTTCCAAAAATTTTGGAATTTTTTCATAGGATTTCACTTTATTGTTCTTATTTACGAGATTACAATTTTGTAATAGAAACAAAAAACACTTTTCCACACAGTAGTGGAATAGCTTCTTCTGCTTCCTCCATGAGTGCTTTAGCTTTATGTATCATGGAAATAGAAAAAAAATTAGTTTCTTCTTTAGAAAAAGATTTTTTCTTAAGAAAAGCTTCTTTTTTAGCCAGATTGGGTTCTGGAAGTGCCTGTAGATCTATATATCCTGGACTTGTTGTTTGGGGGGGGCATAAATCCATCCAGGGAAGTAATAATCTTTATGCTATCCCTTATCCCTATAAAATACATCCCATTTTTACAAAAATGGGAGACGCTATTTTAGTAATAGATGAATATCCTAAAAAAATTTTGAGTTCAAAAGGACATCAACTCATGATTAACCACCCTTATGCTAAAGAAAGATTTAAATGTGCTAATAAAAATATGGATAGACTAATATCCATATTAAAAATGGGGGATGTACAAGAATTTGGAGAATTAATAGAACATGAAGCTTTGACGCTACATGCCCTGATTATGACTTCTCATCCCTATTCCTTATGGATGAAACCGAATACACTTCACGTGCTTTATAAAGTATGGGATTTTAGAAAACAAAGCAAAAAAAATATCTATTTTACACTAGATGCAGGAGCAAATGTTCACCTTTTATATCCTATTCAAGAAATAGTTTCCATCAGAAAATGGATATATAGTGATCTTTTTTCTTATTGTAAAAAAATTATCGAAAGTTTTTGTCAATAAATGGATTGATTGTCATATCTTTGTTATGACCAGAAATGGTGGGCGTAGCTCAGTTGGTTTAGAGCATCAGATTGTGGTTCTGAGGGGCGCCGGTTCGAATCCGGTCGTCCACCCATTCATTACATTAATGTTTTTTTTATTCTTGTTAAAGCCTCTATAATTTTCTTCTCTGTGGAAGCATAAGAAATTCGTAAACACTCCTTATCTCCGAAAGCACTTCCGCTAACAGTAGCCACTTGAGCTTTTTCAAGTAAAAAGTCAGATAAATCGTCAGAATTTTGAATAATTCTTCCATAAAATTTTTTTCCAAAAAGATCTGAAACCTTTGGAAAAACATAAAAAGCGCCATGTGGTTCATTTATCTGAAATCCATGAATCTCTTTTATCATTTTCAAAACTAAATCTCTTCTTTTTTTAAACTCCTTGATCATATATTTGATTTCATTGGGAGAAGCTTGTAATGCAGAAATGGCTGCACGTTGTGCAATAGAATTAGCACAAGAAGTTATTTGTCCCTGTATTTTATCACAAGACTTAGCAATCCATTCTGGGGCTCCAATATATCCAATTCTCCATCCAGTCATAGAGAAAGCTTTAGATAAACCATTTAAGGTGATGACTTGATTATGGATATCAGAAAAAATAGCAATACTGGTATGTTTTTCTTCGTAACAAATATGTTCATAAATTTCATCAGAAAGAATAAGGATTTTCGGATGTTTCTTAAAAATTTCTGCTAAATTTTTTAATTCTTTATAGGAGTAAACACTTCCTGTAGGATTACAAGGTGTACTAAAAATAAATAATTTTGTTTGAGGTGTAATAGCTTCTTTTAACTGTTTTGGATGAATTTTAAAATTTTTTTTCATAGTTGTTGGAATGATAACAGGAGAGGCTTCACACAATTTGACCATCTGGTAATAACTCACCCAATAAGGAGCAGGAATAATCACTTCATCGTTTCGATTAAGTAAAGATAAAAGGACATTCATAATAGATTGTTTTCCCCCAGTAGAAACAATAATCTGAGACGGAAAGTATTTCAATCCATTATCACGAGAAAATTTTTTGCATATTGTTTCTCTAAGTTCTAAATATCCGGATACTGGAGTATAGTAATGATAACCTTCATCAATAGCCTTTTTAGCCGCGTCTAAAACAAAATCCGGTGGAGAAAAATCAGGTTCTCCCAAACTTAAGTTGATAATGTCATATCCTTTATTTTTTAATTCTCTAGCTTTCATAGACATAGCTAGCGTTTGCGAATAAGATATATTTTGCAAACGGTGGGATAATCTATTTTTCATAGATGGATAATTTGAAATGATTACAAATCTAAATAAATTTGATTATAAATTTTGATTCCTCTATCAATATGGAATTGATTCAAAAATATTTTCCAGATCTATTGGATCAACAAATATATAAATTGTCTTCTCTAAAAAAATTATATGCATATTGGAATGCTTATGTAAATCTTATTTCTCGAAAAACATTCCACAATTTTTATCAACAACATGTTCTTTTTTGTTTAGGAATTGCTAAAGTTTTTACTTTTTTTCCTGGATCATATGTTATGGACTTAGGAACAGGAGGAGGGTTTCCAGGGATCCCTTTATCCATAGTTTTTCCTCATACAGAATTTATATTAGTGGATTCTATTAGTAAAAAAATTAAAATCGTAGAAAAAATCATATATAATCTGAACATAAAAAATGCGTATACTATTTGTATACGTGCAGAAAAATTGGAAAATAAATTTGATTTTGTGGTTAGCAGAGCTGTAGCAAAAATATCCAAAATTCATAATTGGATCAAAAATAAATTTAGATGTCCATCTATTCATAATGGAGCCTTATATCTAAAAGGAGGAGACCTTTCTGAAGAATTAAAAAAATTTCCTCATGCGGTAGAATATCCTCTAATTAATTATTTTAGAGAACCATTTTTTAAAACAAAAAAAGTTATTTGGATTTCCAATATTTAAGATTGAACTCAATTAAAATGAATCCTAAAAAAATTTTTATTGAAAAAGTAAAACAAAAAGGAGGATGGGTGAATGCTCATGCTCACTTGGACAGAGCTTATACTCTCACAAAAAAAAATTTTAAATACTCTTATTTTTCTCTGAAAAAAAAATGGTATTTAGTTGATGAAATGAAACGTTTAGCTACAGAAGAGGACATTTATATTCGTATGGAAAAAGCTTTGGAATACTTTTTAATACAAGGAACACAAGCTTTATGTACTTTTATTGATGTGGATGAAGTTATTGAAGACAGAGTATTAAAAGCCGCTAATAAATTGAGAAATAATTATGGTCGTTCGATACATCTTCGTTTTGCTAATCAAGTTCTTAAAGGAGTTTTAGATAAAAGATCTAAATATTGGTTCGATCAATCTTTAGAATTTGTGGATATTATTGGTGGATTACCCGCTAAAGATTATGGAAGAGAAGATGAACATCTCGATATTTTATTAAAAACAGCTAAAAAAAAGGGAAAGTTAGTACATGTCCATGTAGATCAATTTAATACGGATGAGGAAAAAGAAACTGAACAACTAGCAAAAAAAACTATTGAATATGGCCTTCAAGGAAAAGTAGTAGCCATACATAGTATTTCTTTAGCAGCACATACTAGAAAATATCGTTATGAAATTTACAAATTAATGAAAAGAGCTAATTTAATGGTAATATCTTGTCCTATTGCTTGGATTGATCATACTAGAAGTGAACGTTTAACTCCCAGTCATAATTCTATTACTCCAGTAGATGAAATGCTTCCTGAAGGAATTATAGTGGCTTTTGGAACCGATAATATCTGTGATATATACAAACCTTTTTCTGATGGAAATCTTTGGATAGAATTACGTGTGATGTTAGAAGCATGTCATTATTATGACATAGACCATTTGGTTAAAATCGCTACGGAAAATGGATTAAAAGTATTAGGATTGAAATAGAGAATTCCTATTCTCTACTTCACTTTTTTTCTGGACGCATTTGCGGAAAAAGCAAAACATCTTGGATAGAATTTTGTTTTGTAAATAACATCACCAATCGGTCTATTCCAATTCCAATTCCTGCTGTAGGAGGCATTCCAAATTCTAAAGCACGTATAAAATCTTTATCCAAAAACATAGATTCCTTTTTTTCTGAAAATTTAATTTGTTCTTGAAAACGATCAAGTTGATCTATAGGATCATTAAGTTCTGAATAGGCATTAGCAATTTCTTGTCCATGGATAATAAGTTCAAAACGTTCTGATAGATTTTTTTGATCACGATGTCTTTTAGTTAAAGGACTCATTTCTACAGGATAATCAATAATAAAAGTAGGATTTTTGTAATGTTTTTCACATTTTTCTTCAAAAATGTTTTCAATCAGTTTTCCTTTTTTCATCTGTGAATTTTCCTCTATATGCAATTTTTTACAAACTTTTCTTAATTCCTCTTCTTCCATTTCTCTAAGATCAAATCCAGTATGTGTTTGAATAGCATCCAATATAGGGATACGAGGAAACGGGGTTTGAAAACTAATAGAATCGTTTTCTATTAAAATGTCCTTAAAATTTTTTCTCACTTGATGGAAAATCCACTTCAGAAGTTTTTCTGTAAAATTCATCATCCAGTAATAATCTTTATAAGCTACATAGAGTTCTAGTACAGTAAATTCTGGATTATGAAGACGATCCATCCCCTCATTTCTAAAATTTTTTGAAAATTCATAAACTCCGTGAAACCCACCAATGATGAGTCTTTTCAAATAAAGTTCATTAGCTATACGTAAATACAATGGAATCCCAAGAGAATTATGATAGGTAACGAAAGGACGAGCTACGGCACCACCAGGAATAGATTGTAGAATAGGAGTATCTACTTCTAAATAACCTTTATCATCCAGAAAATTTCTGATTTCTCGTATTATATGAGTGCGCTTTAAAAAAATTTCTTTTACATGATCATTCACAATAAGATCTACATAACGCATACGATAACGTTGTTCTTTATTGGAAAAAGCATCATATATTTTTTTGTTTTTATCCACTTTGACTTGAGGTAACGGCCGTAAAGATTTAGAAAGTAAAGTTAATTTATGGACATGGATAGTAATTTCATTCATTTTAGTTTTAAATAAAAACCCTTGAACTCCAATAATATCTCCTATATCTATAAGTTTTTTTAAAAGAATATTGTAGGACTTTTCTTTTCCTATTTTTTCTGAATCAAAATGATTCTTTTTAAAGTATATTTGGATACGTCCTGTATGGTCTTGAATTTCTCCAAAAGAAGCCTTTCCTAAAATCCGCAAACGGATTAAACGTCCAGCTATACTAATGGGTCCCTTTTCTGTAAAATTCTCTTGTATATTAATAATGGGAATTGTTATTCTATATTCATTTGATGGATAAGGATTTAAACCTAATAATTTTAATTCTTTTAATTTTTTTCTACGTATAATTTGTTGTTCTGATAAATTTTGCATAAAAAAAGCCTTATTCATTTCATGCAGAGTTCCGGACGTGATAGTTATAAACCAGACGAAGGTACATTTGTTTTTTTGATTATATTAAATAAATTTTTAATAAAAAGCGATGAAAAAAAAAATCCTCTTTTTTGAGGACTTAGGAATGAAAGGATATAAAGAAACTTGGGAATATCAAAAAATATTGTTTAATAACCTGATCCAAAGAAAAGGAAAAAATAAACATTTTCAAAAAGAAAAACCTGGATATTTGCTATTTGTAGAACACCCCCATGTATATACTATAGGTAAAAATGGAAAAAATAAACATTTATTAGTCTCCTCTGATTTTTTAAAAAAAATAGGGGCGGAATTTTATCAAATCGATAGAGGAGGAGATATCACTTATCATGGTCCTGGGCAACTGGTTGCATATCCAATTTTAAATCTGGATGATTTTTTTACAGATCTTCATAAATACTTACGTTTTTTGGAAGAAGTGATTATCCATTTTTTATTAAAAAATTATGGAATAAAAGGAGAGAGAGAGAAAGGACAAACAGGAGTTTGGTTAATAAAAAATGGAATATATAGGAAAATATGTGCGATAGGAATCAGAATGAGTCGTTGGGTTACTATGCATGGTTTTGCTCTAAATGTAAATACAGATTTACGATATTTTGATCATATCATTCCTTGTGGAATTTTCAATAAAGAAGTAACTTCCTTAAAGAAAGAATTAAAAAATCATCTCTCATTTTCAGAGGTGAAACATCTAGTAAAAAAATCTTTTCAAGAAATTTTTAATGTAGAATTCATTCATCCTCTATAATAGATTTAGCTATCATGACTCCATCTTGATCTACTTTCGTTAGAAGCACATCTTGGACTGTATTTACCCATAAGGGATTCGAATCTATTTTTGTTCGAATATAATTTTCCGTATATCCATATAAATATTCATGATTCACAGAATTTTTCTCAAACAAAACGGTTTTTTTCGTATGAATCTGTTTTTCACAAAAAGAACGATATTTTTGTTTGGAAAGATTTCTTAATATGATTTTCCGTTTTTTTTTTACTTCTGGAGAGACCTGTTTCTGTATGGTAAAAGATTTTGTATTTGGTCTTTGAGAATAGGGAAATATATGTAGAGAAGAAATCTCTAATTTTTTCAAAAAATGATAAGTTTCTAAAAAATGTTCATGTTTTTCTCCAGGAAATCCAACAATGATATCTGAACCTATATAAGCATCCGGGATCAAATTACGGATGTATTGGACTTTTTCTTGATAAAGCTCTCGTCTATAACGTCTCTGCATTTTTCCCAATATATAATTACTTCCAGATTGCAAAGGAATATGAAAATGAGGCATAAAAAGCCTGCTTTTCGATAAAAATTCAATACATTTCTCTTTCAATAAATTAGGTTCTATTGAAGATAAACGTATTCTTCCCTTTTCTTTTATTTGATCTATAGCCTGTATTAAATCAAAAAATGTATAGGAACGACCTGGATGGTTTCCATCTATCTTTTTTCCATAGTCTCCAATATTTATTCCTGTTAAAACTATCTCTTTTATCCCTTTTTTAAAAAGAACCCTTATATTTTTCAATATATTTTCCATACTCTCAGAACGAGAAAAACCTCTGGAAATGGGAATGAGACAATAACTACACTTGTAATCACATCCATCCTGAATTTTAAAAAAAGAACGAGTCCTATCTCCAATAGAATAAGAGGAAAAATAAGAATTTGTTTCCTTTGAAATAATTTTTGCAGGATTCTTTTTGAAGAAATTTACTTGATCAAGATAATCTATTATTTGAAATTTTTCTTTCATCCCCAAAACTAAATCTACACCGGGAAAGGAAGAAATTTCTTTAGGATGAACTTGAGCATAACATCCTATCGCTATAATAAAAGCTTTTGCATTTTTTTTCATAAAAAAACGCACTATATACTTGAAATCTTTCTCTGCATTTTCAGTGACAGAACAAGTATTTATCACATAAATGTCTGCGACCCTCTTGAAAGAGACAAGTTCATAATTTGAATTCGAAAATTTTCTTTCTATAGTAGAAGTCTCTGCGTAATTTAATTTGCATCCTATTGTATAAAATGCTATTTTTTTTCTATTCATCTGAAGATGAATAGAAATCTAAAAGTCCACGATGACTAGCCTGAATAGCTCTTTTTCCCTTTATCCAGTTTGCTGGACAAACTTCTCCACTTTTCTCATAATACTGAAGTGCGTCTATCATCCGAATGGCTTCATGGACATTCCTACCTAAAGGAAAGTCATTGATTAAAATATGTCGGATGATTCCTTTTTTGTCTATTAAAAATAAACCTCTATAAGCAATAAGCTCTCCAGTAGATTTTAACTCTTCCTTATCGAAAATCCAATCTCCAGATAAAACCCCATAGTTATGGGATATGGTTTTATTTATGTCAGAAACAAGAGGATAATTGACTCCATATATTCCTCCTTTTTCTTTTTGGATTTGCAACCATGCCCAGTGGGATTGTTCTGTATCCGTAGATATCGCAATAATTTGCACATTTCTTGATTCAAAATCCTTCATTTTTTCTTGAAAGGCATATAGTTCTGTGGGACAGACAAAAGTAAAATCCTTGGGATAGAAAAAAAGCAAGACATATTTACTTCCCTGAAACTTTTCTAAAGTAAAATTTTTTACAATATCTTTTCCATTCAATACCGCGCTAGCTATAAAATTAGGCGCTTTCTTTGCAATTAATGTATTCATTTCTCGATATTTTATATGCACGAATTTACCAAAATTCTTATAAGAATCCAAAATAAATTAAAAGGGGTTTTTTTATTTTCTATATCTTACTAATGTCTATATTATACAAGGATTAGGCCATTTTTTTTATACATATCTATGTAACTTTTTATTAAGTTCGTTTTTTAAATTTGTTAAATACATGATTTTCTTTAGAATCATTTGATTCTTCTCCCTTCTAATTTCTTTCTGAAAATTACGAATTTCTTGTTGAATTAATTTCAAAATATATTGGGTTTTATATCTCAATAAAATGTCCATGAGATATCGATCTATGTTTTCTTCTTTGGAAGAAACTTCAATTCCTTTTCTTTTCCATTGAGATAATGAATAAGATTTTTTATTTTTTTCATATTTTACAAAAAAAGAAGGGTTTTTTCCTATATTTTCTTTTTGCAAACAGATTTTATTAAATATTTTTTGATGAGAATCCAAAGAAAAACGAAAATTATAGTCTTGAAAAGTATGGAATATTTCTTCGAAAACAGTGGTAGGAGTATGGGTCCCTTCTTTTTTAAACATTTTATTCCCATAATTCAAAATCAACTGAATCAATTCTTTTTCAAGAAAAATAAGAGTATTATTTCTTTCTAAATTAAGTAGAATTTGGTGATGATCAATCTTTTTATATAGTTTTTTTTTCTTATTTATTCGTTCCAATTCAGAAATTAAAACTTCTTGACGAAGTTGGAATAACTTAGAAGTTTCTTGGATGTATAATTCTCTTTGAAGAAGATTGGGGATTTTTGAAATACTCTTCAAAATATTCAAAACTAAAAAGGATTTTTTCATGGGATCATCTTGGTGAAATTTTTCATATATTTTTTTTTTGAAAGAAATAAAATGATAACTTTTTTTTCCTAAAAACTCTCTTAATTGAGAAGAAGAATATTTTTTAGCCAAAAAATCTGGATCTTCTCCGTTAGAAAAAAATAATATCCGTAGATCCATTTCTTGTTCCAAGATCATATTAATCACTCTTAAAGAAGCTTGAATTCCAGAACGATCTCCATCATAAAAAAGAACGATAGATTTCGTGAATCTCTTGATTAACAAGATTTGATTTATGGTTAGTGAAGTTCCAGAGGATGAAACGACATTTTTTATTCCAGATTGATGTAGAGAAAGGACATCTGTATATCCTTCTACTAAATAACAAAGGTCCTCTTTTAAAATATTTTTTTTAGCTTGAAATAAACCATACAAAATTTTACCTTTTTGAAAAATATCGTTTTCGGATGAATTTAAATATTTAAGAGAACGTGAAGAATTATCAATTTTCCTACCTCCAAACCCTATAACTCTTCCTGATAGATCATGTATGGGAAACATCACTCTTTTACGAAAACAGTCAAAATGATTAGATCTTTTGAATCCAGTAAGACCAGATTTTTTTAAATCCTGTATTTGAAACCCTTTTTTTAAAGCGGTTTCCGTAAATTTTGTCCAAGAGGAAAGTGCAAAACCTAATTCAAATTGATGAATTATTTTCATATTAAGACCTCTTTGTTTCATCAAATAAATCAATCCTTTTTCTTGACCTTCTTTTGTTTCAGATAATTGTTTCATGAAAAAATATTTGGCATAATCTTGTATTAAGTATAAATTTTCATGATCTTTTTTCCTAAAAAATGTATTCTTCTTTTCTTCCTGAATTTTAATATCATACTTTTTAGCTAAATAATGTAATGATTCTACATAAGTATAATTTTCGTGTTCCATAAGAAAAGTGATAATATTCCCCCCTTTTCCAGAACTGAAATCCTTCCATATTTTTTTTATAGGAGAAACTATTAGAGACGGAGTTTTTTCATTGGAAAAGGGACTAAGTCCTCTATAATTTAATCCGCTTTTTTTTAAAGAAATAAAATCTCCAATGACTTCTTCTATACAAGAAACGGAAAATATTTTTTTTATAGTTTCTTTAGATATCATGATCTCTTACTGTTACTGATAGAGATAGACTAAATTAAGTTTTTCCAAATTTCATTCTATGAATCATTTTTTTTGGATTGTCATTAGAAAAAATAGTAGTTCCTGCTACTAAGATATCCGCTCCATTTTTGAATAATAAAGAAGCATTTTCTAAATTCACCCCACCATCCACTTCTATAAGCGCAGAAGAATGTTTTTTTAAGATTAAATCTTTAGTATCTTCTAGTTTTTGATAGGTTTTCTTGATAAATTTTTGTCCACTAAATCCAGGATTGACGCTCATTAACAAAACGAAATCTATATCTTGAATAAGATCTTGTAAAAGATAAACTGGAGTGTGAGGATTGACTGCTATTCCCACTTTCATTCCAGATTCTTTAATAGAAAAAATAGTCCTGTTTAAATGAATACAAGCTTCATAATGAATATGTAAGTGATCTGCTCCACATGCTTTAAATTGTTCTATGTAGCGTTCCGGTTGCATAATCATTAAATGAACATCCATGGGTTTATTTTTATTTGCATATTTTTTGACGTATTTGACAAAGGAGCTCCCAAAAGAAATATTAGAAACAAAAGAGGAATCCATAATATCAATGTGGTACCAATCCGCTTCACTTTCATTCAACATTTTTATATCACGATATAAAAAGGCCAAATCTGCTGAAAGTAGAGATGGAGCAATAATTCTTTTCATATGATATTTTTTTTAGATATTCTTTCTCAAAGAATAGGAGGAATCATGAAATCATCGTTTCACTAATGCCTGTATTAGAAAAACCTCCATCATGATACAAATTTTGCATCGTCACTTTTTTTGTCAAATCAGAAAAAAGTGTAATGATATAGTTTGCACAATCTTGTGCAGAAGCGTTTCCTAAAGGGGATATTTTTTCAGATAAAAGAAAAAATTTTTGAAACTCCTTAATAGACGTTGCTGCTTTAGTTATAGTCGGGGATTGTGAAACTGTATTTACCCGAACTTTTTTTTTCACTCCCCAATGATAACCAAAATTCCGTGTAATGCTTTCCAGATAGGACTTATAATCAGACATATCTCCATAATGAGGAAAACTCCGTTGAGAAGCAATATATGTGAGAGCGACTATAGATCCCCATTTGTTCATCGCGTTTTTCTCCCATGCTGTTTGCATGATTTTGTGATAGGATACGGCAGATATTTCCCAACCTTTTTTCAAGAATTCATAGTTAAGAGATGTATAAGAACATCCTTTTCGAATATTTATAGACATAGCTATGGAATGCAAAAGAAAATCGATTTTTCCTCCAAAATGATCTAAAGTTTTATCAAACAAAAAATTAAGATCCGTAATAGAAGTAGCATCTGCCGGAATCACTCTAGATTTTGTTTTATGAGATAATTCATGAATTTTCCCCATTCTCAAAGAGGCAGGAGTATTGGTTAAAATAAAAGAGGCCTTTTCTTCATAAGCACGTTCTGCTACTTTCCAAGCAATAGAATTCTCATCCAAAGCACCAAATATAATTCCTTTTTTTCCCTTCAATAAATTGTAAGACATAGTGAAATGAAAAATTTAACTAAAAATACCTATTTTTTTTTGAAGAATTATTCCATGTTAAAAACTTCTTTGATCACAGGCAAATAATCTAATTTTTCCCAGGTAAACAGTTCGACTTCTTGTTTTTTTTGATGACCTTCTATATCCGAAAAACATTTCCATACTTTTCTTGGTTTTTTCCCCATATGTCCATATACAGCTGTTTCTTCATATATTGGTTGACCTAATTTTAATCTTTTTGTGATAGCATAAGGACGTAAATCAAAAATTTTTTGGATCTTTACTACAATATCTTCATCAAGAAGTTCTCTTTTAGAGGTCCCATAAGTATTTACATAAATCCCCATAGGTTCAGAAACTCCAACTGCATAGGAGATTTGTATCAACAATTCATCTGCAATTCCTGCTGCTACAAGATTTTTAGCGATATGTCTAGCCGCATAAGCTCCAGATCTATCCACTTTAGAAGGATCTTTTCCAGAAAAGGCTCCTCCCCCATGAGCCCCTTTCCCTCCATAAGTATCCACAATGATTTTTCTTCCGGTCAGTCCAGTATCTCCATGAGGTCCTCCAGTAACAAATTTCCCTGTAGTATTTATGTAATATTTTGTTCTATTCGTAAATAATTTTTTGATCTCCTTAGAGAAGAGATTCTTGACTCTTGGAATCAAAATATTTTTAATATCTTGAACTATTCTTTCTTGCATTCTTTCTTTTGTATCGAATTCATCATGTTGAGTTGAAATAACAATCGCGTGAATATGTATAGGGACATTCTTATCCGAATATTCTAAAGTTACTTGAGATTTAGCATCTGGACGTAAATAAGGCATTTTTTCTCCTTCATTTCGTATAGAAGAAAGTTCCCTTAGGAGATGATGTGACATTTCTAATGATAAAGGCATATAATTTTCTGTTTCCTTAATAGCGTATCCAAAAACAATTCCTTGATCTCCAGCTCCTTGATTTTCTTTTTCCAAACTTTTTATTCCCTGTAATAGATCCATAGACTGTTCTTGAATAGCAGAAAGTATTCCACAAGAATCAGCATTGAACCTGTATTCATTTTTAGTATATCCAATTTTTCTCAGAAGATCACGAGCTATTTTCTGAACATTGACATAAATTTTAGAATGTACTTCTCCAGATAAGATGATTTGTCCTGTGGTCACTAAAGTTTCTATAGCGACTTTTGCTTCTGGATCATATGCTAAAAAATGATCTAATATAGCATCCGATATCTGGTCTGAAATTTTATCAGGATGTCCCTCTGAAACAGATTCGCTAGTGAATAAATAAGCCATTTTTTTTCTTTGATGACGGATTTTTTAACTTTTTTTTTCCTTCATCCATTCTAAAATCAGATTCTATTTTGAATATTGATGGATTCTTGATGCAAGAGTTTGAAAACCCCTTCAAGGAGTTCTTCCGAGATCCCTAAATTTTTACCTAATTTTAGATATTTTTTCATAATAGAATCCCATCTATTTGGTTGAAAAATCGTTATATCTTCGGATTTCTTAAATGTTCCTAATTTTTTTGAAATTTTCATTCTTTTTGCTAAGAGAGCAATAAGATTTTCATCTATTTCATCAATAAATATTCTTAAAGAATCTAAATGATTCTGATGTGTCTCATGATTAGAACCGGTCAACTGTTTTAACAGTTCTAAAAGTTTTTCCGGAGTAATCTGTTGTTGAGCATCACTCCAGGCATGATCTGGATCACAATGACTTTCTATCATCAATCCATCATATTTAAAATAATGATAAGCAGTTTTTGCAATATCTAAAATTCCTTCTTTATTTCCACAAATATGTGAAGGATCACATATCACAGGAATTCTAGGGAGAATATTCCTAAAACTGAACAAAAGATTCCAATTCGGTTGATTACGGTATTTCGAGGTTTTATAAGTGTAAAAACCACGGTGAATCACACCTAACTTTCTTATCCCTTTTCCTAACAAACGTTCTAAAGCTCCTATCCACAATTCTATATCTGGATGTATAGGATTTTTTACTAAAATAATTTGATCTTCTTTTCCTTCTAGAGAATCTGCTATCTCTTGAACCGTAAATGGACTGGCCGTACTTCTTGCTCCTATCCAAAGAACATCTATATCAAAAGATAACGCCAATTTTACATGTTCTGCATTAGCTATTTCTGTAGCGACCATTAACCCTGTACGTTTTTTTACATTATTTAGCCATTTAAGTCCCCGTTCCCCTATTCCTTCAAAATTATTTGGTCTAGTTCTAGGTTTCCATATTCCTGCTCTAAATACTTGAACATAGGATGGATCTAACTTTTTAGCTGTTTCCATTATTTGTTGTTCACTCTCTGCACTACAAGGACCAGATATGGTTAGAGGTTTATCAAATTTTTCAATCCAAGACCTGTCTATACTATTATTCAGAATATCTTTTTCCATCACAATACATTTAATTTATACATATTTTTTTTTTATATCGTTTGCCTTTTTTATATACTGATCAATTTTATGAAATTCTTTATTTTTTAAATAGTTACGAAATATTTCTAAATGATTTATATAAGCATCTATAGCTTGAATTAAATTTTTTCTATTAGAAATAAAAATAGGGAACCACGTTTCAGGATTGCTTCTCGCCAAACGTGTAGTAGAATCCAATCCACTTCCCATCATATTCTTAAAAATATCTTCCTTCTTTTCAAATTTTTTTAAAACTGTATTAGCTAAAGAGAAGGAAATGACATGAGGTAAATGAGATCCATAAGAAATATAAAAATCATGTTCTTTAGAGGTTAAATAAATCCTACGCATTTTCATAGTAGAGTAAATTCTTTCTGCCATAGAAATCGCATCTGGAGCACTGAGTTCAGAATCGCAAAAAATACAATTCTTGTTATAAAAAAGATCTGAATGAGCTGAAATCGGACCAGAACTTTCAATTCCTGCAATAGGATGTGTAGCCACAAAACGACTTCTTTTTGGATGAAAAGAAACCCGATTACAAATATCATACTTTGTAGATCCAGTATCTAAAATCACTGTATCATTCCTGATTTTGTTTAGGATAATTGGAAGGATTCTTTCTATCCCATCTACAGGAATAGATAAAATGATAACGGAAGATTGTAGAAGAAGATCCTGTAAAGGAATTATTTCATCTACAATTCCAAGTTTTACGGCATTCAAAGCATTTTCTTGATTAGAGTCTATTCCTAGATATTTATCTCCAAAATTTGATTTTCGTAACCCTAAACTAATCGAACCACCGATCAAACCTAATCCTATAATTCCAATATTCATGAAATAATTCTATTTTTTGCTTCTTCCAAAATATTTACAGGACGACACATAGACAATCTTACATATCCTTTTCCCTGATCCCCAAAAAGGCTTCCAGGTGTAATAAATATGTGATAATTTTTTAAAATTTTATCTGACCATTCACGATCATTTTTATCTACATCTGTAATTTTTGCCCAAACAAAGATTCCAGAACGATCTCTCCTATATTCTAAATAAAGACGATCACATATGTCCCATAGAATTTTTTGACGTTTTAAATATTCTGTATTCAGTTTTTTAAACCATTCTGAATCATGATTCATGGCTTCTATCGCCCCAATCTGTATTGGATAATACATTCCAGAATCCATTTGACTTTTTACTTTTATAATATTTTGAATCAATTCAGGGTTTCCTATTACCATTCCAACACGCCATCCAGCCATATTATAACTTTTACTTAAAGAATTTAATTCTAAAGCAATTCCTTTAGCTTCTTTAATATTAAATATACTCCATGGACGTTGACTATTTAAGATGAAACTATAAGGATTATCATGAACAAGTAAAATATGGTTTCTTTTAGCAAAGAAAACCAATTTTTTTAACTTTTCAAAAGTAATAGTGGCACCTGTCGGCATATGAGGATAATTGATCCACATAATCTTTACCTTAGACAGATTTTTCTTCTCCAAAAAGGGGAGATTTGGGAACCAATCATTGCTTTCCTGAAGATCATAATAAATAATTTCCGATTCTAAAAGTTTAGATATAGAGGAATAAGTTGGATATCCTGGATTTGGAATTAATACTTGATCTCCTTTGTCTAAATAAGACATACTGATATGCATAATTCCCTCTTTAGACCCCATTAAAGGCAAGATTTCCTTTTTAGGATCCACTTTTACTTGATAGATTTTTCCATACCAATTAGCCATGGACTTTCGCAAATTTTCTATCCCTACATAGCTTTGATAAGTGTTTGCCTCTTTCAATTCAGATGCTTCTTTCATTTTATAAATGACCCCATTTGGAGGAAGAAGATCCGGATTTCCAATTCCTAAATTAATCACTCCTATCCCCTTTTTTTCAAGAAGATGAATCTCTTTCATTTTTTTGGAAAAAAAGTATTCCGATATTTGATGCGTTCTTTTTGCTGCTTCAATCATTCAGATCTGATTCTACCATTTTTATATTCTCCCATAATAGAAAATTGATGAAGACATGGAATTTTTTGTATACGTTCTTTCATCATTTCATAATCTTTTATACTATTGAATATAATATCTACATAAAATGAATATTCCCAAGGTCTTTGTATAATAGGAATAGATTGTATTTTAGTCATATTAATTCCAAGACTGGATATAAGACTCAAAATCTGAGACAGACTTCCAGTAGTATGTAAAATCTTGAATCTGAGTGAAGCTTTATTAAAATTATTTTCTTTTTTCGAAGAATTTTTAATGACAAAAAACCTGGTAAAGTTCTTTGTAATGCTTTGTATATTTTTAGAAAGTATTTCTAACCCATATTCTTTAGCCGCATCTTCCGAAGCAATCGCAGCTAAACCTTTTTTCTTACATTTAGAAATGTATTGAGCGGCAGCTGCCGTATCTGAGTATTTTGAGATTTTTATTTCAGAATGTTCCTCTAGAAAGGATTCACATTGTAAAAGAGCCATAGGATGAGAATAAATTTCCTTAATATCTTTTACTTCCTGTCCAGGAAAAGCCATTAAATGATGTTTGATAGGCATGTAGACTTCTCCCACTATTTTTAAATTGTATTCAGATAAAAGACTGTAGTTTGTCAATATAGTTCCCGCTATAGTATTTTCTATAGCCATCACTCCAATATTCACATCAGATTTAGCCACGGAACAGGCAACTTCTCTAAAGGAAGAATACTCCCTCAATTCATAATGACAACCCTCAAAATATCTGGAAACTGCTGCATGATGAAAACACCCCTTTACCCCTTGTATAGCTATTCTTTTCATCTAAATCAATCTACACTATAGTCCGTACACAAAAAATCAAAGGTATAAAATAATTTGATTTTATGCAATTTCATTCTGTTTTTTTCATAAAAAGAAAAATAGATTTTTCCATTCCTATTAGACTTCCACATAAATAAAAACAAGGAAAACGGTTAACTTTATATTTTCATTTCATATTTATTTTATATGCCAAAAAATAAATATCCTATAAAAGGATGGAGAAAAGAGAATAAGTATCCTTCCCTATCTGAAGTTTTTTCTTCTGTTTCTGTTCCTCAAAAGACAGGAAAATGGAAAAAATTATTGGCTTTCACTGGACCAGGATTATTGATTGCCGTTGGATATATGGACCCAGGAAATTGGGCTACAGATATTGCTGGAGGAGCCCAATTCGGATACATGCTTTTATCCGTTATTTTTATATCCAATATTTTTGCTATCATCTTACAACATTTGGCTCTTAAATTAGGAATTGTTTGTGAACGGGATTTAGCACAAGCTTGTAGAGACCATTATCCCCCATTTATTAGTTTTCTTTTATGGATTTTATGTGAAGTAGCTATTGCGGCTTGTGACTTAGCAGAAATTATTGGTTCTGTGTTAGCCTTAAAATTGCTTTTTGGGATTCCCATAACATGGGGGGTTTTAATTACTGCTATAGATGTTTTGCTTATTTTATTTTTTCAATACAAAGGATTCAGATACATTGAAAGTGTAGTTGCTGCGTTAATCTTTACAATTTTAGTTTGTTTTAGTTTTGAAATTATTAGTTCTAAACCAGAAATTCTTCCCATTTTAAAAGGAATTATCCCTAATCCGGAAATAATCAAAAATTCGCATTCTTTCTATATATCTATTGGAATTCTAGGGGCTACAGTTATGCCTCATAATCTATACCTACATTCAAGTATTATCCAAACTAGGAATTATCCACGTACTATTGAAGGGAAGAAGATGGCCATAAGATATGCCACTATAGATAGTACGTTCTCTTTATCCTTAGCTTTTTTTATCAATGCAGCTATATTAATTATATCTTCCGCTACTTTTCATAGATCTGGACATACAGAAGTAGCAGATATTATGGACGCACATAAACTTTTAACCCCCATACTCGGTTCTAGTTTCTCTGGAATTTTTTTTGCTTTAGCTTTGCTAGCCTCAGGACAAAACTCCACACTTACTGGAACTCTAGCTGGACAAATTGTAATGGAAGGCTTTCTTCACATTCGATTAAAACCATGGATAAGAAGATTAATAACAAGACTCATCGCTATTGTTCCGGCTATGATTACTTCTCTGATTTATGGAGAGAAAGGAACTGCTGAATTACTAATAATTAGTCAAATTATTTTATCAATACAATTAAGTTTCGCTATTATTCCATTAGTAAATTTTACAGGGAATTCTGATAAAATGGGATCATTTGTCAATGGACCGGTTTTAAAAATATTAGCTTGGATTATCACCGTCATTATCATGATACTCAATTTATTCTTAATATATGACACTTTGATAAATTAGTCAGCTACTACTTCAAAATTTAGGGGTAGTTCCCGTTGACGATGTAAACGTATACAGGCTTGATGTTTTCCAATCGTTTTAATAACTCTATTTCCAGGAATTCTGATAAATTTTTTTTCTATAGAAATCCCTTTTTTGTGCAAAGCTTCCATCAATTCTTGATTATTAATTGAACCGAATAATTTTCCTCCTCTTCCTACTTTAGCTGTTATTTTTATAGTCAATTGTTTTAATTTTTTTTCTATTTCTTTGGATTTTTCAATGAAAAAACTTTCCTTTTTTAAGCGTTGTTTTAAAATTTCTTGAATATTTTTTACTTCTCCAGGTAAAGCGATAATAGCATATCCTTTAGGGATTAAATAGTTTCTAGCATATCCTGGTTTCACATTTAATTCATCATATTGAAATCCCAAATTTTCCACGTCTTTTTTGAGAATAATTTTCATTTTTTATCTTAAGTCATCTGTCACAAAAGGTAAAAGTCCAATTTGTCGGCATCTTTTTATAGCCGCATTTAATTTATTTTGATTTTTTTGTAAAGTTCCTGTAATACGACGTGGCAATATTTTACCCTGCGCATTCAGGAATTTGATCAAAAAGGTAGGATCTTTATAATCTATATACTTAATATTTCTTTTTTTAAAATAACAATATTTTTTTTCTATTTTAGTTTCTATCTTAAGAGGAGACAAGTATCTTAAATCGCTGTCTACCCCTTTTTGTTGTTTTTTATGATGGGTTTGATTGATCTCCTCTTCTAAAATCATAATTTTTGGTCTTTGTTTAATAATTTATTTCTCCTTCTTTCTGCATATTCTATTCCATCTTGATTTAATTTTACAGTGATAAAACGTAAAATACGTTCGTCTTGTCTTAATTTCAATTCTAAATCATAGACTAAATTAGAACTTAATAAAAACTCAAATAAATGATAACATCCACTTTGTTTTTTTTGAATAGGATAAGCTAATTTTTTTAATCCCCAATGTTCCTGATGAACTATTTCCCCATTTTTTTGGATGAGATAATTTTCATACTCTTTTGCCGTTTTTTTCGATTGATCATCAGACAAAATAGGAGTGATTATCATGATATTTTCATAATGTCTCAGCATTGGAATTTTTTTTTCAAAAGTGTAAATCTATGTTTTTATGTTCTTTTTTCAAAAAAATCTAGATTTTTTCTCTTATTTTTTTCATTAGTTTTTCTATCCTTTGGATACTTTCTTTCTTTCCTAACATTTCAAAAATCATGAAAAGATCAACCCCTTGTAGACTCCCTACTAAAGCTAAACGAAATATTTTCATCATTTTATCTTTATTTTTT
Source organism: Blattabacterium cuenoti (assembly GCF_014252095.1). NCBI lineage: Bacteria > Pseudomonadati > Bacteroidota > Flavobacteriia > Flavobacteriales > Blattabacteriaceae > Blattabacterium > Blattabacterium cuenoti. Next base: position 316,463 of record NZ_CP059210.1, read on the forward strand.
TTATTGTATTTCTGAAATAACAATCTCAAATTTACGGATGTAAATTGAGGAATATTTAATAATGATTTTTTACAAGACTCTAATTGATCAATGATATTTTGATGAAAAATTTGATTAAAAGAACTGTATTCATAAGAATTAGGAGAAATAAAAAAGTAAAAAGAATGTTTCCAAATTTCATGGATAAAATGCAGCCTATCGATTGTGAGATGGATGACTTTATATAAATAATCCATTTCATAGGAAATAGAACGTTTTTGCAATTCTATAGAAAGATAAGAAAATATTTCCCCCCCTTTTTTTTTCAAGTATTGTTTATTGAACCAATTGGCTTTTTTTAGGTTAAAATAAACTCCAGATTGAGTGATTCTTTTTAAAGAAAAGAAATGAATTAATTCTTGCAAGGAAAAAATTTCTCTTTGGATTCCTGGATTCCACCCCAAAAAAGCTAACATATTAACGAAAGCTTCTGGAAAATATCCTAACTCTCTGTATCCTGGAATGATCGTCTTAGTTTCTGGAACTTTCCATTGTAAAGGAAATATAGGAAAATCTAAATCTTCTACGTTTCTTTTGCTAAGTTTTCCTTTTCCATCCTCTCTTAATATTAAAGGTAAATGTGCAAAAATAGGCGGACTCCAACCAAAAGAACGATATAATAATAGATGGAAAGACATAGATGGGAGCCATTCTTCTCCCCTGATCACATGAGTGATTTTCATTAAATGATCGTCTATCGTATTAGCTAGATGATAAGTAGCTATTCCATTAGATTTTAACAATATTTTATCGTCTAAACTATCTGTGTGGACTACAATATTTCCACGTATCATATCCTCCATTTTCAATTTTTCTCCAGGTGTAATTTTAAATCGAATAACATAGGGAAAACCAGAATTTAATTTTGTATATAATTGTTTTTTAGTCATGTTCAAGGAATTTTTCATTTCCATTCTTATACTCGCATTATAGGAAAAGGTTAATCCACGATTTTGATATTCCTTTCTTTTGATATAAAGTTCCTCATCTGTGTCAAAAGCGTAATAAGCATGTCCTTTCTCTAATAATTTAGAAAGATGGAATCGATAAATATCTCCACGTTGAGATTGATGATAAGGGAGATGAACTCCTCCATAACCAACTCCTTCATCAGGTTCTATCTGGCACCATTTTAAGGTCTCCATAATATAGGATTCAGAATTAGGAACAAATCTTTTTCGATCCGTATCTTCTATTCTAAGAACAAAGGATCCTCCATATTTTTTAGCAAAAAGATAATTGTATAAAGCGGTCCTTATTCCACCCAAATGTAATGGACCTGTGGGACTAGGAGCAAAACGAACTCTGACAAGATTGTATTTTTTTTGCATCATGAATCTTACTTTCCAATACAAAATTTTGAAAATATGTTTTTGAGGATCTCTTCATTTGTTATTTCTCCGGTTATTTCTCCTAAATACCGCAAAGCTTCTTTAATATGTATAGAAATTAAATCTTCTGAGATCTTTTTTTTAAAGGCTTCATGAGCTAAAAAAACCTCTTCTAAAGCTTTTTTCAAAGCTTCATAATGTCTGCTTTGTGTCACAATAATATTTTTTTCTTGTAGTTTTTTTATGAATAAATTACTTAAAGTATAGAGAATTTTTTTTATCCCGTGATGATTTTTTGCAGAAATTTCAAAAAAATAAGGAATTTTTGACTTTATATTGTAGAAGTCTTTAAAAGAAGATACATCTGATTTATTAGCAATAGCTAAAATTTTTTTCAGTGGATATTTTTTGTGAAGAAGTTGAATTTCATGAAGAATTTTTTTCTGTTTTTTTTTCTCCTTGGTAGAAGCTTCAAAAAGATATAAGAGAACTTGAGATTCTTGTATCTTTTCCATCGTTTTTTGAACTCCCATCATTTCTATTGGATCTTGAGTTGTTCTAATTCCTGCAGTATCCACAAAATGAAAATGGATCCCATTCAAAACAAATTCTCCTTCTACACTATCTCTAGTAGTTCCTTCTATATGAGATATAATAGAACGGTTCTCCTGAATCACGTAATTAAATAACGTAGATTTTCCTACATTTGGTTCTCCAATAATAGCTACATAGATTCCTTTTTTTATCGCATTTCCTAGTGAAAAAGATTCAATTAAATCTTTTAATGTTTTTTCTAAATCCTTTAAGAAAGAAAAAAGTTCTGATCTTTTTGCAAAGATCACATCTTCTTCGGAAAAATCCAATTCCAATTCTAGGAGAGATGCAAAATCCAATAATTTTTTTCGTAAATTTTTAATGGTATGAGTCAAGGATCCTTTGATTTGTTGCAAAGATATTTCATGAAAAGCTTGATTCTCAGATAAAATCAGATCTGCTATAGCTTCAGCTTGTGATAAATCTACTTTCTTATTTAAAAAGGCACGAAGTGTAAATTCTCCAGGACGAGCTAAACGTAATCCTTTTCTGATCAGCAATTGCAATATTTTTTGTTGAATATAATAAGATCCATGACAAGATATCTCTATCATATTTTCTCCTGTGTAAGAAAAAGGAGATCTAAATAGAGATATTAATACTTGATCCAATAAAACATTTTCATCCACAATAGACCCTAGATGAAGAGTATGTGTGGATTGATTCCCTAGTTTTTTTCCAGGTATAACGGAAAAAAAAATTTTTTCAACAGTGGATATGGAATGATTTCCAGAAATACGAATAACAGAGATCGCGCTGGATCCCATAGGAGTTGCCAAAGCAACAATGGTATCTTCATCTAACATAGGAAAAAATTCTAATACTAAACTAAGTAGGAAAAATAAATATTTTTTTTTAATTCGTATATTGTAGAATGTCTATTGATAAATTCTACCATCTATTTTATGATGCTCTTCAAGAAATTTATCCAGACTCTCAAGAGTTAGAGAATCTCTTTTTTTTGCTTACTACACACGTGCTGAAATGTGATAAAATCACAATTATTTTAAAATTAAGTAAAAAGGAAAAAATAGAAGACTATATTTACAAAAAATTGATAAAAAAATTATGGGAATTGAAAAAAAATCGACCCATTCAGTATGTAATTGGAAAGACTTCCTTTTTTGGAATGGATTTCTTAGTTAATGAAAAAGTCTTTATTCCAAGACCAGAAACCGAAGAACTTGTATCCTGGATTATACAGGATCACAAAAAAAATAGTGAAAACGTTCAAGTATTTGATCTTTGTACAGGAAGTGGATGTATTGGGATTTCTTTAAAAAAGAAACTTCCTAAAATACGGCATATTCATGCCGTAGATGTTTCTCCTGAAAGTCTTTTTATAGCAAATATTAATTCCAAATTTCAAAAAGAAAAAATTTTCTTCAAAAAAGTGGATATATTGCAAAATTTAATTTCTCTTTCCATTCTAAAAAAATATCCTGTTAACATTGTCGTAAGCAATCCTCCTTATGTAAGAATCTCTGAAAAAAAATTACTGCATCCGAATATTTTTCAATATGAACCTTTTCAAGCTTTATTTGTTCCTGATGAGGCCCCATTCATTTTTTATCAAAAAATTCTTTCCTGGATCAAAAAAAAATTTACTGGAGTATTAGTATGTGTTTACTTTGAAATCAATCAATTCCTTTATCTAGATTTCATTGAATTTATGAAAAAAAAGGGATTCATAAATCTAGAAATTAGAAGAGATTTCCAAGGTTTTTTCCGAATGATTCGTGCTATATATTACCAAAAAACATGAAACAAGATAGAAATAAAAAAGAAATCAAAGAAAAAATATTTCAGCTAAGAAAAAAACTTTCAGAATATAATTATCAATATTATACCCTGGATACTTCTGAGATATCTGATTACAATTTTGATAAAAAATTAAGAGAATTATTTCTATTGGAAAAAGAACATCCAGAATTTTATGATCCTAGCTCCCCCACTCTAAGAATAGGAGTAGAAGGAGAAAAAAAATATACAAATTCTTCCATTTATTCTCATAAATATAAAATGTACTCTCTTCAAAACACCTATTCTAAGAAAGAGTTAATAACTTGGAAAAAAAGGATTCATCAATCCATTTCTTCTTCTCTTTCTTTCGTATGTGAACTAAAATATGATGGAGTTTCTATTAATTTAATTTATAAAAACGGCTTTTTAACCCATGCTGTGACTCGTGGAAATGGAAAAAAAGGAGAAGAAGTCATAGAAAATGTACGGACCATCCAATCCATTCCCCTAAAATTAATAGGGGAAAAGCATCCGTCATATCTTGAAATACGTGGAGAAATTTTTCTTCCTATAAAAAAATTTTTAGAAATCAATGCAAAACGCACAATAAGTGGAAAAAAACCTTATGCTAATCCTAGAAATACAGCGAGTGGAACTCTGAAAATTAAGAATAGTAAAGAAGTATATAAACGGACTCTATCTTGTATAGTATACTCTGTAATGGGAAAAAATTTGCCTTTTGATACACAATATCAAGCTTTAAAAACCCTACGGAATTGGGGTTTTGAAATATCAGAAAATTTTTTACTTTGTAGTAAAAAAACCAAGGATATATTTCATTTCTTGGACTATTGGACTCAATGGAAAAAAACACTTCCCTATCAGATTGATGGAATAGTCATTAAGGTCAATGAATATCAGAATCAATTTCTTTTAGGATATACGAATAAATATCCCCGTTGGGCTATAGCTTACAAATTTAGACCAAAAAAATTATCGGAGACAAGATTATTAAACCTGAAATTTCAAGTAGGACGTACTGGAATCATTACTCCTGTAGCCGAGGTGATGCCAAAAAAAATTTCTGGAACCATAGTGAAAAGAGTGACGCTTTATAATGATCATTTTATCCAAAAAATGGGAATTCATTATGGAGATGCTCTTTTATTAGAAAAAGGAGGAGATATTATTCCTAAAGTAGCTAAAATAAATTTAAAAAAAAGATTAATCAATGCCTCTCCTATATATTTCTTAAAAAAATGTCCCTCATGTAAGAGCCATTTAAGAAAAAAAAATGAATTATTCTACTGTCCCAATAATTTTTGTCCTTCTCAAAACATGAAAAAAATACAACATTTTGTGAGTGAAAGAGCTATGAATATAAAAGGAATTGGAAAGGAAATGATAAAAAAATTGTACCAAAAAGGTTTTTTATATAATATTTCCGATTTATATCAATTAAAAAAGGAAAAACTTCTTCAAATAGATGGAGTGAAAGAAAAACTAGCAGATTTTTTAATAAAAAATATTGAAAAATCAAAAGATAATCTCTATCAAAGAGTCTTATATGCTTTAGGAATTCCTCATGTAGGAGAAGATATTTCTAAAAAATTAACCGAAAAATTCTCAAATGTAAATTCCTTAATGCAGGCAGAAGAACCTCAATTAACCTCTATTTCAGGAATAGGAAAAAAAATTTCAGAAAGTATAAAAACTTTTTTTTCCATTAAAGAGAACAAAAAAATTGTGGAGATCCTGATGAAACATGGATTAAATTTTTCAGATTTCTACAAAAAAAACCCTGTAAAAAACCAATATTCTCCTATTGAAGGAAAATCTTTTTTATTCACAGGAAGACTGTCTAGTATGACCCGTAATAAAGCTAAAAAATTGGTAGAACTTTTAGGAGGAAGAGTATTTCATACGGTGAATAAAAAAATTCATTTTCTTGTTGTAGGAAAAAACTTTGGTTCTAAACTTGAAAAGTGTATGAAAAAAAACCATATAAAAATTTTAACGGAAGATATTTTTATGAAATTTCTTGAACAAGAAAAAAAAGAAAAATAAATCAATTTTTCATACTGAATAATCGTTTCTTCAAAAGAAAATAAGTACCCCGTTAGGGTTTTTTTTTTCATATAGAAAACAGTATATTTAAGGTGGTGGTTCCTCTAGATAGAATAGTAAAGAATAGGATAGGAATCCTCATTTAAGTAAGAAATCTATTTTTTTATGTTACTAAAAAATATATTTACCGAATCTGGATTCGAGTCTGAAGCAGAATTTATTCCTTTAATGAGTCAAGATGAAGAAGATCAGCTTCTTAAAGATGACATTCCGGAACAATTATGTATATTAACAGTGAGAAATATGGTTTTGTATTCCGGAATTGTTTTTCCCATTATAGCAGGAAAAAGTGGATCTATCCAATTATTACAAGATGCTTATGGATTGGATAAAACCGTTGGGGTATTAACACAGAAAAATTCCGGAATAGAAAATCTTAGTGAAAAAGATTTATACTCTATAGGAACAGTGGCTAAAATATTGAAGTTATTGAAAATGCCTGATGGAAATACCACTGTTATTTTACAGGGGAAAAGAAGATTTAAGGTCAATCGTTTTATTCAAAAAGATCCATATTTTAAAGCAGAAATTCTAGCTTTAGAAGAAAAGAAACCTTCTTGTAAAGATAAGGAATACCTTGCTTTGGTAGAATCCATCAAAGAAATTGCCATAAAAATTATTCAGGATAATCCAAATATTCCATCAGAAGCAAGCATTGCTATTCGTAATATAGAAAGCCCTTCTTTTTTAATCAATTTTGTAGCAGCTAATATGAATTTAGCTACTAGAGACAAACAAAAATTGTTAGAGTACGATGATTTAAAAAAAAGAGCCATGGAGACACTGCGTTTTCTGAACGTAGAACATCAACAAATAAAGTTAAAGAACGATATTCAGTCCCGTGTTCGTAGTGATATGGATCAGCAACAAAGAGAATATTTTTTACATCAACAAATTAAAGCTATACAAGAAGAGTTAGGAGATATTTCTTATGAAAAAGAGATTGATGAAATGCGTGCAAAAGCTTCCAGAAAAAAATGGTCTAAGGAAGCTAAAAAACAGTTTGATAGAGAGTTACTAAAAATGCAAAGGACTAATCCTCAAATGCCAGAATACACTGTTCAAAGAAATTATCTAGAATTGATGATTGATCTTCCCTGGGGAAAATACTCAAAAGATAGTTTTGATTTAGAATTTGCTCAGAAAATATTAGATAGAGATCACTACGGGTTAGAAAAAGTGAAAGAACGTATTATAGAATATTTGGCAGTTTTAAAATTAAGAGGAGATATGCGTTCCCCTATTCTATGCTTTTACGGTCCACCTGGAGTTGGAAAAACTTCTTTGGGAAGATCTATAGCTACTGCTATTAAAAGAAAATACGTACGTATTTCTTTAGGTGGATTACACGATGAGTCTGAAATACGTGGTCATCGAAGAACTTATATTGGAGCTATGCCGGGAAGGTTATTGCAATCCATACGAAAGGTAGGAACTTCCAATCCTGTTTTTGTTCTTGACGAAATTGATAAAATAGGTTTAGGAGCGAATGGCGACCCTTCTTCTGCCATGTTAGAAGTTTTGGACCCAGAACAGAATACCTCATTTTACGACAATTTTTTGGAAATGGGTTATGATTTGTCAAAAGTATTGTTTATCGCTACAGCAAATTCTCTTTCTAATATACAACCAGCTCTTATAGATCGAATGGAGGTTATAGAGATGAATGGATATACGGTAGAGGAAAAAACTCAAATCGTCAAAAAACATATTCTTCCTAAACAGTTGAAAGAAAATGGATTGAAAAAATCAGATTTGATACTTGGCACTCAACAAATTGAAAAAGTTATAGAAAGTTATACCAGAGAATCCGGTTTGAGAACTCTGGAAAAACATATGGCTAAATTAGCACGTTATGCCGCTAAGCATATTGCTATGGATAGAAAATATGTAAAACGTTTAAGTATTGAAAAAATAGAGGAAATTCTAGGAATTCCAAATGATCCGGATCGTTATGAAGAAAATAAAGTTCCGGGCGTTGTTACAGGTTTAGCTTGGACTAATTTTGGTGGAGATATTTTATACATAGAATCCAGTTTGTCTAAGGGAAAAGGAAATTTAAGTATTACTGGAAATTTAGGAGAGGTCATGAAAGAATCTGCCACAATTGCTTTGCAATATATTAAAGCTCATTATAAGGATTTTAACATAGACCCTAAAATGTTCGAAGAACGAAATGTCCACGTTCATGTTCCTGAAGGTGCTGTCCCTAAAGACGGTCCATCTGCAGGAATTACTATGTTAACTTCTTTAGTATCAAGTTATACTAGAAGAAAGTTAAGGCCTCATTTAGCTATGACAGGAGAAATTACATTAAGAGGAAAGGTTCTTCCTGTGGGAGGAATAAAAGAGAAAATTTTAGCTGCTAAACGGGCTAATATAAAAGAAATTATCCTTTCACAGGATAATAAAAAAGATGTAGAAGAAATTAAACAAGACCACTTAAAGGGATTAACCTTTGATTATGTTAGAGACATGAATGATGTGATTCATTTAGCCCTGATATAGATAGATGATAGAATTATGAATGAAAATAGCAATTCTTCAGTTTCTAGAGACCAGTTAATGCAACTAGGAAAAAAATACGGAACTCCACTTTATATATATAATTCTAGAAAAATAGAAAGACAATATATAAAGATGAAGAAAGCTTTTAGTGAAGTTACACGTTTAAGAATTAACTATGCTTGCAAAGCAAACACTAATTTGAATGTTTTAAAATTTTTACAAAAGTTAGGAAGTGGATTAGATACCGTTTCTATTCAAGAAGTAGAACTAGGGTTAAGAGCTGGATTTTCTCCAAAACATATTCTATTCACTCCAAATTGTGTTTCCCTAAAAGAAGTTAAAAAAGCGGTTGATTTCGGAGTCAGAATTCACATAGATAATCTATCTCTTTTAGAACAGTTTGGAAGTGATCATCCAGATTATCCTATAGGAATAAGAATCAATCCTCATATTATGGCAGGAGGAAATTATAAAATTTCAGTTGGACATGTAGATTCAAAATTCGGAATATCTTACTATCAAATTCCTCATCTAAAAAGAATATTAAAAAATACAGGACTGAAAATAGAGGGATTTCATATGCATGCAGGGTCTGATATCTCAGATATAGAAGCCTTTTTACAAGGAGCTAAAGTAATATTTCAAATAGCTCTAGATTTTCCAGATATTGATTATATAGATTTTGGAAGTGGATTTAAAGTTCCATATACAAAAAATGATATAAAAACGGATTTGATTTTTTTAAGTCGTTCTATTATAGAAAAGTTTGAAAGTTTTTGTAAAGTGTATGGGAAAAAAGTAACTTTGATATGGGAACCAGGGAAATTTTTGGTGAGTGAATCTGGGTACTTTTTAGTTAAAGTCAATGTCATTAAACATACCACTTCTACCGTATTTGCTGGAGTAGATTCCGGTTTTAATCACTTTATTCGTCCCATGTTTTATGAGGCTTATCACTGCATTGAAAATATTTCGAATCCTAACGGACGTTTTCGTTTCTACACAGTAGTAGGATATATTTGTGAGTCGGATACATTTGGATTCAATCGTCAAATTTCAGAAATCCGTGAGGGGGATATTTTATGTATTAAAAATGCAGGAGCTTACTGTTTTTCTATGTCCTCTAATTATAATTCTCGTTATAGACCTTCTGAAGTTATGATTGTCAAAGGAAAAGATTTTCTTATTAGAAGAAGAGAAACTATGCAAGATCTTCTTAGGAATATTGTAGAAATTAAAATTTAGGAGAGATGGCAGAGTGGTTAATTGCGTCGGTCTTGAAAACCGTTGAGGTTTTTACCTCCGGGGGTTCGAATCCCTCTCTCTCCGCTGATTAATTATGTGATGAAGGATGGAAAAAGATTTTTATATGATCTAATTCATTCCTTAAAACTTTTTGTTTTTCATCAAAAAAATATAAAGATATAGGATCCTTTCTTTTTACAGAATATTGTAAGTATAGTTGATCATTTTTTTTTACTGGAATTTTTAAATGGAAGTTTCCTTTTAAATCTAATTTAGAGATCTTTTTATCCTCTTCATTTAGACAATCTTTAAAATAAGTTTTATACTTTAAAAAATTATTAATAAATACATCTATTCCATAACTTATAGTGGGATATTTTTTTTTTTCATTTTGAATATGACTCAATTTCATAGTACCCCATATAAAAAAATATCCATCTAAAGGAGCTTTTATTATATGATCAGAAATAAAAAATCGTAATTTATCTGAATTGTTATTTTTTTCATGATAAGGAAATATGGAATTATCATCCATATTTTGAGAATGTTCTTGGTTTTTTAAGAAATCTTCATCATTACATGAAAAAAATAACAAAAAAAAGACAAAGAGTAACTTACTTTTCATAAGTCATTTTCCCTAATTTTTCTAGTTGTTTTTCAACACTTTTATTTGTTATTTTGTGAAATAACAATGTAGACTTTCCTAAAACATGTCCTGGACATAAAAATTCCTTCACGTTTTCTATTTTTTTCCAAAAAAAAGCTTTCAAACAAAGCATTTTTAATAATTTTTTTGCCGTACATGGAAGAAATGGCTCTGCTAATTGCGCTAACATTCCAACAATTTGTAAAGAAACGTAAAGGATCGTCTCTATCCGTTGTTCCGTTTTTTTGATATTCCAAGGTTCTTCTTCCGTTAAATACTTGTTTCCAAGCCTAGCTAAATCCATAAAACAAACTAAAGCTTCACGAAAGCGAAAGGATTCGATCAAATTCCCTATATTTTCCGGATATTTCCTTATTTTTTTTAAAATAGATTTATCTTTTATGGAAAAAATACCAGGATTGGGAATAATCCCATCGTTGTATTTTTGAATTAAAGTCAGACTCCGATTAACGAAATTTCCTAATATAGCTACCAGCTCCGTATTATTTGTTTTTTGAAAATCCTTCCAATTAAAATTGTTATCTTTTTTTTCTGGCATCTTAGCTATAAGAATGTAACGAAGTGTATCTTGTTGATTTGGAAAATCCCTTAAGTATTCATGAATCCATACACCCCAATTTTTTGAAGTAGAAATTTTTTCATTTTCTAAATTTAGGAATTCATTAGCAAGGATTTTATCCGGTAAAATATATCCCTGATTATATGCTTTAAGTACAGCTGGAAAGATAATGCAATGAAATACAATATTATCTTTTCCTATGAATTGAATTAATTTTGTCCTTTTATCTTTCCAATAAGGTTTCCAGTCTTTTTTTTTTCTTTTTGCCCATTCTATAGTAGAGGAAATATAACCTATAGTGGCCTCAAACCATACATATAAAACTTTTCCTATCTCTTTCGGAATAGGAATTCCCCAATCCAAATCTCTTGTAATAGCACGAGGTTTTAATCCTTGATTTAACCAAGATTTAGCTTGTCCATAAACATTCACTTTCCAATCTTTTTGATGATCCATTAAAATCCATTTTTCCAAAAAATTTTGATATTCATTTAATGGGAAATACCAATGTTTAGTTTTTTTCAAAACTGGATTGCTTCCACTTATAGTAGAAAGAGGATTTATTAATTCTTCAGGACTTAACGAAGAACCACAATTTTCGCATTGATCTCCATAAGCTTCCTTATGTTTACAATGGGGGCAAATTCCATATATATATCTATCCGCTAAAAATTGTTTAGATTGATTGTCATAGTATTGTTCAGATACTTTTTCAAATATTTTTTTTTCTTTATGTAGTTTATTAAAAAAAGAAGTAGAAATTTTTTTATGAATCACTGTAGAAGTTCTGGAATAGTTATCAAAATGTATTCCAAAATTTTCAAAACAATCTTTAATCATGAAATGATATTTATTGACTATTTCTTTAGGAGTCGTATTTTCTTTTTTAGCTTGTATCGTAATAGGAACCCCATGTTCATCGGATCCACATATAAAAATAACCTCCTTTTTTTTCCGTCTAAGATAACGAACAAAAATATCTGCAGGTAAATAGACACCAGCTAAATGTCCTATATGAATGGGTCCATTTGCATATGGAAAAGCAGCAGTTACTGTATATTTATTATTTGATTTTTTCATACTTATGACATCCTACCCTACCCCTTATACTCTAACTCTACCTATAGACAGGAAAATAGTTGTGATTAAAATCCTTTTTTCCTACATATTTACATAATAAAAATAAAATATGAAGAATAAAAAATTATTTTTAATAGATACATACACTATTCTTTATCAAGGATATTATGCCTATATCAAAAATCCACTTTTAACTTCACGAGGAATAAACACTTCTCCCATCATTCATTTTACTTATTTTTTGATTAATACTTTAAATGAGGAAAAACCCTCTTATATGGCGGCTTTTTTTGATACCAGTCGAAACACTTTTCGAAAAAAAGAATATCCTAAATATAAAGCTCATAGAAAAAAAACTCCAAGAGATATTTCTATCGCTATGCCTTATGTTATAAATATTTTAAAGTCTTTTCGAATTTCCTCCTTTTATGCAAAAGATGGATACGAAGCAGACGATCTCATCGGAACTATAGCAAAAAAAGCAGAAAAAAAAGGATATATAATTTATATCATTACTTTGGACAAAGATTTTAGCCAACTTGTCACAAAAAACATCCAGATTTATAGACCTCCTTTTAAAGGAAATCCAAAAAAAATATTAGGAATTGAGGAAATAAAAGAAAAATTTGGAGTGATAGAACCTAAACAACTTATAGATTTATGGAGTATGATGGGAGATTCTTCTGACAATATACCAGGATTACCGGGAATAGGAGAAAAATATGCTAGAAAATTTATTCAAAAGTATGGAAGTATTGAAAATTTTTTAAATTCTACCCATGATCTTAGCGGAAAGATTAAAAAAAATATTGAAAAGAATAAAGAATTAGGTCTTCTATCTAAAAGATTAGTCACCATTGTTACTAACGTTCCCTTTTTTTATTTTCAAGAGGAAAAATTTTATGTAAAACAACCCAATTGGGATTCCATAAAAAAAATATTTTGTGAACTTGAATTTCAAAGATTATTAAAAAAGACTTACGAATACAAAAGAAAAGAATGGGATAAGAATTCATCCCATTTTTGATTTCATTATTTTCTATAAAATTTATGTTTTTTCACATACTTCCATACTTTTTGTTGAAGCAAAGGTTTGATATTCTTTCCTTTTTGAATAGAATTTCGAATAAAAGAAGAAGATATTTCAATCATAGGTGCTTTTAAAAGATAGATATTTTCCTTTTTAAAAAAAGGATTAGAGAAAAAACCAATACGAGGATATACGAAAATCTCATATTTATTTAAAATAGTTTTATAACTCTTCCATTTTTTTAATGAATATAAAGTATCTCTTCCTATAAGGAGAGTAAATTTTTCTTTAGGATATTTTTTCTCTATGACATTAAGCGTATGAATAGTATAAGAAGGAGAAAATTCAGATTCTATATCTAGTACACTCATCTTTTTATAACCTTCAACGGCAATGCGCGCCATCTTCATTCTATGGACATAATCTAAAAGATCCGTTTTTTTTTTAGTGGATTTTTTGGAGAAACAACAAACCAAATATGATCTATATCCAAAAACTCTACTATGTGATTAGCAAGAATTACATGACCTAAATGAATGGGATTAAATGATCCAAAAAAAAGTCCTATTCTCATTAGAAAAAATAAAAAAATATCGAGCGGGATTCTCGATATTTTTTTATTCATATTGTTTTAAAATAATTTTATGCGATAACTTAATCCCAAAACTATAGAATGATTATCCTTATCCTTGTTTTCTTGTCTTACAAAATTCATATAATCAACTTTTTGTTTTTTATATAAAAAATATAAACTTAAATCCTCCTGACCAGGCATATATTCTATCCCCCCATAATAAGTACATCCTTTTTTAAGTAATTGATCTTGATCCACTCCATAAACTTCCTGAATCCTTGTTTTAGATCTTCCAACTTCATATATTCCTTTCGCAAAGAAATTCCATTTTGGAATGAAGTTATACTTAAATTTTAGAAAATAAGTTTTATATCTCATAGAGAGAAAATCCTTATAATCACTATTTAATGAACGTATTATTTTTGTAAAATAACCGTTTTTTTCTATATCTTCATCACTCAATATGTAATCAGCTTCTATAGAAATCGGTTTTAAATCTAGTTTACTCCCCAATGCTAATAATTTCCAAAATTTATCCTTTTCACTTTCTTGAAACAGAGAATAAGACCATCTATTTTGAATGGTTTTATTAAATAAATTCCAATTCAAATTCGCAGAATACCCCATAGGATGATTGACTTGTTCAGGGTGAATTTCTTCATCTAGTTTTCTAGAATGGCTATTGACCATCTGTAACTGTAATTCTTGATTTTTTTTTGGAGTATAAATAAAATTTATTCCAATAGGATTTTCCTTATTTTTGTATACATCAAAATACCGATCTATATGAAGATCTTTAGAATTATATTCCATCCCTCCAAAAGAAACTGGTTGTTTTCCTATCAAAAATGATAGTTTCTCATTATACTTATATTTCAAATAAGCTAAATCGATGGTGATGGGATCATACATCTTATGGTCTTCCACATTATCTAAATCCTCCTCTTTATCCACATGGTTTTTCTTATTATGAAATTTTTGTACAAAACGATAACTGATTTTATCATTCGCCTTTCCCATTATGTCTAATTTGAAAGATTCTGTAGAAAAAGGAGATCCATCCAAAATATCTTTTTCTACTGTAGAATGAATACGACTCGTAAAATCCATGTACATATTAAAATTACGATGGGGATTGACATTTTTTTCCATTGTTGTTCTTAGCTTTTCTCCTTTTTTTATCATTTCACTATGGACCTTATGCCAAGGATAAAAAAATCCCAAAACAATAAAAAGAGAGATCATTCTTGTTTTTTTCATTTTTTTTTAATATTTATCGCAATGTTTTTCTAATCGAATAAGCCTAATATAGTATAAAAAACTTTTTTTTCAAAGAAAGGATAATTAATTATGGATAGAAAAATAGAAATTTCAATTCAAAAACATGAAAAAAAATTTTAAAAATCCTAAAAACAGAGAGAAAAAAAATATGAGTCGAACTATTTCTGGCATTTTTTTATTAGGAAATAGTCTTTTCTTATTTTTAAGTTTTTTCTCTTTTCTTTTTCATTGGAAAAATGATCAAAGTCAACTGGATAAACTTTTTGATAAAGAAATAAGAACAGAAAATTTACTTGGAAAAATCGGAGCTATTCTATCTCACTATTTTATATACTGCGGAATAGGAATTAGTGCTTTTTTTTTCCCTTTATTATTGTTCATCACAGGATTCATAATCCTTTTCGAAGGAAAATTTCTGCGGAATAAGTATCCATCCATAATATGTCAACTTCTATTTTTCAGCATATGGATTCCTATAACTTTTTATTTGATTCTTCCTAAAAATGGAATCCTAAGTGGTATTTTTGGTTTTGAAATAGGAAATTTTTTGATCAGCTTATTTGGAAAGGTAGGACTAGGAATCCTGGTCCTTACAAGTATCATCCTTTATTCCATCATGATATTCCGGATTCCTACTCCAAAGTTAAAAAATGGAATAAAAAAAAAAATTCAATATGTCCATGAAGATATGGGGTGGATCATCCAATTATGGAAATTATTAAAAAATTTTTTTAATGATAAAAAAACGGATTTATCCATTGATCACCCTACATTTTTTGAGAAAAAAGAAATAAAAAGTATAAATCCTCCTATACTTTCGTCTTCTAAAAATGATGATTGTCTATCATCTGAAAAAGATCTGGAAAATAATAAGAAAAAAATTATTCATCTCCTCAACTATTATAAGATAGCAGTAGATAAAATTAAGGCAACTATAGGGCCTACTATCACTTTATACGAAATAGTTCCTCAGGTAGGCGTACGGATTTCAAAAATAAAAAACTTAGAAAAGGAAATAGCTTTAAATTTATCCGCTTTATCTATAAGAATCATAGCTCCCATACCTGGAAAAGGTTCTGTAGGGATAGAAATCCCAAATAATAAACGTTCTATCGTATATATGAAAAATATTCTTGATTCTGAAGAAAATTTCAAAAAAAGTCATAAAATGGAACTCCCTATTTCTTTAGGAAAAACCGTATTTAATGAAATTTTTATGATAGATTTAGCAAAAATGCCACATCTACTTATAGCAGGATCTACTGGACAAGGGAAATCAGTTGGGATAAATGCTATGATCGTCTTCTTATTATATAAAAAAAAACCAGAAGATCTAAAATTTATTTTGATCGATCCAAAAAAAGTAGAGTTATCTATCTATAAAAAAATTTCAAAATCTTATTTTGCTCTTTTACCTCATTCTACAAATCCGATCATTACAAACATACATGAAGTAAAAAATATATTAAATTCTTTATGCAAAGAAATGGAGAATAGATATTCTCTTTTGGAAAAAGCAATGGTTAGAAATATTCAAGAATACAATGGTAAATATGAAAAAAAATATCATTTACCTTATATTATCCTAATTATTGATGAATTTGCAGATTTAAGTTTTTCTTTTAAAAAAAAACAAATAGAAATATATATAACCCGTTTAGCACAGTTAGCTCGCGCTGTGGGAATTCATTTGATTATAGCTACACAAAGACCCTCTGTTGATGTCATTACTGGAATAATTAAATCTAATTTTACCGCAAGAATTGCGTTTAGAGTCAGTTCTAAAATAGACTCTATAACCATTCTAGATTGTATAGGAGCGGAAAAGTTAATTGGAAAAGGAGACCTTTTATTTTCTAATCAGAATGAACTAATTCGATTACAAGGTCCTTTTATAGACCTATCAGATATTCAAAAAATAGTTGATTTTTATGGGAAAAAAGCTTTTCAAAAAAACGGATATTTTTTTTTACCAGAACCAGATGATAATCAATATGAGTAAAATACTTTTCTTATATTATATAGGAAAATAAAGAAGAAATACATGAAGATAAGGATTCCAATAAAAAAACTAGATCTATACATAATTCGTTTATTTATGGCTCTTTTTTTGATCATTTTTTTTTCTATTTTTTTTGTATTTATTGTTCAATTTTTTTGGAGTAAAATGGATGAATTAACAGGAAAAAATATTAACATTTTAATTATCCTCAAGTTTATATATTATTTTGGAATTTCAATTATCCCATTAGTCACCCCCATTTCTATCTTGCTAACTTCTATCATGACTTATGGGGAGATCTCAGAATCTCAAGAACTTACAGCAATTAAATCTTCTGGAATATCTCTTTTTAGAATCATGTCTCCTCTTTTATGTATAACATTTCTTCTATCCGTGGGACTATATTTTTTTTCTGATTTTTCCATTCCAGAGGCAAAAAGAAAAGCTCAAAAACTAGGATATCAAATTTCAATAACTCACCCCTATTGGAGGTTAAAAGAAGGAGTTTTTGTTAATCTTTTTCCAGATTTTTTCATAAAAATAGGCAAAAAAAAAAATAGTAATTTACTAGAAAAAATATTCATTTTTTTTTACGGAAAAAATTTAGCAATCAATACGATTATTGCCGAAAAGGGAGTTATAATTCCAAATAAAAAGGAGGGAGGGGTTAAAATTAAACTCATGAAGGGTTTTTTCTATAGGGATAATCCTTATGAAGGAAAAACTTATTCGTATCAAATGGTCCATTTTGATTCTTTCATTCAATCTTTAAAAAAACCTTTAATAGAATACAAAAACTTAGATCATTATTATGATGATTCCTATAAAACCCTTGATACAAAAAAATTGATGGAAAAAATACATTTTTTAAAAAAAGAAAATTGTCAATTTTATTCTGATTTTCAGAAATTGAATTATGATTTCCTTTTTCAGAAAAAAAAAAATTTTTTCAATCTCCTACATAAAAAAAATCATTTATCCCTTTTAATAGATGAACTTCAACATCAAAAAAAGTTTCTTCAGGATAGAAAAAAATACTTAGCCAAGTATCAATTCGAATTACAGAAAAAATTTACCTTTCCAGTAACATGCATTATAATGTTTCTTATTGGAGCCCCACTAGGAGCTATCATCCGAAAAGGTGGGATGGGATCGCCCACTCTGATAGCCATAATTATATTCATTATTTATCATACTTTACTTACCATTACACAAAATCAAGGAGAAAAAGCAGAAATCTGGCCATGGATGGGGGCCTGGATTCCAAATTTTGTTTTTTTTCCACTGAGTATATGGATTACTTATAAAACTGTCATGGATGATTTTTATTATATGTAATAATAATAGCTAAAACTAAAATATAAAATAGAGGATTTATTTATGGTTTTTTATTCTTCTGATAAAGGGAATCTAAATTGTATAGAATCTGCTTTGCAAGATATACAAAATGGAAAACTTATTATTGTGGTGGATGATGAAAATCGTGAAAATGAAGGAGATTTTGTAGTGGCCGCAGAAAAAGTAACCCCTAAAATTGTCAATTTTCTAATTACTCATGGTAGAGGTTTAGTTTGTGTTTCCTTAACAGAGGAAAAATGTGATCAATTAGAACTTCAAATGATGGTGAACAATAACACAGATCCTAGAAAAACAGCTTTTACCGTATCCGTAGATGTACGAGGTTATGGCGTAAGTACAGGGATATCTGTTTCAGATAGAGCTAAGACTATATTAGCACTAGTTCACGAAGTCAAACCAGAAGCTTTTAACAAACCAGGTCATATTTTTCCTCTTCGCGCAAAAAAAGGAGGGGTATTAGAAAGACCAGGACATACAGAAGCGGCAATAGATCTAACTAGAATGGCAGGATGCATCCCTGGAGGAGTATTGGTAGAGATTCTGAATAAAAACGGATCTATGGCGCGTTTTCCACAATTAATTCAAATGGCTAAAAAATTTCATATGAGAATTATATCGATAGAAGATCTAATCAAATATAAAATAAAAAACAACATATAAAAAGTTCAAAAGTTTAAAGGCGGTCTGGACGGGACTTGAACCCGCGACCCCATGCGTGACAGGCATGTATTCTAACCAACTGAACTACCAGACCAAAAAAAGTATTAAATCAAAGCCTCTAATTTTTTTCTAATATCTTCCTTAGAAGATACTCCAATATGCATATCTTTTTTTTCTCCGTTTTTAAAAAAAAACATAGTAGGAATACTACGTATTCCATATTGAGAAGAAGTTTTCGGGTTGTTATCTACATTTAACTTAACAACCAATGCTTTCCCTATATATTCAGTAAATATATCTTCTAAGATAGCAGATAAGCTTCTACATGGAGCACACCATGGAGCCCAAAAATCCACTAAAACAGGCTGATTCGATTCAAAAACAATTTTTTCAAAATTATCATCGTTTATTTCTTGTATCATACTTTTTCTGTTTATAAAGAGAACAAATTTACCTTTTTTGTTTTAAAATTGAAAGTCTTTTAACAAACGGATATAAATATCTATTCCATCTAGGATTTCAGAAATATGAATATACTCATTTGTGGTATGAGAACGTTTGCTGTCTCCTACACCCATTTTAATAGTTGGAAAAGACATAATACTTTGATCAGAAAGAGTAGGAGATCCATAAATTTTCCTCCCTATTGACTTAGCTTTTGATACAATTGGATGTGATGGATTTATGAAAGAAGAATTGGAATGAGAAGAACGTGGTTGTATTTTAGAATGAATTTTTTTTCGGATCATTTCAATCAATTCCTCATTGGTATATAATTCATTAGTTCTAATATCTATGACAAAAGAGCAAGAATCCGGAATTACATTATGTTGTATCCCTCCTTGGATTTGAGTGACTGTTAATGTAGGATAACCTAGCAATTTAGACTTTCTATCAAACTGAATATTTCTTAAACATTCTATATCTTTTGTAGCTATATAGATAGCATTAACCCCTATATCTCTTGCAGAATGTCCTGTTTTTCCTTCCGATAGGCAATCTAAAACTAATAATCCTTTTTCAGAAATAGCTACTTGCATTTTTGTTGGTTCCCCTATTATCCCTAAATCTATTTTTCCTAATTCAGATAAAATAGATCTTATCCCTAATGGTCCAGAAATTTCCTCTTCTGCTGTAAGAGAAAGTACCAATTTGTAAGGTAGGACAGATAAACTGTTTAAGTATATAAAAGTGGAAATTAATGAAACAACAGAAGCTCCCGCATCATTACTTCCTAAACCTATTAATTTATCTCCTTTTTTTATAGCCGTAAAAGGATCTTTTTTCCAGTTTTTTCCTGGTTTTACTGTATCATGATGAGAATTTAATAAAATAGTGCGAATATTTTCTTTTTTAGCATCATAATTAGTATTTTCTGTCCATATATTGTTAAATTTTCTTTTTATATGAAATCCATATCTAGAAAGATAGTCTTCTATCAGAAAAGATACTTTTTTCTCTTTCTTAGATATAGATGGCATATTTATCATTTTTATAAGAAGTTGTATAGCTTCTTTCTTTAATATTTTTAAATCTACTACAGACATAAAACGGTCTTATTATTCAAATCATTTAAATAATAAGGTTGACCTATACTTACCTTAGATACTCCATTCTTTAATGCAAAAAAAGCATTTTCCAATTTTGGAATCATTCCATTTTTAATAGTATGATTTTTTTTGATTATTTGAAATAAACGAAAATCTATTTTTTTATAATAAGATTCAGCATCATCTAAATATCGTAATACTCCCTTTTTTTCAAAACAAAAATGCAGTTCTATTTCATCCCCTTTTTTGGTTAAGGATATAGCGATCCCTGCCGCTATAGTGTCTGCATTAGTATTTAGAAGAACCCCTTTTCCATTATGAGTAATAGAACAAAATACAGGAACAATCTTTTTTTTCAAAAGAAATTTTAAAAAAAAAGTGTTAACACTTCTATTGTTGATATCTCCTACGTATCCATAATCAATATCCATTTCTGTTTTTTTTAAACGAAAGGAAGACTTTATACTATTTCCATCTGCCCCACATAATCCCAAAGCATTACAGTCATAAGATTGCAATTTAGCTATAATTTTTTTGTTGATTAAACCTGCATAAGTCATCACCACTAGATCAAGAGTTACTTGATCCGTAATCCTTCTTCCTTGCATAAATTTTTGAGTAATTCCCATTTGATCAGCAATAATAGTTGCCTTACTTCCTCCTCCATGAACGAATATTTTATTCCCTTGTAGTTGCAAAAAGGACTCTAAAGAAGCATTCAGCCATTTTGGATCATTAATCAAATTTCCTCCAATTTTTACTATATGGATTTTCATGATAAAGATTGTAAAATTTTCAAAAAAATTATTTGTGCCGCATAAATCCTATTTTCTGCTTGTTGCAAAATAATGGAATTTGGACTATCCAAAACTGCATCTTCCACTACCATATTTCTTCTTACAGGTAAACAGTGCATCAATTTAGCTTGATTAGTCAACTTCATTTTTTTTTCAGTAATCATCCAACTAGAACTAGAACAAAGTATTTTTCCATAATTTATATAACTGCTCCAATTTTTTGCATAGATAAAATCTGCATTTAAAAATGCTTCATTTTGGTTATGAATAGTAGGAATCCCGTAAGAAAATTTTTTACACAAGTCATATTTTTCAGGACAAGTAATGAGAAAATCTATTTCTTCTATTTTTGATACCCATTGAGAAAGGGAATTGGCTACGGAATGCGGTAATGATTTTATATGAGGAGCCCAACTTAACACCACTTTACATTTTTTTTTAGCAGAAAAGGGTTTTATTTCTGCGATAGTCATCACATCCGCTAAAGACTGTAAAGGATGCAAAGTGGCACTTTCCATGTTGATTACTGGGACTTTAGAATATTTCAAGATCTTATTAAAAATTACTTCTTGATAATCCTCATTTCTGTCTAAAAGATTTGGAAAAGTCCTTACTGCTAGAATATCACAATAACTACTTAGGACAGAAATAGCTTCTTTTAGATGTTCTTGAGTATTTCTCATGACACTTCCATCACTCATTTCTATTTTCCAGGAATCTTGATGAATATCTAATACCCAAGTATGACATCCTAAGTTAAAAGCCGCTTTTTGACAACTAATTCTTGTACGTAAACTAGGATTAAAAAATACCAATCCAATTGTTTTATTTTTTCCAATATGTTGAAAACAATAAGGATTTTTCTTCAAATTAATTGCTTCTATAATGAGATCATACACATTGAAAACATCTTCTACGCTAAAAAATTTTTTCATAAATTCATTTATTCATATTCATCCCAAGCTGTTATAAAAAGTTTATCCATAGATAAATGACAAAAAGCTTGTATAAAAGCCTTTGCTAAACGAGTATTAGTGAGGAGAGGAATATTAAAATCTACGGAAGAACGTCTTATAGCATAATCATTATCCAACTCTGATTTACTTAAATTTTTGGGAATATTAATAATCAGATCTAATTTTCTATCCTTTATCAAGTCAAGAACATTTGGATCTTTTCTAACATTTGGCCAATGAACCCGTATAGAGGGGATTCCATAATCAGATAAAAAATTATTTGTGCCTTCTGTCGCAAATAATATATATCCTCTTTGATGCAAAAGTTTCACCATATCTAAAAGATCTAATTTGGATCCAATTGGTCCTCCTGATATAAGAATATTTTTTTTTGGAATAGTATAACCAACAGAAAGCATAGATTTTAAAAGGGCTTCATCAAAAGTATATCCTAAACATCCTACTTCCCCAGTAGAAGTCATATCTACTCCTAAAATAGGATCAGCATCTTGCAAACGAGAAAAAGAAAATTGTGAGGCTTTTATTCCTAAGAAATTGGTTGTAAAAAAATTAGGTTCATTTTTCTTCTTTTTCTTTCCAAGAAGAACTTGGGTGGCTAATTCTATCATGTTGAAATGAGATATTTTGGATACGAAAGGAAAACTTCTAGAGGCTCTCAAATTGCATTCAATTACTTTCACTTCATTATCTTTAGATAAAAATTGAATATTAAAAGGTCCAGATATATTAAAATATTTTGCGATTCTTTTAGATATACGAACTATTTCTTTTAATGTAGATAAATATAGATTGTGTGGAGGGTATACTAACGTCGCATCTCCTGAATGTACTCCTGCAAACTCTACATGTTCTGATATCGCATAATATAAAATTTCTCCAGTTTGAGAAACTGCATCTAATTCAATTTCTTTTGCATTTTTTATAAACTCTGTAATAACTAATGGGTGTTCTGGAGAAACCGATACTTTATCTCTAAGATAACGATGAAGTTCTTCTTGATTAGAAATTACATTCATATCCGCACCTGATAGAACATAGGAAGGTCTAACTAATATAGGATAGTCTACTTCTTCTACAAATTGATAAATCGTTTCAAAATCTGATAATTCTTTCCATTTAGGTTGCCCTATCCCTAAATGATCCATTGCATGAGAAAATTTGTATCTATTTTCCACTTCGTCTATAGAAAGCGGTGAGGTTCCTAATATCTTGACTTGGTTTTCATAAAGCTTTAAAACCAAGTTGTTGGGAATTTGACCTCCCATAGATACTATGGTTCCTTTTGGTTTTTCTAAATCAATAATATCTAAAACACGTTCTAAAGTTAACTCCTCAAAATATAATCTATCACATACATCAAAATCGGTACTAACTGTTTCTGGATTGTAATTAATCATTATAGATCTATAAGATTCTTTCTTAATAGCATTTAATGCATTAACACAACACCAATCAAATTCTACACTACTTCCAATTCTATAAACTCCAGATCCTAAAACTATTACAGATTTTTCATCCTTTTCGTAAAGAACGTCATGCTGAATGGCATGATAAGTCAAATACAAATAATTTGTATATGCTGGATATTCAGAAGCTAAAGTATCAATTTGTCTAACATATGGGAGAATACTTCTTTTTTTTCTATATTTTCTTATTTTTTTTTCCAGATCAGAAATTCTCTCCTCCTTCTCTTTTTGATGAATAAAAAGACTAGCTATTTGCATATCAGAAAAACCTTCTTTCTTAGCTTTACGGAATAATTCATCTGGAATATCCATCCAACTTTCATAAGAAGAAATTTCTTTTTTTGTTTGAAAAATGTTATTCAACTGGTATAGAAACCACGGATCTATTTTTGTTAAATCATGGATTTCTTTGATAGAAAAACCTTCTTCTAAAGCTTCTTCTAAAAATAGAATTCTTTGATCTGTTGGTTTTTTCAAAGCCTCTTTGAGCAGGTGAAGGGATCCAATTTTTTTTTTATTTGTATTTATAAATCCTAACATTCCAATATCTAACATACGAATCCCTTTCTGTAAAGATTCCTCAAAAGATCCTCCAATAGCCATAACTTCTCCTACACTTTTCATACTACTTCCAATTCTATTGGAAACTCCATAAAATTTCTTCAGATCCCACCTAGGAATTTTGCATACCACATAATCCAATGCGGGTTCAAAAAAAGCATAAGTAGTTTTAGTCACAGAATTTTTTAATTCATGTAATCCATATCCTATAGCTAATTTTGCAGAGACAAAAGCTAAAGGATAACCAGTTGCTTTAGAAGCAAGAGCGCTAGAACGAGAAAGACGAGCATTCACTTCAATAACCCTATAATCTTCAGATTTTGGATTTAAAGCAAATTGAACATTACATTCTCCTACTATCTCAAATTTTCTGGCTATCTGTATAGATAATTGTCTTAATTTATAATATTCTGAATTTGTTAAAGTTTGCGAAGGAGCTACTACAATACTTTCTCCTGTATGAATCCCTATAGGATCAAAATTTTCCATATTGCACACCGCAATACTACTATCATATTTATCTCTAACAACTTCGTATTCAATTTCTTTCCATCCTTCTAAATACTCTTCTACAACTACTTGAGAAGAATAAGAAAAAGCTTTATGGATAATTTTTTCTAAATCATGAATATTTTTTGCAAAACCACTTCCTAAACCTCCAAGAGTGTAAGCTGATCTAATTATGACAGGAAAACCAATTTTTAAAGCATAGGATGTGGCATCATCCATGGAATCCACCACAAAACTTTTTGCAGTTTTTATATTCATACGGATCAATCTCTTTCGGAAGAGATTTCTATCTTCACTCTGTATAATTGATTCAATAGACGTTCCTAAAACTTGAATTTGATATTTTTCTAGAAGACCTTCTTTAAAAAGTTGAATTCCACAATTTAAGGCGGTTTGTCCTCCAAAAGACAGCAAAATTCCTTTCGGTTTTTCCTTTTCAATAACCTTTTTTATAAAAAAAAATGTGAGAGGAAGAAAATAAACTTTATCAGCTACTTCTTTCGAAGTTTGTACAGTGGCTATATTTGGATTAATCAATATAGTATAAATCCCCTCCTCTTTAAGGGCTTTTAAAGCTTGTGTTCCAGAATAATCAAATTCACCCGCTTCTCCTATCTTTAAGGCTCCTGATCCCAGGATAAGTACTTTATCTATTTTCATACTTGGAAGATTCTTTTTTTTTCCATAGAATTAATAAAAAGATCGAATAAAAATTCCGTATCTGTAGGTCCACTTGATGCTTCTGGATGAAATTGCACCGAAAAAAAAGGTTTGTAATCATGAATAATTCCTTCGCAAGTGTTATCATTTAAATTTTTGAAGAACATTTTCCACTCTTTAGAAATATTTTTAGTATCCAAAACATATCCATGGTTTTGTGATGTGATAAAATTTTGTCCTTTTTCTAATAAAACAACTGGTTGATTATGTCCTCTGTGTGCATATGGAAGCTTGTAAGTATCTCCTCCTGCAGCAATTCCCAAAAGTTGATTTCCTAAACATATTCCAAATATAGGTTTTTCTTTTTTCAGAGCCTTACGAAGATAAGATATGGGTTTTTCATAAATTTTTGGATTTCCAGGACCATTAGAAAGGACCAACCCGTCATATTCTTCCTTCGTAAAATCATAATTCCATGGAACCCGGATGATAGTACAATCCCTCCGTAAAAGGCAACGCAAAATATTATTCTTTAATCCAAAATCTACAAGTAATATTTTATATTTTCCTTTTCCATACAGAATTTTATTCTGTACAGATACTTTTTCAGAAAGATTTTCCTGGTTAGGATCATAAAAAGGAAGATCTTCTTTTTCCATTAAAATTTTACCTAACATGCTACCCCCTTTTTTTCTTAGTTTTTGTGCAATAAATCTAGTATCTACTCCATATAATCCAGGTACACCATGTTCTTCCAACCAATCCGATAGAGATAAGCTCATATTCCAATGATACGGCCGACTGGAATAATAGGAAATAATAAGACCGGTGACTTGAACCTGATCGGATTCATAGAATTCCTGGATTCCTTCCTTCCAAGAGGAAGAGGGAACTCCATAATTTCCTATTATAGGATAAGTATAAGTCAATATTTGACCTTTGTAAGAAGGATCAGTTAAACTTTCCGTGTAACCTACCATAGCTGTATTAAAAACTACTTCTCCAGAAGAAGAGATTTTCGCTCCAAAATGATAAGCTGGATATTCTGTTCCATCTTCCAGTACAAGCATAGCCTTTTTTATATTATTTTTCATTTTTTAGATATGCTAAGGCATTTTTTAGTTTTGTTATAAATAATTTAATATGATTTACGTTAATAATCAGTGGAGGGAGTAATCGTAAGATATATGAATTGTTAGACGTTCCTACAAATACTTTTTCTTTGTATATTAAAATATTTTTCAAATCTTGAATAGGAAAATCAAATTCTAACCCTAACATCAATCCTCTTCCTCTTATTTTTTTTATTTGAGGAATCATCCGTAATTCTTGCAAAAGGATATTTCCCATTTTTTGAGCATTTTCAATTAAATTTTCTTTTTTCATAATCTCCAAAACAGCAATCCCTGCAGCACAAGCTAGATGATTTCCACCAAATGTCGTGCCTAACATTCCATAATAAGGGATAAATTTAGGATGTATAAGCACTCCCCCTATGGGAAATCCATTTCCCATTCCTTTAGCGATAGTAATTAAATCTGGCTCAACAGAATAAAACTGATGATAAAAAAAAGATCCAGTTCTTCCATATCCACTTTGAACTTCATCCACAATAAAAATTGTATCGTACTTTTTGCAAAGTTCCCAAACTTTACAAAAAAAATTTGAACCAGGATCTATAATTCCAGATACCCCTTGTATTCCTTCCGTAATTAAAGCACAAATCTCTCCAGTTTTTAATTCCCTTTCTAATAAATTTAGATCTTGATAATCTATAAATATAGTTTCATGTTGGGCATCGAAAGGAGATACTATTTTATAATTATCCGTCACAGATACACTTCCACTTGTTCTTCCATGAAAGGCTCCTTTAAAAGCAATAATTTTTTTCTTTCCTGTATGAAAAGAGGCGATTTTCAAAGCATTTTCATTGGATTCAGTTCCTGAATTGCAAAGAAATAACGAATAGTTTTCATATCCTGAAAAACGACCAAGTAAATTCGCCAATTTTTTCTTTTGAGAAATAAAAACACTATTCGAATAATAAGATATTTTATGAATTTGTTCTGTTAAGGCTTTTAAATAATATGAATGCGAATGACCAATGGAAATAACGGCATGTCCTCCATAAAAATCTAAATACATATGACCTTGTTTATCAAATATATAAACACCTTTTCCCTTGGTTAATTCTATATCTAAAATAGGATAGACGTTAAATAGCTCCATTTTTTTTTAATTAAAAACGAACGGATTTTAATTTCAAACCACAAATTTCATCCAAATGAAACATAAGATTCATATTCTGAACAGCTTGACCGGAAGCTCCTTTTATAAGATTATCTATCACACTAAGAACAATCAATTGATTCTTTTCTTTCATAAGATGTAAAATACACTTATTGGTGTTAACTACTTGTTTTACATCTATATTTAGATCAGAAATTTCCACAAAAGGATGATTTTTATAATAATCTTTATAGATTTCCTTATTTTCTTCCAAAGAAAAACCAGAATGAGTATATAAAGTAGTTATAATTCCTCTAGAAAAATTTCCCCTATAAGGGATCAAATAAACTTCCGATGAAAAATTATTTTGGACTTGATGGATAGTTTGTTGAATTTCTTGTAAATGCTGATGATTAAATATTTTATAAGTAGAAATGTTATTATTTCTCCAACTAAATTGGTTAGTCTCACTCATGCTCTTTCCAGAACCTGTGGAACCAGTTATAGCACTAATATGAATATTTCTTTTCAATAGTTTTTTTTTAGCTAAGGGTAATACAGCTAAAAGAATCGCTGTAGCAAAACATCCTGGATTAGCAATATTATTAGAGATTTTTATAATCTCTTTTTGTAATTCTGGTAATCCATAGATAAATTTTCTTCTCAAAAAAACCGATTGATTGATCATTCTAAAATCTTGACTAAGATCAATAACTTTGATAGTTTCTAATAGATTTTTTAATTCTTTTCTAGATTGTCCATGCCCTGAACAAAGAAATACTACATCAACATCCTTGTTTAAAGAATCGGTAAACTTCATATTATCTATTTCTCCTAATAAATCTTGATGAACTGAATGAATCAATTCTCCTGGATGGCTCCTACTTACCACGCTCTTTATCCTTACTTTTGGATGATAAACCATTAATCTCATTAATTCTCCAGCAGTATATCCAGCCCCTCCTATAATGCCTATCTTAATCATTCTTCTTTTTTATTTAAATTATGATACATTTTCATTTGATTGCTCAATATTTTTGTAAAACCTTTAACATCTTCTGCTGTCCAAGCATGATTCATTTCTCCATATTGAGCCATGTTAGAATCCATTAAATCAAATTTAGATTTAATTCCAACTAAATGAAATCTATAAGGATATAGAATGATATGCACGGTTCCAGTCAATCTTTCTTGTGTACTACTTAAAAACATCTCTATATCACGCATGACAGGATCTAAATATTGTGCCTCATGAAGTAACATTCCATACCAATTAGATAATTGTTCTTTCCAATAAAGTTGCCATTTTGTAAGAATATGTTTTTCTAACAAATGATGAGCTTTAATAATAATAATGGCAGCTGAAGCTTCAAAGGCCACTCTTCCCTTAATACCTAAAATAGTATCCCCTATATGAATCCCCCTACCTATAGCAAATTCTGAGGCAATTTTTTCAATTTTTATGATATTTTTTATGGCTTTTCCCTTTTCTCTGTTGACACCTACCAATTCTCCTTTTTCAAATTCTAATTCTAGATTTTCACTTTTTCTTCTCCTTAGTTTTGTCGGATAAGCTTCATCTGGAAAATCGTTAAAAGAGCTAAGAGTTTCCTTTCCACCAATACTAGTTCCCCAAATTCCTTTATTAATAGAATATTTTGCTTGATCCAAACAAATATTATAAACTCCACTATTTCGCAAATAATCAATCTCTTCTTTTCTAGAAATTTTTAGATCTCTTATAGGAGAGAAAGTTATTTTTTCCGGACAAATAATTTGAAAGGCTATATCGAATCTAATTTGATCATTTCCCGCACCTGTACTTCCATGAGCTATCGCTTTTGCCTTGATATTAGTTGAATATTTCGCAATTTTAATAGCTTGAAAAATTCTTTCTGAACTGACTGAAAGTGGATAAGTGTTATTTTTAAGAATGTTTCCAAATATAAGATATTTTATGCAATTTTGATAATATTCTTCTATAGCATCAATAGTTTTGTGCGATATGGCTCCAATATTTAAAGCTCTCTCTTGAATTTTTTTTAACTCCTCTTCTTTAAATCCTCCTGTGTTGATAATTACTGTATGGACTTCATATCCTTCTTGAAGGAGATACTTTAAACAATAAGACGTATCTAACCCTCCACTATAGGCCAAAACAATTTTATCTCCAGGAATTAAGTAATCTATATTTTTTTGTTTATTAGAATCTTTTGGATTATACAAAAGTCCTGTGCAAAGACACATTTTTCTTTTGTTCCGAGTTAATATATCGAAATTTGCACAACTTTTACATCCTTTCCAAAAATCTTCTGATTGGGTCAGTTCACTAAAAGCTACAGGCTTAAACCCCAATTCCGTATTAATTCTGATCACTGGATGACTTGTTGTAATACTAAATATTTTAGAATTCGGATACTTTTTTCTAGAAAGTTTAAATATTTCAATTTTGATAATTTTAGCCAATCCTTGTTTTCTAAATTCAGGAAAAACAATCAAACCAGAATTAACTACAAATTCTTTATTTTGATAAATTTCTAGATAACTAAAACCTGCCAATTTTCCATCAAAAAATGCAATCACCGCATTTCCACTAATCATTTTTGATTTAATATATTCTGGATCTTTTTTAGAAATCCCAGTTCCTCTAATTTTTGCTGATTCATGGATTTTTTTGCAAATTAAGGAAGCATATTTTGTATCCTGATCATGAGATACTCTAACTTTTATTTTCATCTTTGTAAAGAAACCAAAAATCCTAAAAATAAACGCGTTTTATTGAGATTTGATATATGATGAGTGATTCCTCATAATATTTCTTAATAAGTACAAAGTTAATTAAAGTCTTTTTAATAAATGTAAAGTTTTAATTTAAACAAAAATCCAAGCCTTCTATTTTTTCTAATTTTTTTAAAAAATCAGAGTTAATATTAATTCCATACTTTTTAGATTCTAAATTTAAAGAAATATGATTGTCCTTTTCATAAAGAAAAACATAAAGTTTTTTATTTCCTATTTGTTGAGAAAATAGCTGATCTATATTATCAATGATTACCTGGTCTAAATCATCCAGATCAATTTTTATGATCAATTTTTCGGATAATTTTCCTAGAACATTTTGTAAACTTTCCATATGAATAATATGGATTTTACAGCTATTATATTTCGATTGAGAAATAGAAATATATAAATGCAACAGGCTATTATTAAATAGTAAATGTTCATATCTTAAATACTGTTGTCCAGAAATACAAAATTCCTTAGAAGAATGATAATCTTCTAATAAAAAAATTCCATATTTTTTTCCACTCTTTATATAGATCTTTTTTTCTATTTTCGATAAAACACCACATATATAAATTTCTTTTCCTATAAGTTTTTTTTCATACTTATTTAATTGATCTAAAGATAAATTAGTAAAATATTTTCTTTCATAAGAATAATCATCCAAAGGATGCGAAGAGGCATAAATCCCCAATACTTCCTTTTCTTTGGATAATTTATATATATTATTCCATGGCTCACTTTTTATAATTATGGGTTTTTCTACTTCAATTTTTTTTTTCTTTTCTGGAGAATTTTTCTCTTGTATTTTCCTTTTTTGAAATTTCGATCCAAATCGAATGATCTTCTCTAGAGTGCTTAATTTTTTTTCTTCTTCAAAATGAAAATATTGCTTTCTATGTATATGAAATTTATCTAATGATCCAGATAACACTAAACTTTCCAAAGTCTTTTTATTGACTAAACGCAAGTCAATACGTTTTACCAAATCAAAAATAGATGTATATGGTCCGTTATTTTCTCTTTCCTGGATAATATTTTTGACTGCATTTTCTCCAACTCCTTTTATCCCCCTCATTCCGAATCTAATACAATTAGAATTTGTAACTTTGAAAAAGGCATCACTTTCATTGATATCCGGACCTATTACAGAAATTCCCATACGTGTGCACTCTTTTATAAAGTAAGTAAGCTGTTTAATATTATCCATATTGTGACTTAATACAGACGCCATATATTCAGAAGGAAAATGTGCCTTTAGATAAGCCGTTTGAAATGCTATATAGGCATAACAAGTGGCATGAGATTTGTTGAATGCATAACAAGAAAAATACTCCCAGTCCTTCCATATTTTTTCCAATATTTTTTTCGGATATCCTTTTCTAGAAGCTTGAATAATAAACTGATTTTTCATCTTATTTAATACATTTTTTTGTTTTTTTCCCATAGCCTTTCTAAGAAAATCTGTTTCTCCTTTACTAAAATCAGCTATTTTTTGAGCTATTAACATGACTTGTTCTTGATAGATCGTTATTCCATAAGTCTCTTTTAAGAATTCTTCCATTTCTGGCAAATCATATGTAATGGCTTCTTTCCCATGTTTTCTATATATAAAGTTTTTAAGATATTGTAATGGGCCAGGTCGGTATAAGGCATTCATGGCAATGAGATCATCAAATTTATCCGGTTTGAGCAACCGTAAATATTTCTGCATTCCTGTAGATTCATATTGAAAAACAGCTACAGTTTCTCCTTTTTGAAAGAGAGAATAAGTCTTTGCATCTTCTAAAGAAAATGAAATTTTTTCAACATTAATACGTTTTTTGATAATATTTAAAGCTTTTTTGATAATAGTAAGGGTTTTTAATCCTAGAAAATCCATTTTCAACAATCCAGCTCGTTCCACTACATGGTTGTCAAATTGCGTGATCAATAAATCAGATTCTTTTGAAATAGAAACTGGAACATATTCTTGAATATCATATGGACTGATAATAACGCCACAGGCATGTATTCCTGTACTTCTTATAGTCCCCTCTAAAGTTTTTGCCAGTTGTAAGACTTGTCCTTCTAGAGTATCTTTTTTCTCTGAAAAACTTTTCAATTTTTTAACATTCTCCATATCTTCTTTACTCATCTTTTCTAAAAGATGATCTTTTTCTGACAAGAGAACTTTTAATGAAAGTAAATTTGGGACCATTTTTGCTAGATAATCTGTTTTCTTTAAAGATAAATCTAACACTCTTGCTGTATCACGAATAGCGGATTTTGCTCCCATAGTGGCATACGTGATAATTTGTGCAACTTGATTTTTCCCATATTTTTGAACTACCCATTCAATAATTTTTTCACGTCCTTTATCATCAAAATCAATGTCTATATCTGGTAAAGAAACCCTATCTGGATTGAGAAATCTCTCAAAAAGAAGATTGTATTTTATGGGATCTATATCGGTAATTCCTATACAATAAGCTACTACAGATCCAGCAACAGATCCTCTTCCTGGTCCTACGGATATATTCATTTTTTTAGCTTGAGAAATAAAATTTTGAACAATTAGAAAATAACCAGGATATCCAATTTTTTCAATTGTTTTTAATTCGAAATGAATTCTTTCTTTTATTTCCGGAGTTATATGTGGATAACGTTTTTTAGCCCCTTCATACGCGAGGCTTTTTAAAAAAGAATTTTCCCCCCTATGACCTCCATCTATTTTATCTAGAGAATTTTCAAATGATTCTGGAATTTGAAATTTTGGAAGTAAAACTTTTTGTGAAAGATGATAAGATTCGACCTTATTCACTAATTCTTCTAAAAAATCAAAAGATTCCGGAAAATCTGAAAAAATTTCTTTCATCTCTTCTGGACTTTTAAAATAAAATTCATGATTTGGAAATCCAAATCTATAACCTCTTCCCTTGCCTATAGGAGTGGATTTTTTTTCTCCATTTTTTACGCAAAGTAAAATATCATGAGCATAAGATTCTTTTTGATCTAAATAAAAAGTATTATTTTGCACGATATATTTTACATGATATTTTTCTGAAAACTCCAGCAAAACTTTATTGACATAATCTTCTTCTTCTAATCCATGACGTAACAATTCTATATAAAAGTCTTCTTCAAAAAGTTCTTTCCACCACAAAAAAACTTTTTCTGCCTTCATTTTTCCTTTATTCAGGATGGTTTGTGGAATCTCTGCATATAGATCTCCCGTAAGAGCTATCAAATTTTTCTTATATTTTTCTATTAAATCTTTTCCAACTCTAGGGAACCCTGCATAAAAACCTTCTATGAATCCATGAGAACATAGTTTTGACAAATTTTGATATCCCGCTTTATTTTTAGACAAAAAAACTTGATGATAACGTTTATCCGGCTGTTCTTTAGTAAATTTCTTCTGTGAATAAAAATCAGAAATAAACACTTCACATCCTACGATTCCTTTGATGGATTTTTTTAAGGAAGAATATTTTTTGTTGGCAGAATGAATAGCATTTAAAAAATGGAAAGCCCCCATCATATTTCCATAATCCGTTATTCCTACTGCAGGCATATCAAAATATATAGCTCTTTCAATCAAAGATTGAATATCTATGGTAGAATAAAGAATGGAAAAAGAAGTATGATTATGAATATGAGAATATTTTTTTTTTTTGAATTCTTCATGATTAATCTTCTTCTTTTTTTTCATTTCTTTTACTATATCTCCATATGAGGAATGTGGTTTATTAAAAGAGACCATAGAGGAAGATATGGGAGACTGATGTAAGTTCCTGAACTGAAAAATTAAATTTTCATCTATTTGAAGATTTTCAGATGAGATAATTCCTAAACGCAAAAGTTCTAAAAAACAACGAGCTGTAGCTTTTACATCATTTGCTGCATTATGTGAATGAGACAATTTTGTTCCAAACAACTTATAATATAATTCAGTTAATGTGGGCCATTTAAATTTTTTTCTTATACCAGGCAGTTTGCAATAAAAAATAGATACTTCTTTAGTATCTAAAATTTCCTTTTTCTTAAAAGAAATTTGTTCTTTTTTTCTAAAAAATTCACACTCAATAACTCTGATATCAAATTCTAAATTGTGTCCAATTAAATATTTAGACTTTTCAAAAGATTTCTTAAATTCTTTAAGAACGACAATTAAATCTTCTCCATTTTTTTCCGCTATTTCATTAGTTATTCCATGAATTTTAAAAGCGTTGAAAGGAATGTCATAATGATCCGGTTTTATAATAAAATTTTTAAATTCCACTAATTTTCCTGAGAAATCATGTAGTTGCCATGCGATTTGAACAACTCTTGGCCAGTTATCCGTATTGGATATAGGAAAATTATAATTTTCAGGTAATCCCGTAGTTTCGGTATCAACAATAAGATACATGTTTTTTTAACGAATTTTTTTTTATGAACACAATGATCAATTTACATCATCATGATGGATTTTCTGAAATTATTCACAACAAGTTAAGTCAAAGATATTAGGAGATATAAAAATTTATGTGATGAAAAATTATTAGTTTTGTATTATCTGTTTTTTTTATATACAATAAGCTTGCTAATCCTAATCTAGTGGATAGATAAAATTCTTCTCTTCATTTCATATTTTTAGCAGTAGTAGCAAGTTTCGATATTCTTTTACAAAAATTAAATATATGTCTAATCAAACCGAAGAAATTAAAAGAGATACCCCACATTCATCTGAAAATAATGAAAATCTAGTAATCGGATTAAAGGATCAAAGAAAAAGTTTCGATTGGACGAAATACGAAACTCATTTGAACAGTCAACAACAGGAAGAAAGAAAAAAATTTGAAAAAATCTATGCAGAAACTTTGCCAAAAATACAAGAACTAGAAATATATCAAGGAATTATCACACATATCACGGAAAAGAATCTGATTGTAGATATAGGATTTAAAGCGGAAGGAGCTATTCCAATTAGTGAGTTTCGAGAGGATTTTAATTTCAAAGTAGGAGACAAGATGGAAGTTATGGTGGTAAAAATAGATTATAAGGGACAATGTATTCTTTCATATCAAAAAGCAAAAACTATGAGAAATTGGGAAAGAATCAATGAAGCACATGATAAAGGAGAAGTCATATTAGGTTATGTAGCGGCTAGAACTAAAGGAGGTTTAATTATAGACATTTTTGATATTGAATGTTTTTTACCAGGATCCCACATTAATGTAAAACCTGTTAGAGATTATGACACATATGTCGGAAAGACGATGGAAGTAAAAGTGGTCAAAATAAATCAAAAGACTAAAAACGTTGTAGTATCTCATAAAATTTTGATAGAAAGAGATATAGAAGAACAAAGAAAGGAAATGATCTCTAAACTTGATAAAGGTCAGGTTTTAGAGGGAAAAATTAAAAATATTCTTCCTTATGGAGCTTTCGTAGACTTAGGAGGAGTAGATGCTTTGTTACATATTACTGATATGAGTTGGCCTCACATTAATCATCCCACAGAAGTAGTTCAATTAGAGCAAGAATTAAAATTTGTAGTTCTAGGTGTCGATAAGGATAAAAACCGAGTTCAATTAGGATTAAAACAATTGCTACCTCATCCTTGGAATTCTTTAGATAAAAATTTAAAAGTAGGAAGCAAAGTAAAAGGAAAAGTAAGCGTTTTAGCTGATTATGGAGCTTTCGTAGAAATTATTCCAGGAGTAGAAGCCTTATTACACATTAGTGAAATGTCTTGGTCTTATGATTTATCTTCCACACAAGACTTTGTAAAAATAGGAGATGAAATAGAGGCAGTTATATTGACTATAGATAGAAAAGAACGAAAAATGTCTTTAAGTGTTAAACAATTGACTCCAGATCCTTGGATAGATATTCAAAATAAATACCCTATAGGATCAAAACATGTGGGAATTGTTCGTAAGTTTACTAACTTTGGAATTTTTTTGGAATTAGAAAAGGGAATATCTGGGATCATTTATACAAATGATCTTTCATGGGGGAAGAAAATAAAACATCCCTCTGGGTTTTGCAATATCAATGATAAATTAGAAGTAATAATTTTAACTTTAGATCCTCAAACTAGAAGATTAAATTTAGGTCACAAACAAATCACGGAAAATCCATGGGAAAAATATGAAAAAATCTATTATGTAGGAAGTATTCATAATGGATTCATCGTCAATTTATTTGACAAAGGAGCTTCTGTCAAACTATTAAATGATCAAATGAAAAATTTTCAAGAAATAGAAGCATTTGCTCCATTGCGTTTCTTGGAAAAAAAAGATGGAAGTACTTTGAAAAAAGAAGAAAAAAGCAATTTTAAAGTAATTGAATTTAATAAAGAAACAAAAAAAATTGTAGTTTCTCATACTTCTATTTATCGTGAAAAAGATCCAAAGAAAGAAAAAATACGTATAAAAAACAGAAAATTCGAAAGATCTACGCTTGGAGATATTGCTGGATTAGCAAGATTAAAAGAACAAATAGAAAAGGAAAAGAAATAAAGAAAAGGAAATTTCAGTACTAAAAAAATGGAAACACACCCTATTGCAGAAAAGAAAGGATGGAAAGTAGGAATAGATTTTCCTATATGGGCCAATAATGAACTATATCTGACTACAATTAAAGGTGGATATTTATTAGATGGAGAAACTCCTTTTGAAGCATATAAAAGATTGTCCAAAAATGCGGCAAAAATTCTTAAAAAGCCAAAAATAGAAAAAAAATTTTTTAATATTTTATGGAAAGGATGGCTGATCCCCTCTACTCCAGTTATGGTGAATCTTGGAACGGAAAAAGGATTACCTATTAGCTGTTTTTCCGGTCGTGTTGGAGATAGTATGTATGAAATATATAGGAAAAATTTGGAAATGGCTATTTTGAGCAAACATGGAGGAGGAACCTCTTATGATTTTAGTCTAATCAGACCCGTAGGGAGTCCTATCAAAAATGGAACCTTGGGAGCTTCTGATGGGATTATTCCTTTTGTTAAATCATATGATAGTGCCATTATTGCTAGTAAGCAAGGGAGAACACGAAGAGGAGCGGTAGCTATTTACTTGAATATAGAACATCAAGAATATCCAGAATTTTTAAAAATAAGAGAACCTAAAGGAGATATTAATCGTCAATGTCATAATGTTCATCAAGGGGTTATTCTTTCTAATTCCTTCATGGAAAAAGTATTGAAAAAAAATGGAAAAGAAAGAAGTTTATGGATAAATACCCTAAAAGAACGTGTAAAAACGGGAGAACCATATTTATTCTTTAAAGATAATGCAAATAGAAATCTTCCAGAAAATTGGAAAAAAAATGGACTGAAAATACATCATAGCAATCTTTGCTCAGAAATAATGTTACCAACAGATGAAAGTCATACGCTTGTATGTTGTCTCTCTTCTTTAAATTTATATAAATACGTGGAATGGAAAGATACTCAAACTGTATTTTATGCTATTTTGTTTCTTGATGCAGTTTTGCAAGAATTCATTAATAAAGGAAGAAATATTAAAGGAATAGAAGATTCTGTTCGTTTTGCAGAGAAAAGTAGAGCTTTAGGCTTAGGAGCCTTGGGATGGCATTCTTATTTACAATCTAGGATGATTCCCTTTATTTCTGTAAAATCTGAAATATTAACTCATAACATCTTTGGAAAAATTCGATCAGAATCTCAAAAAGCAACTCAATATTTAGCTAAAGAATATGGAGAATCAGAATGGAACATAGGTACAGGAAGAAGAAATTTAACCTTAATGGCTATGGCTCCCAATAGAAGTTCTGCAAAATTAGCTGGTGGCTTATCTCAGGGTGTTGAACCCTTAGCAGCCAATATATATGTAGATGATGACGCAAAAGGTATGCATATTCGAAAAAACCCTTATCTGGAAAAAATTCTTGTAAAAAGCGGATATAATTTACCAGAAGTATGGGAAGAAATCGCCAATGAAAAAGGATCTTGTCTAGGACTAACAGGTTTGA
This sequence comes from Blattabacterium cuenoti, assembly GCF_014252095.1. NCBI lineage: Bacteria > Pseudomonadati > Bacteroidota > Flavobacteriia > Flavobacteriales > Blattabacteriaceae > Blattabacterium > Blattabacterium cuenoti. The sequence goes on from NZ_CP059210.1 coordinate 354,761, forward strand.
GTGAAAAAGAGAAAAATGTATTTCTATGTTTCAAAGAAATAAATCAATTAGAATTAATTAAACAAGCTAGTATACGACAAAAATATATTGATCAAGGCCAAAGTATTAATCTTTCTTTCCACCAAAATATTCCAGCTAAATTTATTAATAAAGTTCATCTAGAAGCCTGGAAAATAGGATTAAAAAGTCTTTATTATTACAGAAGTGAAAGTATTCTTCGTGCAGATAATGCAAAAAGCAGAGATCTCTATTCAGAATGTTTATTATAAAAAAGGGCGGCGACTTACTCTCCCGGAATAACCAGTACCATCAGCGCTAACGTATTTAACTTCTCTGTTCGGAATGGAAAGAGGTGGATCTACATTGCTATAACCGCCCATAAAAATTAAAAATAAAAAAACATAACATACAAAACATACAATTAATAATAATAAAGGAAAAATAAAAAAGCCTACGGGTAATTAGTACTACTCAGCTATGACATTACTGTCTTTACACTTGTAGCCTATCGACGTTGTCATCTTCAACGACCCTTAAAAAAAGAAGCCTCATCTTGTGGTGAGTTTCGCACTTATATGCTTTCAGTGCTTATCTCTTCCGAACGTAGCTACTCAGCGATGCATCTGGCGACACAACTGATACACCAGAGGTTCGTCCAATTCGGTCCTCTCGTACTAGAATCAGCTCCACTCAAGCTTCTAACGCTCGCAATAGATAGAGACCGAACTGTCTCACGACGTTCTGAACCCAGCTCGCGTGCCACTTTAATGGGCGAACAGCCCAACCCTTGGGACCTTCTCCAGCCCCAGGATGTGACGAGCCGACATCGAGGTGCCGAACCTCCCCGTCGATATGAGCTCTTGGGGGAGACTAGCCTGTTATCCCCGGAGTACCTTTTATCCTTTGAGCGATGGCCCTTCCATACGGAACCACCGGATCACTATGCCCTACTTTCGTACCTGATCGACTTGTAAGTCTCACAGTCAAGCACCCTTATGCCATTACACTCTACACACGATTACCAAACGTGTTGAGGGTACCTTTGGGAGCCTCCGTTACCTTTTTGGAGGCGACCACCCCAGTCAAACTACCCACCACGCAATGTCCTCAATATATTTAGATTGAGTTAGATTTCAAATAAAAAAAGGGTGGTATTTCAAGGTTGACTCCATACTGCCTAACGACAATACTTCTAAGTCTCCCACCTATCCTACACATTTTTTAATCAAAATCAATACGAAGCTATAGTAAAGGTTCACAGGGTCTTTTCGTCCCATTGCGAGTAATCGGCATCTTCACCGATATTACAATTTCACCGAGCTCACGGCTGAGACAGTTTCCAGATCGTTACACCATTCGTGCAGGTCGGAACTTACCCGACAAGGAATTTCGCTACCTTAGGACCGTTATAGTTACGGCCGCCGTTTACTGGGGCTTCAGTCAAAAGCTTCGCTTAAAAAGCTGACCTTTTTCTTTAACCTTCCAGTACTGGGCAGGTGTCAGACCCTATACATCATTTTTCAATTTAGCAGAGTCCTATGTTTTTGATAAACAGTCGCCTGGATCTTTTCACTGCGGCCTTCTTTATGGGAAGGCAACCTTTCTCCCGAAGTTACAGGTTCATTTTGCCTAGTTCCTTAGCCGTGAATCACTCGAGCACCTTAGGATTCTCTCCTTAACTACCTGTGTCGGTTTTGGTACGGATCACTTTTATCTGAAGCTTAGAGGCTTTTCTTGGAAGCTCTTACCTGTACTATCCACTCTCCCGAAGGTTTGTGGTACTATCATAGATCAGCAAAACATACGGATTTTCCTGTATATTCTAATACCTAACTATTTCAACGTACACTTCCGTCCGTACGCGACAGTTTCATTGCTCCGTCCCCCCTATCGCAATAAAAGCAAGTACCGGAATATTAACCGGTTTTCCATCGATTACACCTTTCGATTACGTCTTAGGATCCGACTAACCCTCAGTTGATTAACATAGCTGAGGAACCCTTAGTTTTTCGGTGTGCGGTTTTCTCTCCCGCATTATCGTTACTTATACCTACATTTTCTTTTGTAATCACTCCACTAGATCTTACAATCTAGCTTCATTGTTATTACAATGCTCCCCTACCGATTTTTCAATCCCATAGTTTCGGCGATATATTTATGCCCGATTATTATCCATGCTCAATCACTCGACTAGTGAGCTGTTACGCACTCTTTAAATGATAGCTGCTTCCAAGCTAACATCCTAGCTGTCTGTGTAATTAAACTTCGTTTGTTCAACTTAATATATACTTTGGGGCCTTAACTGATGATCTGGGTTGTTTCCCTCTTGGACATGGACCTTAGCACCCACGCCCTCACTACCGTGAAACATAATGACAGCATTCGGAGTTTGTCAGGAATTAGTAGGTGATGAAACCCCTTCATCCAATCAGTAGCTCTACCTCTGTCTTATTTTAACACGATGCTGCACCTAAATGCATTTCGGGGAGTACGAGCTATCTCCGAGTTTGATTGGCCTTTCACCCCTACCCACAAGTCATCCGAAGACTTTTCAACGTCAACCGGTTCGGTCCTCCACTATGTGTTACCACAGCTTCAACCTGCTCATGGGTAGATCACTCGGTTTCGCGTCTAATTCTTCCGACTAAACGCCCTATTTAAGACTCGCTTTCGCTACGGCTCCATAGCAAAACTACTTAACCTTGCCGGAAAAATTAACTCATAGGTTCATTATGCAAAAGGCACGTCGTCACCTTACTAAAAGGCTTCGACAGCTTGTAAGCGTATGGTTTCAGGATCTATTTCACCCTTCTATTCGAAGTACTTTTCACCTTTCCCTCACGGTACTAGTTCACTATCGGTCTCTGAGTAGTATTTAGCCTTACCGGATGGTCCCGGCTAATTCAGACAAGATTTCCCGTGTCCCGTCCTAATCAGGTGACTACTAAGGTTATTTTTTTATTTCGTATACAGGATTATCACCTTCTATGATTGATTTTTCCAAATCATTCTACTATAAAAAAATATTCCTATTCTGATGTAGACCTACTACCCCACTATGGCCGTAACCATAATGGTTTGGGCTGTTCCGATTTCGCTCGCCACTACTAACGGAATCACTTTTGTTTTCTCTTCCTCTAGATACTTAGATGTTTCAGTTCTCTAGGTTTGCCTTACTTTAAAAATAAAGTAATATCATATGATTAATATGATAGGTTTCCCTATTCGGAAATCTGCGGATCAATTTGTATGTGCCAATCCCCGCAGCTTATCGCAGCTTATCACGTCCTTCATCGCCTCTCAGAGCCAAGGCATCCACCATACGCCCTTACTTAGCTTTTTTACTTTATACCCTATTTATATCTATGTAGTTATGTATGTTATGTTAAAGAACTTTAAATGGAGAATATCGGAATCGAACCGATGACCTCCTGCGTGCAAAACAGGCGCTCTATCCAGCTGAGCTAATTCCCCCCCCATATAGTCTCGCGCGGAATTGAACCGCGGACCTCTACATTATCAGTGTAGCGCTCTAACCATCTGAGCTACGAGACTGATAATAAATCTCTATAAAATATAAAAAACTTCTAGCCCAATTCTTCAAATCTTTTTAATAAACTCTAAAAAAGAGATGTTCCAGCCGCACCTTCCGGTACGGCTACCTTGTTACGACTTAGCCCCAGTTATCGATTCTACCTTAAGCAGTTCCTTTTACGGTCACCGATTTCAGGTCTCCCCGACTTCCATGGCTTGACGGGCGGTGTGTACAAGGCCCGGGAACGTATTCACCGCATCATGGCTGATATGCGATTACTAGCGATTCCAACTTCATAGAGTCGAGTTGCAGACTCCAATCCGAACTGAGATCGGCTTTTAGAGATTAGCTTCTGATCGCTCAGTAGCAAAACCCTTTGTACCGACCATTGTAGCACGTGTGTAGCCCAAGGCATAAGAGCCGTGATGATTTGACGTCATCCCCACCTTCCTCTCGACTTACGTCGGCAGTCTTGTTAGAGTCCCCGACTTTATTCGCTGGCAACTAACAATAAGGGTTGCGCTCGTTGAGGGACTTAACCCAACACCTCACGGCACGAGCTGACGACAACCATGCAGCATCTTGTACTCCGTCCGAAGACTAAACTATTTCTAGCTTATTCGTAGTACATTTAAACCTTGGTAAGGTTCCTCGCGTATCATCGAATTAAACCACATGCTCCACCGCTTGTGCGGGCCCCCGTCAATTCCTTTGAGTTTCAGCCTTGCGACCGTACTCCCCAGGTGGATCACTTATCACTTTCGCTTAGCCGCTGAATATAAAATCCAACAACTAGTGATCATCGTTTACGGCGTGGACTACCAGGGTATCTAATCCTGTTTGCTCCCCACGCTTTCGTGCCTCAGCGTCAGTATAGACTTAGTAACCTGCTTTCGCGATCGGTGTTCTGTGTGATATCTAAGCATTTCACCGCTACACCACACATTCCAGTTACTCCAATCTCACTCTAGTTTATCAGTATCAATAGCCATTTTAACAGTTAAGCTGCAACATTTCACTACTGACTTAATCAACCGCCTACGCACCCTTTAAACCCAATAAATCCGGATAACGCTCGTGTCCTCCGTATTACCGCGGCTGCTGGCACGGAGTTTGCCGACACTTATTCGTATAGTACATTCACAATCCTTATCTCGTAAGAATCTTTATTTCTATACAAAAGCAGTTTACAACCCATAAGGCCTTCTTCCTGCACGCGGCGTGGCTGGTTCAGAGTTTCCTCCATTGACCAATATTCCTCACTGCTGCCTCCCGTAGGAGTCTGGTCCGTATCTCAGTACCAGTGTGGGGGATCACCCTCTCAGGCCCCCTACTGATCATTGTCTTTGTAGGCTTTTACCCTACCAACTAACTAATCAGACGCACGCCTATCTTTTGCCGCATTTCTGCTTTAATAATATTATCATGCAATAATATTATATTATAGAACATTAATCCGAGTTTCCTCAGGCTATTTTCTAGCAAAAGGTAAGTTACGTACGTGTTACGCACCCGTTCGCCGGTCGCCATCAAAATCTAAAAAATAAATTTTATGTTGCCCCTCGACTTGCATGTGTTAAGCCCGCCGCTAGCGTTCATCCTGAGCCAGGATCAAACTCTCCGTTGTAATAAAATAAATCAAAATACGAAAAAATCTTATTAAAAAATCCTCAAAATCAGGTCTAGAAGCTTTTTATTCTATATTAGAAAGAACAACTTAAAAAGTTTAATAAAAAACTTTTTAGTATAAACAAATGTATATATATTTTTTTTAGCAAAAAAAAAATAATCTAATTTTATCCAAAAAAACCTGTAATATTAGTTTTTCTAAATCAATTTTTTTGGCCATTCTTAAAATTATGAGAACTTCAGATTTCGATTTTGGTCTTCCATTAGACCTTTTAGCTAATCAACCTACTGAGCAGAGAGATGAATCTAGGTTAATGATTATAGATAGAAAAAGTAAGGACATCAAACATAAAATTTTTAAAGATTTATATCAGTATTTTGAAGAAGGTGATACTATTATTTTTAACAATACAAAAGTATTTCCTGCAAGACTATTCGGAAATAAAGAAAAAACAGAAGCAAAAATAGAAGTTTTCTTACTTAGAGAATTAGATCCAATAGATAGAACTTGGGACGTATTAGTTGATCCAGCAAGAAAAGTTAGAGTAGGAAATAAATTAAACTTTGGACATGGATTGACAGGAGAAGTTATAGATAATACAACTTCTAGAGGAAGAATATTACAACTTCATTTCAGGGGAACACATAAAGAACTCATAAAAAAAATTAAAGAAATAGGAAAAACTCCTTTACCAAAATACATCCAAAGATTACCGGATAAAAATGATGAAGAAAGATATCAAACTATTTATGCAAAAGAAGAAGGATCTGTAGCAGCTCCTACAGCAGGATTACATTTCTCAAAACACTTATTAAAAAAATTAGAAATAAAAGGAATAAATTTGGTAGAAATCACTTTACATCTTGGATTAGGAAGTTTTTTACCCGTAGAAGTAGAAGATATATCTAAACATAAAATGGATTCTGAAAAATGTTTCATAAAAAAAGAAACATGCGATATTGTTAACAATAGCATTTTACAAAAAAAACGTATATGTGCTGTTGGAACTTCGTCCATGCGTGCTATAGAAAGTTCTGTATCTTCTAATAAACATTTAAATCCTTTTTTTGGATGGACCAATAAATTTATTTTTCCTCCTTACAATTTCAGTATAGCCAATTCGATGATTACAAATTTTCATATGCCAAAATCAACTTTATTGATGATGACAGTAGCATTTACTGGATATGATCTTCTTATGAGAGCGTATCAAATAGCTACAAAAGAAAAATATAGATTTTATTCCTACGGAGATTCCATGCTAATTTTGTAATAAAGATTATAATTTTTCACAAAAAAAATCTTAACAAGAATAAAGAGAATAATTTGATATTATGAAGAAAATACTTGAAAAAGTTAAAGGATCTATAAATGAAGAAATGAAAGCTTTTGAAAAACAATTTAATACCATTATAAAAAGTAATGTACCTCTTGTGAATAAAATCACACATTATATTGTTCATAGGAAAGGGAAACAAATTCGACCTATGTTTGTCTTTCTCATTGCAAAAATGTTAGGAACTATTCAAAAAAAAACCTATCATACAGCCTCTTTAATAGAATTAATACATACCGCCACTCTCGTTCATGATGATGTAATCGATAATAGCTATCTTCGTCGTGGTTCTTTTTCTATAAATGCTATATGGAAAAACAAAATAGCTGTTTTAGTAGGAGATTACTTACTTTCTAAAAGTCTTTTATTAGCTACAGAAAATAATTATCATGACCTACTAAAAATTATTTGTAGAACCATTAAAGATATGAGCGAAGGAGAATTGTTACAAATGGAAAAATCTAAAAAACTTGATATCACTGAAAGAATTTATAATCAAATTATTTATCATAAGACTGCTAGTCTAATTGCAGCTTCTTGTGAAGGAGGTGCTCGTTCAGTAAATGCCAATGAAAATATCGCATTAAAAATGCGAAAGTTTGGAGGATTAACTGGGATAGCTTTTCAAATAAAAGATGATTTATTTGATTACAATGAATCTAATGAAAATTTAACAGGAAAACCTATTGGAATTGATTTTAGAGAAAAAAAAATGACCCTTCCACTGATTTACGCAATTCAAAAAGCATCTCAAAATGATCAAAAATGGATATTAAATTCTATAAAAAATTATGATGAAAAAAAAAGACATCAAATTATTGATTATGTGAAAAAATATGGAGGCATAGAATATGCCATTCAAAAAATGATAAGAATACGTAATAATGCATTAAAAATATTAGATCCTTATCCAGATAGTACAATAAAAAAATCTTTAAAAACAATGGTAAATTTTATTATTGAAAGGAATATCTAAAAAAACATGAAAAAAAACTTAGTTATTGTTGAATCTCCCACTAAAGCTAATACCATACAACTGTTTCTTGGAAAAGAATTTTATGTAGTTTCAAGTTACGGACATTTAATAGATCTTCCAGAAAAAAAAATAGGCATCGATATAAAAAAAAATTTTATGCCTAATTATGTAATTCTCTCTAAGAAAAGAAAAATAGTTCAAAACTTAAAAACATTAATAAAAGATTTCAATTTAATTTGGTTAGCTTCCGATGAAGATCGTGAAGGAGAAGCCATTGCTTATCAAATTTATAAAATCCTAAATATTCCTTCTGAAAAATTTAGAAGAATAGTCTTTCATGAGATTACAAAAAAAGCTATTCTACATGCCATCAAAAATCCTAGATTAATTGATTATAATTTGGTTCACGCACAACAAGCAAGACGAATTTTAGATCGATTAGTAGGATTTCAATTATCTCCTATTTTATGGAAAAAAATTAACGCTGGACTTTCTGCGGGAAGAGTCCAATCTGCAGCACTTAGACTTATAGTAGAAAGAGAGAAAAATATTCAAAATTTTATTCCGAATTCTGGATATCAAATATTTGGAATATTCACTAATAAGAATAAAATAACTATCAATGCAAAATTGGAAAAAAAAATAGAAGGAGAAATAAAAATGAAAAAAATTTTACAATCATGTATTGATTCCTCTTTTTTTATTAAAAAAATTGTTACTAAACAAGAAAAAAAAACGCCCCCACCTCCATTTACAACTGCTTCTTTACAACAAGAAGCATGTAAAAAATTAAATTTTTCTATATCCAAAACTATGTTTTTGGCACAAAAATTATATGAAAAAGGATACATTACATATATACGTACAGATAGCACTAGTCTATCCAAAGATATTTTGTCAGAAATAAAAAACTATATTCTTTCTTCATATGGAAAATCATATTTCTCTCCAAAAGAGTTTTTATCTAAAAAAAAATTTTCTCAAGAAGCTCATGAAGCTATTCACCCCACAGATATAGGAAAAAATTCTTTGGAAGATCTCGATACATATGAAAAAATCCTTTATAAATTCATATGGGAAAGAACTATAATAGGACAGATGACGGATGCAAATATTGAAAAAAAAAATTTTTATATTCAATCTTCAAATTTTGAGATTTCTTTTGTTTTTACCGAAAAAACTATCATATTCGATGGATTTATGAAAATCTATGGGGGGGATAATCTTGAAAAAAAAGAAACAAATTTATCAAAAATCCAAAAAGGAACTCTTTTACAAAAAGAAAAAATTACAGCAAAACAAATTTTTACAAAACATTTACCCAGATATAACGAAGCTTCTTTAGTAAAAAATTTAGAAAAACTAGGAATAGGTAGACCCTCTACTTATGTTCCTATCATTTCTACTATCCAAAAAAGAAACTATGTCAATCTACAAAAGTCTATTAAGAAAAAAGAATATCGAAAATCATTCATTCTGAATGAGAAGAATATAATCATTGAAAAAAAAAATGAAATTACAGAAATAGAAAAAAATAAATTTATTCCAACTGAAATAGGTATTCTAACTACTAATTTCTTGAAAAAAAATTTTCACGAAATTGTGGACTATGATTTTACAGCAAATTTAGAAAAAGAATTTGATAACATAGCGAAAGGAGAAGTTTCTTGGAAAAAAATCATAAAAAATTTTTATGATGGATTTCATAAAAAAATAGAATACGTTGAAAAAAACGTGGAAAAAGTTCATAAAAAACGTTTTTTGGGGATAGATCCCATATCTAAAAAAAAAATATTTTCCCAAGTAGCGCGATTTGGACCCATTGTTCAAATGGGAGAATTTAAAAACAAAGAAAAACCTAAATTTTCTCCATTACTCATTAGTCAAAAAATCGATACAATTTCCTTAAAAATTGCATTAAAACTTCTAGAATTGCCTAAATCTTTAGGAGTTTTTGAAGAAGAAGAAGTCTTATTAAGAGTAAACAAGTATAATGTCTATATTAGACATAAAAATAAATCCATTCCAATTGAAGAAAAAATGTTTTTTAACTCCTTCCATTTAAAAGATGCTATTGATGTAATAAAAAAAAATAGAAAGAAATAAAAGTTTTTTGATTTAAAAATTAACTATCAAAATATCTTTGATTTAAATATGTAGTTGGGTATGCTTGATCATGTCCTGTTCTTTTTACGTGATCTAAATACTTAGGAATATAGGATAAAGCTTTTATTCTATCAGATAAAGACATTCTATTCCATAAATTTTCCGCCATCTTTTTTTTACCTACTTTATATTTATAATCTGTCCAAAAACGATTAAAAGATAAGTCTACAGGAATTTCTTCTATAGAAAACGCGGCTTTGGAATTTTTCATTTTATTTATAATAGATTCGTTATAAGGTAAATATTTTCCTATCCATACATAATGTGATAAAGAAAGTTTTTCTGGAAACACGATTTTTCTCAAAAAACCATTTAAATCATACTTAAATATGATCTCTCCAGATACCAGAGAACTTCTAAATATATATTGCTTACCTTTCATTCCTTTTTTTATTTCACCATCATTTATTAATTTTTTTAATAAAAATACCATGAAAAACTATCATAAAAAATTTTATATATAAATCACATGTAATTATTTGATAGCCAATTAATTTAAAAAAATTATTAAAAAATATATAATAGAAAAACTCTCATAAAAGTTAGAGAATTATCCTTAGATAAAAAATATAAACAAGATCTGTCATTATTAAGATTTTTTTTTCATATATTTTGAAATAAAATGCTGTATATAGTTCCTACCCCTATAGGAAATAGAGAAGATTTCACCTTTAGAAGTTTACGTATATTAAATGAGGTGGATTTTATTTTAGTAGAAAATAAGAAAATTTCTAAAAGGTTATTGAATTTCTATAATATTAAAACCCATATAAAAACTTATCATGCATATAACGAACATAAAATGATTCCTTCTATTTTGGAAAAAATAAAAAAAGGAAAAAAATTGGCATTAATTTCCAGTGCAGGCACTCCAAGTATATCAGATCCAGGATTTCTCCTTATTAAATCCTGTATTAAAGCTTCTATTTCCATAGAATGTTTACCTGGACCAACAGCCATTATCCCAGCTATAGTAATTTCTGGATTCCCTATTAATGAGTTTACTTTTGTTGGTTTTTTACCCAAAAAAAAAAGGAAAATACAATTGAGTAATTTATCAAAATATAATAGAACGATCATCTTATATGAATCTCCTCATAGATTATTACGGACATTAAACGACTTAAAAGATTTTTTTGGATTAAAAAGAAAAATTGTTATCTGTAAAGAAATATCTAAAATGTTTCAGGAAACCTTAAGAGGAACTATTGAAGACATGATTCTACATTATGAAAATATAAAGAAAGTATTGGGAGAATATGTCATAATTATAGATAGAAAGCTCTAAATATATTTTTTTTCAATCAAAAATTCCGCTATTTGTATTGCATTTGTAGCTGCTCCTTTTCGCAAATTGTCTGCAACAATCCAAAAATTTAGAGAATTTGAATAAGAATAATCTTTACGAATACGTCCAACAAAAACTTCATCTTTTCCATGAGCCAATAATGGCATAGGGTAAATATTTTTTTTCGGATCATCTTGAACTACAATTCCTTTTTTTTCAGAAAAAATTTGATAAATACGATCAATATTAGGCTCTCTTTTAAACGTCACATTCACACTTTCCGAGTGTCCACCTATAACAGGAACACGTACTGCCGTGGCTGTGATAGCTATGTTCTGATCATTTATGATTTTTTTTGTCTCTCTCATTAGCTTAATTTCTTCTATGGTATAGCCATTTTCTCCAAAAGAATCACAATGTGGTAAGACATTTTGATAAATAGGATATGGATATACTTTTTTATAAGTCATTAATGATTTTTTTTCACTATTTAATTGATCTACAGCTTTTTTTCCTGTACCTGTCACAGATTGATAGGTAGACACAATAACACGATTTATTCCATACTCCAAATGCAAAGGATATAAAATCATAACTAGTTGTATCGTAGAACAATTTGGATTAGCTATGATCTTATCTTTTTTAGATAAAGAAGATATGTTAATTTCAGGAACAATTAACTTTTTATTAGGATCCATTCTCCATGCAGAAGAATTATCTATTACAGTAGTCCCTATTTTTGTAAACTTAGGAGCCCATTCTTTGGAAACAGAAGATCCAGCTGAAAATAAAACAACATCAGGTTTTTTTAAAATCAAATTTTGAATTCCAATTATTGGATATTTTTTTTTCAAAAAAAAAAATTCTTTCCCTACTGATTTTTCGGAAGCACATAGATATAATTTTTCTATTGGAAGATTTCTAGTTTCTAAAACTTCCATCATAACACGTCCTACCATTCCTGTCACACCTACTATTCCTAGTTTCATAACTTGTAAAATTTATTCCTTAACATTATCTTTTTATTCCCATCATATACTTATGGAAAAGGAAAGTAAGGAAAAATGAAAAAAAGATAGACAAAGTTAGGAAATAATATTTAAAACAAATAATATTCTTATTTTTTAATTCGACATCCTGATAGTTCACAATGAAAAAAGGAAAGATAATTATTTTATCAGGTCCTTCAGGATCTGGAAAAACTACTATTTCAAAACATCTACTCTCAAAAATTACAGAATTAAAATTTTCTGTTTCATGCACTACGCGTTCTATAAGAAATAAAGAAAAACATGGGATAGACTATTATTTTATTTCTATGAAAAAATTTATTTCTAAAATAAAAAAGTATCAGTTTGCAGAATGGGAAGAAGTTTATCCAAAACTATTCTATGGAACCTTAAAAAGCGAAATATCTAAAATATGGGACGAAAATAAACATATTTTATTTGATGTAGATGTGAAAGGGGGATTACATTTAAAAAAACTATATCCGAATAATTCTCTATCTATATTTGTTTTGGTTCATTCCATAGAAATCTTAAAAAAAAGATTATTGAAAAGAAATCAAGAAAATTTTTCTAAGATAAAAACACGTTTAGAGAAAGCGAATATAGAATTGAAATATGCAAATTTATTTGATATTACATTACTAAACATTAATTTGTATCAAACAAAGAAAAAAGCTCTCCATCTAGTATCAGACTTTATTCATAATCGGGGTTGATTGGATTCGAACCAGCGACACACTTCCCTACCCCGATCGAAAAGCTCCTCAGGCTGGATTCGAACCAGCGACACCCTGATTAACAGTCAGATGCTCTAACCAACTGAGCTACTGAGGATTTTTATTTTATTGGAATTTTTTCTATCCTTATTTTATGTCTTCCACCTTCAAAATCCGTTGTCAAAAACATTTCTACTATTTCTAAAACCTCTTTTTTACTTTCTAAAAAACGCGCAGGCAAACTTAACACGTTAGCATTATTGTGTTTTCTTGCTAAAAATGCGACTTCTTTATTCCACACTAATGCCGCACGTATTTTTTTATATTTATTAGCAGTCATAGCTGCTCCATTTCCGCTTCCACAAAGAATAATTCCAAAATCCATTTTTCCTTTATCTACTGATTCCGCAGTAGGATGAATAAAATCTGGATAATCTACTTTCTTTCCATAGATAGAAAAACCAAAATCCTTTATATAATAATCCTGATTCACCAAAAAGCTAATTATCATAGATTTATAATTTATTCCTGTATGATCAGATCCTATGGCTATTCTCATTCATTCATTTAATATTTAAGAAACATAAAAACATAAAAATACATTAAAAATTTATAATTAAAATCTATTTACTTTTGTACATTTCATATTTTGAACTTATGATAGAGAATATAAAAACCGTAAGTGATTTAAATTTTAAAAATAAAATAGCTTTAGTAAGAGTAGATTTTAATGTTCCTGTTAATAATCAATCTTATAAAATTATTGATGATACGCGCATTCTATATAGTATTCCTACTATTCAAAAAATAATTTCTGATTCTGGAAAAGTGGTTCTTATGTCTCATTTTGGAAGACCAAAAGGAAAATATTCCAAAATTTATTCCTTAAGATTCATCATTTCTTATTTATCAAAAAAATTAAAAATCCCTATAAAATTTTCTGAAACTTGTATAGGAAAAGCGGTAGAAAAAAAAATTTCTGAATTAAAAAATGGAGAAATTTTACTGTTAGAAAACATTCGTTTTTACAAAGAAGAAGAGGAAGGAAATGAAAATTTTGCTTTCAAATTATCCAAACTTGGAGATATTTATGTCAACGATGCTTTTGGAGTTTCTCATCGATCACATGCCTCCATTAGCATAGTGCCTAAATTTTTTGGAGAAAAAAAATGTATAGGGTTTCTTATGAAAAAAGAAATTCAATCATTAAAAAAAGTTTTAGAAAAAGGAAGAGCCCCCATTACAATTTTATTAGGAGGAGCAAAAATTTCTTCTAAAATAGCTATCATTGAAAATATGATTAACTTAGTAGATTACTTATTGATAGGTGGGGCAATGTCTTATCCTTTTATTAAAGCCCAAGGAGGAAAAGTAGGGAATTCCCTTGTGGACGAATATAATGATCTAAAAGTTTTGAAAAAAATTATTGAGCAATATAAAAAACAAAAGAAAACAAAAATTCTTTTCCCAAAAGATGTGATTATCGCCGATTCTTTTAAAAACTATGCTCAAACTAAAATCGTTTCTATTCATTCTATTCCGGATGGTTGGATGGGATTGGATATAGGTCCTACATCTATAAAAAATTTTTGCGAAATCATAAATTATTCTCGTACAATTCTTTGGAATGGGCCATTAGGAGTTTTTGAATTTCAAAATTTTTCTTCAGGAACTACTTCCATAGCAAAATCTATCGTAAAATCTACTGAACATGGAGCATTTTCCTTAGTTGGAGGTGGAGATACTATTGCTGCATTAAAAATAAAAAAATATGAAAATAAAATTAGTTATTTATCTACTGGTGGAGGAGCAATGTTAGAAAGTTTAAAAAATAAAATGCTTCCTGGAATAAAAGCAATAATTTCATAGTTTTTCTTGTATTTTTAATTTTAATTGTTACATTGCACATTGCATTAAATAATAATAAATATGTCATTCAAACTTCCAAAATTATCCTATTCTTATAAGGATCTAGAACCTTATATAGATAAAAAAACTATGGAGATTCATTATACAAAACATCATGCAGGATATACTAATAATTTAAATAAAGCTATTGAAAAAACAGATCTTACACATCTTTCTATAGAAGAAATTCTGCGAAGATCTCATATTGAAAAACAAATAGTACGTAATAATGGTGGAGGTTTTTATAATCATAATTTTTTTTGGGAAATATTGATTCCTCATTTAGATTATATTTCTCCAAGTAAGTATCTAAAAAGCGTCATTGAAAAAGATTTTAAGTCCTTTGACTCTTTTAAAGAAAAATTTACCTCTATTGCTATGAATCATTTTGGTTCTGGATGGACTTGGTTATGTGTAAAAGAAAAAAAATTAACTATCTGTTCTACAGCTAATCAAGACAATCCTATCATGATAGGAATAGGGTGCGAAGGAGTTCCAATATTAGGATTAGATGTTTGGGAACATGCCTATTATCTTCAATACCAAAACCGTCGTGCTGATTATATCTCTTCTTTTTGGAATATTATTAACTGGAAAAAAGTAGAAAAAAATCACAAAGATGCTATAGAAAAATAGAATGGGAAAGATCCTTGTTGAAAATATTAGATTATTTGGATTTCACGGATGCATGCCAGAAGAAGCGACTTTAGGATCATATTATACGGTAAATCTAGAAGTTGAACTAGATCTTTATAAAGCTTCAATTAGTGACGATTTATCAAAAACTATTGACTATGTACATTTGTATCGCATTGTAAAAGAAGAAATGGCAATTAATTCAAAATTATTAGAACATTTAGCTCAAAGAATCATTCAAAGAATCAAAAAACATAGAATAGATTTGGTAAAATCAACAAGAATAAAAATTTGCAAAGAAAATCCCCCTCTACAAAGCCGTGTGGATAGAGTTTGTATTGTTTTGGATGGATGAGATGAAAGATTTAAGGCACTGTGGCCGATTGGAAAGGCAGAGGTCTGCAAAACCTTTTATAGCGGTTCGATTCCGCTCTGTGCCTCTTTAATAAATTCTCCTGTACTTTTTTCAAAAGATCAATATGGTTTTCTATTTTCTCTGTATAAAAAAAATAATTGTACAAGAAATCACTCTCTTTAATATTATATTTTTTATATATTTTATCCTCTTTCTCTTTCTTATAAAAAGAATCATTCAAAGGAGAAAATAAATTATTCAAAAGAAGCTCCGTTATCAGATTCACCATCTTTTTATGAGGAATAATAAGACTAATAGGAATACTTTTTTCTGAAAAAATAAAAAAAAACAGTAATAAAATTATTTTTTTCATTTACAAAAATGTTTTCTACTTGTTCATTATCAGTTCTTATGTTAATTTATCCTAACTTTTTTGTACATTTGAAAATTGAAATCTTTGTTCCTTTGATTATTCACAATAATAAATGATCTAATGAAGATTAATAATATTCTCATTTCACAAGCATTTACAAGTTCAAATTCTCCCTATATAGAACTCAGCAAAAATGAAAATGTAAAAATAGATTTTAGATCTTTCATAGAAGTAAAAGGAGCATCATCTACTGATGTAAGAAAACAGAAAATAAATTTTTCTGAATTTACTGTAGTTCTTTTTATAAGCAAAAAATCCATAGATCATTATTTTAGATTGGCAGAATCAATGCGCTTCAAAGTTCCTATTTCTATGAAATATGTTTGTCAAACTTCAGCTATAGCCAATTACCTACAAAAGTATATAGTGTACAGAAAAAGAAAAATACACATTGGAAAAAAATCCTTTCAAGACATTCTACCTTACATAAAGAAACATTCAAAAGAAAAATTTCTTTTACCCTCTTCAGATATATTAAAACAAGAAATACCAAAAATTCTGAATAAACTCAATGTTTTTTGGAAAAGAGCTATTTTATACAAAACTACTTCTAGCGATTTATCTGATTTGAAGAGTATTTATTATGATATCTTAGTTTTTTTTAGTCCAGCATGTATAAAATCTTTAGTTGAAAACTTTCCTAAGTTTGATCAAAACAACATAAAAATCGCAACTTTTGGTAAAAATACTTTAGAGGAAGCTTATAAAGCCGGATTAAAAATAGAAATCAAAGTTCCAACCCCAAAATATCCTTCTATGGCTAAAGCTTTAGAAAAATACATACAGGAATATCGTTAGAACAATTATTCTACTGTGACAGATTTCGCCAAATTTCTTGGCTGATCTACATTTTCTCCACGTATAAAAGCTATTTGGTAAGCCAATAATTGAAGAGGAATAACCGTGACTAATGGACTAAGTTCTTCAGATATTTTTGGAACTTTTATTACATAATCTGCTAACATACTTACTTGTATATCCCCTTCATTAACTATTGCTATGATTTTTCCTTTTCTTGCCTTAATTTCCTCAATATTTCCTAAAATCTTATCATAGCATCCTTTTTTTGTAGCTATAATTACAACAGGCATCTTTTCATCTATTAAAGCAATAGGTCCATGCTTCATCTCTGCAGCGGGATAACCCTCCGCGTGAATATAGGAAATTTCTTTCAATTTTAAAGCGCCTTCTAATGCTACTGGAAAATTAATCCCTCTACCTAAATAAAGAAAGTTATTGACATGGTAAAATATTTTAGATATTTTTTTTATAGTTTCATCTATTTTCAATGTTCTACTTACTTTATCTGGAATAGATCCCAGTTCTTGACATAAATATTTGTAACGACTATCTGTAATCGCTGATCTATATTTTCCTATTTTCAAAGCTATCAAAACAAGAATAGTGATTTGTGCTGTAAAAGCTTTTGTAGAAGCCACCCCAATTTCAGGTCCTGCATGTGTATAAGCTCCTGCATCTACATTTCTTGCTATAGATGATCCAACTACATTACAAATTCCAAAAACAAAAGCTCCTTTTTTCTTAGCTAATTTTAAAGCCGCTATAGTATCTGCAGTTTCTCCGGATTGGGAAATAACGATAACAATATCTTTTTTTTCTATAATAGGATTTCTATACCTAAATTCAGAAGCATATTCTACTTCTACTGGAACATGAGCTAATTCTTCTAATAAATACTCTCCAATTAAACTAGCATGCCATGAAGTTCCACAAGCTACTATAGTTATACATCTAGCATTAATAAATACTTCCTTATTAGATTCAATTCCATCAATATAAATCACCCCATCTGACATTAATAATCTACCACGTAGAGTGTCTAAAATAGTTTTTGGTTGTTCATAAATTTCTTTCAACATAAAATATTTATATTCCCCTTTTTCAATCTCTTGAAGATTAATTTTAAGTTCTTTAATAATTGGATTCAGTTTATGATTATCTATAATCTTACGAAGATCTAATTCTTTATCTTTTCTAAGAATAGCCATTTCACCATCTTTCAAATAAAGAGCATTTTTAGTATAATTAATAAAGGGAATCGGATCAGAAGCTATAAAAAATTCCCTTTCATTTATTCCCAATGCTAAAGGACTTCCTAATTTTGCAATAATAATTCTTTCTGGATTAGATTTTTCTACTATAGCTATAGAATATGCTCCAATCACTTCATTCAAAGAAACTCGTACTGCCTCTTCCAAAGATAATTTATTTTTTTTTTGAATATATTCAATTAAGTTGACTAAAACTTCTGTATCCGTTTTACTTTTAAAAGTGAAACCATTTTTCAATAGAATTATTTTAATCGCATGATAATTTTCTATAATTCCATTGTGAATTAAAATAAGTTCATTAGAATTGGAAACATGTGGATGGGCGTTAATATCATCCGGAATTCCATGTGTGGCCCATCTAGTATGTCCTATTCCGGTTGTTCCTTTTATTTGAATTTTATAAGAAGAAATTTTTTTCTCTAATTCATCAACTTTTCCTTTAGTTTTGTATAGATTATATCCATTTTCATAAAAAATAGCCACACCAGAACTATCGTATCCACGATATTCCAATTTTTTTAATCCACTAATCAGAATCGGATATGCTTCTCTATATCCCAAATAACCAATTATACCACACATTCTAACTAATAAAATTAGAATTTTTTTAAAATTAATCTGTTTCTAAAACAGTTTCTTTATAAAATTGTTGATAAACGGTTTCTATTTTTTCTACAGGGTAATATTTTAATACTAATAATTTATTTTCATCTATATAGTCTTCTATTTCTTTTGGAAAAGAAAGATCTCCTTTAATTATGGCATCGGAAAAAAACATACATAATTTTATCAGATTAAAATAATTTGGATTTTCTAGCAATTTTAATTTTCTAGATTTAATTCCATCAAATTTTACTTTTTTAATAATTTCCTTGTTAATAGTTCCTTGAAAAGGATTATTATAAATGGAAGCCACTATTTTTGTATTCTGGTAAACAGGATCATTTTTGTAAAAATTCTTAATGTATAGTGGAATAAAAGAACTAATCCAACCATATATATGAATAATATCTGGCTTCCAATTCAATTTTTTAACAGCTTCCAAAACTCCTTTTGTAAAAAAGAGAGCTCTTTCATCATTATCATGAAAAAATATTCCATTTTCATCTTCATATATAGCTTTCCTTTTAAAATACTCTTCATTATCTATAAAATAAACTTGCAACCTTGCATCAGGAATAGATGCAACCTTAATTAATAAAGGTTGATCCATCTCATTAATAATTAAATTCATTCCTGACAAACGAATAACTTCATGCAATTGATGTCTTCGTTCATTTATTACTCCAAAACGGGGCATGAATATACGTACATCGTTTCCTATAGACTGCATAAACTTGCTTGCCTTTAAAACTGACAAAGAAATAGGATTCTCTGATGAAAAAGGAAATAAATCTGAAGAAACATATAATAGACGTTTACCTGTCATCTTAGAAGCAATTTTTTATGTTTTGATAATAGTAAAAAAACGGATCATTGCAAAGATAATAAATAATATCCAATGCATAACTTAAAATGAAAAATGTATAATATTTATTTTTTCCAAATTACTTGTAGATTGTAGATTTTTAAAGGTTAATTGACATGTTTTTTTTATCATGAAATTAGAAAAGAAAATCAAGAAATTTATAGGATTATCTAATAGTAATAACAATTTAGCTACTGGATTTATCAATATTACTAGTTATGGATATGCTTTTGTAAATATAGAGGGATTTCCTAAAGACATTTTTATTCCTAAAAATAAAACGAATAGAGCTATAGAAGGAGATTTGGTTCAAGTAAAATTAAAAAATCGTAAATCAGGAAGAAAAATAGAAGGAGAAGTCATACAAATTTTGAAAAGGAAAAGAAAGAATTTTACTGGAATATTAAAAATGGAATCTAAATCTAATAACTATGGATTAGTTATAGTATATAACAATACTATTCATGTGGATATATTAATCCCATTCAATGAATTCAAAGGATATCAACATAATGAAAAAGTATTGGTAGAAATCACAAAATGGCCAAAAAATTCCAAAAATCCTTTAGGAAAAATAATTAAAAGATTTGGAGTGTCTGGAGAATATAAAACAGAAATTTTTTCTTTGTTGTCTGAATATGGAATATCCTATGAATTTCCCAAAGAGGTAGAGAAAGAAGCAAAAGAAATAGTACTGAAAAAAAATTCTGATCTAAATATGAGAAGAGATATGCGTAATATCAATACTTTCACTATAGATCCTCTTGATGCAAAAGATATAGATGACGCTCTTTCTATTAGAAAATTAAACTCTACTATTTGGGAAATTGGAATTCATATAGCCGATGTCTCTCATTATGTAAAAGAAGGAAGTTTCTTGGATAAAGAAGCATATATACGTTCTAATTCCATTTATTTTGTAGGAAAAGTTATTCCTATGCTTCCAAAAATCTTATCCAATAATCTTTGTTCTCTACACCCTGAAAAAGATAAACTAAGTTTTTCTTCCATTTTTAATATGAATAATCAAGGAAAGATTTTAAAAAGTTGGTTCGGGAAAACTATTATACGATCAAATAGAAGATTTACATATGAGGAAATCCAAAAAATTATAGAAAGAAAAAAAGGAGATTATCACGAAGATATTTCCAAATTATTCTTTTTTTCTAAAATTTTAACCAAAAATAGACTAAAAAATGGAGCAATTTCTCTAGAAAAAGTAGAAATAAAGTTTCATTTAGATAAAAAAAATAATCCTACTAGATTATACTTAGAAAAAAGCAATGAATCTCATCGTTTAATAGAAGAATTTATGCTATTAGCTAATAGAAAAATTTCAGAATTTGTTAGCTTAAATTTAGATGGAAAACCATCTAATAGAATCTATATTTACAGAATCCATGATGAACCAGATTTTCAAAAAATTTTCGTTTTAAAAAAAATCATAGAGCCTTTAGGTTATTTTTTAGATCTAAAAAATCTAAAAACATCTATTAATCATTTATTAAAAAGTATTCAAGGAAAACCAGAACAAAACATGATAGAAAATTTAATTCTTCGAACCATGAGCAAAGCTAAATATTCCACAAAAAATATAGGGCACTATGGATTATCTTTTATTTATTATACTCATTTTACTTCTCCTATTAGAAGATACTCAGATATCATAGCCCATCGTTTATTAAATTATTATTTAACAAATAAGAACAATAAATTGAATTCCATAGAATTTTATGAAGAACAATCTAAACATTGCAGTGAAAAAGAACGTTTATCAATAGATGCAGAAAGAGAATTCTTAAAATATTTACAGGTTAAATATATAAAAAAATACCTAGGAAAAGAATTTGAGGGAATTATTACAGGATTTACAGAATGGAGTGTTTATATTGATTTACTAGGATTCCAAACAGAAGGAATGATCCGATTACGTGATATCCAAGAGGATTTTTACACTTTGCATTCAAATAATTATAGTATAATTGGTAGAAAAAAAAGAAAAGTTTACTATTTAGGAGATAGAGTTAAAGTAAAATTGACTGACGTAGATATAGAAAAAAAACAAATCACTCTTGGTTGGATAAAAAAAGAGTGATAAATCCATTCATTAAATTCTTACATGATGAGGAACAAAAACAGTGTAATCCCCGCCATTTTTCATAATTTCTCTTACAATTCTTGAACTTATATAAGATTTTCCGTAAGAAGAAAGGAGAAAAACGGTTTCGATACAATTCCTTTTCTCTAATTTTCTATTAGCATAAAAAACTTTTCTTTCGAATTCAAAATCGAATTGATCTCTTAGACCTCTCAATATAAATTGAGCCTTCTTTTTTTTACAAAAAGAGATAGTCATTCCTTGAAATAAATCTATTTCTATTTTAGAAAATCCTAAAAAAGTTTTTTGAATCCATTCCTTTCTCTTGTTAATAGAAAACATATTGTTTTTTTCTGAATTTTTTCCAATAGCTATAACAATTTTATCAAATAAATTTAAAGATTTCATAATAATATCATAGTGTCCTAAAGTTATTGGATCAAAAGAACCAGGAAATACGGCTATTCTCTTATTCATATCTATAAATATAAATTTTTATCAAAAAAAAGAAGCATAAGAAAAGTTTTATTTTTGTTTTTTTAATCATTAAAATAATGGAAAAATTATGTTCAGGTTGTTTAACAAATAGATGTATTAGTAATAGAAATAATATGTTTCAAAAAAAACAATGTGTTAAAAAACTACATGTAGTAGATTGGTTATCTAATATTAAATCTCCCTTTTTATTAGATAATTTTGATCTTGTAGAAGTTCAATTTAAAAATGATAGAAAAGAATTTTTCCGTAATACAGAAAAAATAAACCTTTGCAAAGGCGATTTTGTAACTGTAGAATCGAAATCTAGTGGATATGACATCGGAACAGTAACTCTAACCGGAGAATTAGTAAAATTACAAATACGTAACAAAAATAACCCGTCTAAATTTTCAAGAAAGATATACAGAAAATCCACAGAAAAAGAAATAAAAATATGGAGTTTGTCTAAAAAAAAAGAATTGAAAAGTCTTTTAAAAGCTAAAAAAATTGCAAAAAATTTAAATCTATCCATGAAAATTTGTGATGTGGAATATCAAGGAGATGGAGAAAAAGCTACTTTTTATTATACTGCTGAAGATAGAATTGATTTTAGAAAATTGATTAAAGAATTAGCTTTAGCTTTTCGCATACGTGTAGAGATGCGTCAGATAGGATATAGACAAGAAGCCGCAAAAATTGGAGGAATCGGTTCTTGTGGTCGTGAACTTTGTTGTTCAACATGGTTGAAAAATTTTAAAAGTGTCACTACTCATTCGGCTAGATATCAACAACTATCTATAAATATAGAGAAATTAACTGGGCAATGTAGTAAATTAAAATGTTGTTTGAATTATGAATTAGATGCTTATTTATCAGCTATAAAAGATTTTCCAGATTTTAACTGCAAAATATATACAGAAAATGGAATAGCAAAATGTATGAAAATCGATGTGTTTAAAAAACAAATGTGGCTGTCTTATATCAAAAACCCAAATACTTGGTTTAGAATAGAAATAAAAAAAATCAAAGAAATTTTGGAAAATAATAAAATTTCTCCTCCTTTAGAGAAATTATCAACAATTGACGTGATTCAAAAAACAGAATTAACATTCAAATAACAGAATTAACATTCAAATAACAGATATTTAGAATATTAATTAAAAAAAATAAGTGTCTAATAAAAGAAATATAAAAATAAGTTTTTACTTTCGTTGGCTTCTTTTTTACTTTTGGTTTTTCTTTTTTCTAGGTATAGGAGCTATTTTTATAGTTTTTTATGCAGCTTCTAAAGGCTATCTAGGTACTTTGCCTAACACAAAAGATATTGAAAATCCTATCATGGAAGTTGGATCAGAAGTATATGATACTAATGGAATTTTATTAGGAAAATTTTTCTCAGAAAATAGAACTTTGATTACTTATCAAGAACTTCCAAAAAATCTTATTAATGCTCTCATCGCAAAGGAAGATATTCGTTTCAAATATCATTCCGGAATAGATGCAAAATCCCTCCTGAGAGCTATTTTTTCTCTAGGAAAAAAAGGAGGAGGAAGTACGATTTCTCAACAATTAGCAAAACTTTTATTTACAGGTCCATCTGCAAAAAATAAGTTACAAAGAATGCATCAGAAACTTTTAGAATGGGTCATGGCTATCGAATTAGAGAAACGTTATACGAAAGAAGAAATCATTACAATGTATTATAATAAATTTGATTTTTTATATAATGCAAAAGGAATAGAAACGGCTGCACATACTTATTTTAATAAAAAAGCTTCCGAACTTAATTTAGGAGAATGTGCAACATTAGTAGGAATGTTAGAAAATCCCTCTTTATATAATCCAAAATTATATCCTAATAGAGCTAAAAAACAGAGAAATCTAGTTTTATATCAGATGAAAAAATATGATTTTATCCACCATAGAAAATATAAAAATGAGTTAAAAAAACCCGTACAAATAAATTTCAAAATGCAAAAAAAAGATTTTGAATTATTAACTTATTATGGTGAATTTTTAAAAAAAGAAATTCAAGAAGCATTAGATGATTACGAAAAAAAAACAGGACAAAAACTTAATCTTTATTCTAGCGGGTTAAAAATATATACATCTATTGATGCAAAAATGCAAGATTATGCCGAAAAAGCAGTAAAAAAACATCTTAGCCAATTGCAAATTTTATTTAATAATTCTCAAAAAAAAAATAAAAATGCTCCATTTTTAAATATCACACCAGAAAAAACAAATAGAATCCTTTTATCAGCTATGCATAGAACTCAACTTTATCAAGATTTACGACAAAAAGGAATTTCAGAAGAAAAAATTATAGAAACGTTTAAAAAACCAAAAAATACAAAATTATTTACTTGGAATGGATATAAAAAAGTATTGATATCTCCATGGGAATTCATCCGTTATCAAAAAAGCATAATACAAGCTGGGTTGATTTCTATAGAAGCTTCTACTGGGTATATCAAAGCATGGGTGGGAGGAATAGATTTCAATTACTTCCAATATGATCATGTAGCAAAAACACAACGTCAAGTCGGTTCTGTTTTCAAACCCATTTTATATGCAGCGGCAATCAATGAATTGCATTATACTCCTTGTACGAAAATATCAAATGAAAAATTTCATTTAGGAAAATGGAGCCCAAGAAATTCCAATGGAAAATATGGAGGTTTTTTAACCTTAAAAGATGGTTTAGCTCTATCTGTTAATACTATTTCTGCTCGTCTTATTTCTCAAATAACTCCAGATCCAGTGATTAATTTAGCAAAAAAAATGGGAATAGTATCCTTAATCCCTCAACATCCATCTATAGCTCTTGGAGCTGCAGATTTAACTTTATATGAAATGACAGGGGCTTTTAATACATTTACTAATTATGGAATTTATGTAAAACCCAGTATTTTAGTAAAAATAGAAGATGAATACGGAAAATTAATTCAAGAACATATAGATCTTAGTAGGAGGAAAGTATTTAGTGAAGAAGTAGCATATATTATGTTAAAATTAATGCAAGGAGCAGTACAATACGGAACTGCCAAAAGATTACATAAATATAATTTTTTTATAGGAGATATAGCAGGAAAAACGGGGACTACTAATGAAAATTCTGATGGGTGGTTTATAGGAATGACCCCTAATTTAACTACTGGAATTTGGGTAGGTTGGGAGGATAGATTTTCTCATTTTGAAAGCATAAAATTAGGACAAGGAGCAAGTATGGCCTTACCTATATGGGCCTATTATATGAGAAGTCTTTATAAGGATTCCAGTCTAATTTATCATGAAAAATTATTATTTCAAAAACCAGAAAATTATCACTGGAATAATTGTAAAGAAGATCAAAACAGTGAGAAAGAAAAAAATAAAAATCTATTGAAGAATGTTATAGATTTCGATGAAAGTTTCAATTCTGAAAACGGTAGTAAAAATGATGATCAATAATCAATTAATATGATAAAAAGAATATTAATTTTAGATAAAGATCATCCTTATATCATATATAAATTGAGGAAAGAGGGATTTATTTGCGATGAAAATTATTCTGATCCTCTAGAAGAAATTATAAAATTTATCTCCCTATATGATGGTATTATTTTAAGAAGTAGGTTGAAATTAAATAAAAATGTGCTTAAAGCAGCAAAAAAATTAAGATTTATAGCTCGTATCGGGTCTGGAGTGGAAAATATAGATGAAGACTATGTTCATAAAAAAAGGATAACCTTAATTTCTACTCCAGAAGGAAATAGAGATTCCGTGGCAGAACATGCAATAGCTATGCTTTTATCTATAATGAACCATCTCTTTATTTCTAACCAAGAAATCAGAAAAGGGAAATGGAATAGAGAATCCAATAGAGGAAGAGAAATTAAGGGAAAAACTATAGGAATTATCGGATATGGAAACACAGGAAAAGCTTTCGCTAAAAAACTTTCAGGATTCGAAGTGACAATATTATGTTATGACATTTTACCTAAAATAGGAGATATTTATGCAAAACAAGTAGACATGAAAACGATTTTTATGAAATCAGATATAATTAGTTTACACGTTCCTTACACAAACAAAACTAAAGGGATGATTAACGAACATTTTATAAAAAATTTCAGTAAACCTTTTTATTTTATTAACACCTCTCGTGGAGGATGTGTACTTACCGATCATTTAGTAAAAGCATTAAAAAATGGAAAAATACATGGAGCATGCTTAGATGTAATAGAATACGAAAAATGTTCTTTTGAAAATTTCTTTTATCATCGAAAATTTCCTAAAAATTTTTTTTATCTTCTTCATTCCAAAAATGTTATTCTTACGCCACATATAGCTGGCTGGACCAAAGAATCAAAATATAAAATGGCTCAAATAATTGTAAAAAAGATTCTTTGTCTTCAATAAAAAAAACTCAATATTAGATTTTGAAAAAAAAATTTAATAATCAAAATTTTTAAAGGAATCTTTCCTGATATTTTTTCAGATAAATGTACTATAACCACACCCCTCCCATCCGAATATTTATTTTTCTATCCACATAGCTATGGAATCTAATTTTTGTTGAATTTTTTTCTGAAATTTTATGCTCTATTCATTCGATGCGATGAAAACGGTCTTCTCTAATCATCTTGATTTTTATCATAAAAACTACCAGTTTGAAAAAAATTAATAGACATCTTTCAAATAACGTCCACTTTCTTTCATCTTTTTTATAAAAATCTCTGGAGAAGTACCGCCAATTTCTTCTATTACACGAAATAGAGTATTTTCAACATCGATACTCATCGGTCTTTTTTGACCACAAATGTATACATACGCTCCATTCTCTATCCATGCAAATAATTCTTTGCGATTTTCCCATATTTTATTTTGTACATATATTTTTTCTTTTTGATCTCTAGAAAATGCAAGACTAATACGATGAAGTAAACCGTTTTTTTTCCAATTTTGAATTTCCGTTTGATATAAAAAATCAGAAGAAAAATGCTGATCTCCAAAAAAAAGCCAATTTCTTCCAGAAGCCCCTATCGCTTCTCTTTCATATAAAAAGGAACGAAATGGAGCTATTCCTGTTCCAGGCCCAATAAGAATAATATCTTTATCTGAATCTGGTAACTTAAATAAATAATTTTTATGAATAAAAAAAGATAAAATATCGCCTTCTTTTAATTTAGAAAGAAAATCAGAACAATAACCATATTTAATATTTCCATCTATTTTAAATTTATGACGTGATACTGTAATATGGATTACAGAATCATGAACTCTTGGAGAAGAAGAAATAGAATATAATCTAGGTTTTATAGAATCCAAAATTCTAACTAAATCTTTTGCTTGATTTCTATTTTCCATAGGAAAATTCTTTAAAAGATCAAAAAGATTCCATTCTTGATCATGAGGAATGTCTTTTTTTACCAACGTAGAATATTTATTTAAAACTTTTTTAGATAAATTGAATATACTTGCTTTTTTATAAAAAAAATTAAATATATTATTTGAATTTTTTAAATTATTATCATTCTTTTTATGAAAAAAATTCATAATTTTATTTACTTCTTCTGAAGGATTTTCCGCGAAAACTCCTACTGAATCCCCTGGTTCATAATCTGCATCTTCAGGATTTTTTATTAAAATTTCAATATGATAAATCTCTTTGTTAGAACCTATTTCTTTATCGTTTAAAAGTATATTATTTATAATAGTTCCAGAAATTTTCTTTTTTTTCACATGTCTTTTGATAGAATCTTCTTGAAATTTATCGTTTTCAAAAAGATTTACAATTTTTTTGAACCATTTTTCTGCTTGACATTCATAATCTACATCACATTTATGTAACGGAATTAGTCTACTAGCTCCTAATTCATGTAATCGTCTATCCACATCTTCTCCTGCTTTACAAAAAAAAGGATAAGAACGATCCCCTAATGCTAATACACTATATTTTATATTATCTAAATGAAGGTCTTTCTCTTGATGAAGAAAGTTAAAAAAAGATTTAGCAGATGATGGAGGGTCGCCTTCTCCATGGGTACTAATAATTATGAAAAAATAATTTTCTTTTTTCAAATCAATCAAACGGTATTGATCTAAACTTATCAATCTCATTTGTAAATTTTTATTTTTAGCTTTTTCTATTATTAGAAAAGCTAAATTTTTTGCATTTCCTGTTTCTGTTCCATAAACAAGTGTAATTTTTTCTTTAAAATTCCTCAATTTTTTTAAAATTCCATAGGAAGAGATTATTCCAGATAAAAATCCAGACATCCAAATAATTTCTTTTTTAGAAGAATTTTTGATGAATTCAGTGAATGCTTTATTTTTTGATTCAGATAACATTTTTTTCAAGTTTAAAACAGATATGAACTACACAAAATATTAAAACACGAAATAATTGTTTTTATAAAAAAAAATAGAGATCAGAAGTCCATTTAAATCTCCTATGAAAATTAACGTGTTTTTCTCTAATTGATAAGAATATAAAAACTTTTTTTCTTTTCTTATTACTTTTCTTATTAACTCTTTACAATTATCAAGAGAACTTTTATACACCTTTTGCATAATATATATAGAATATTAGCTGGTTTTTCTGCTTTTTCTACCAATTTATCCGTATAAATATTTTTTTTATTCATGATCAATTTATCAAAAATATAATCCAATTTTTGAATACACATATAAAATACTAATAAAGTATCTGAAGTTTTCATCAATTCAGATACGATGCTTACGAATCAAAAAGATTATCCACAGAAAAATATCTTTCTCCAGTATCATAATTGAATGTCAATATTGTAGAATTTTCAGAAAAATTGAATAATTCTTTTGCAATAGCAGACAATACTGCTCCTGTAGAAATTCCTACCAAAATTCCTTCTTTTCTTGCAACTTTACGAACATAACTAAATGCTTCTTTTTTAGACACTAAAAAAGTTCCATCTAATATCTTAATATTTAAAATAGAGGGAGTAAAGCCTGCTCCTAATCCTTGTAATGCATGAGGATTAGGAGTTCCTCCAAATATAACCGGAGATTCTACAGGTTCTACAGAAAATATTTTTACAGTTGGAAATTTTTTCTTTAGAACTTCTCCTATTCCAGTAATATGTCCTCCAGTTCCTACTCCAGTAATAAAATAATCAATTCCCTCAGGAAATGATTCTAAAATTTCCCTAGCCGTAGTATATTTATGTATATTCGAATTCGAAATATTTTCGAATTGTTTTGGCATCCAGGAATTAGGAATTTTCTTCACCAATTCTTCCGCTTTTTCAATAGCTCCCCTCATTCCATTTTCTCTAGGAGTAAGAACAAATTTTGCTCCATAAACTGAAAAAATCTTTCTTCTTTCAAGACTCATAGATTCAGGCATTACTAAAATAAGACGATATCCTTTCACAGCAGAAACCATAGCTAATCCAACTCCAGTATTTCCAGAAGTAGGCTCAATGATCGTATTTCCCTTCTTAAGAATTCCTTTTTTTTCTGCATCTTCGATCATGGATAATGCTATTCTATCCTTAATACTTCCTCCTGGATTATTTTTTTCCAGTTTCATCCAAACTTTATGATTTGGATATAAACGAAGGAGACGTACATGAGGGGTATTTCCAATAGTCTGCAAGATACTTTCTGCTTTCATCTTTTTTTATTTTTTTATTATATCATATAATTAACCGGATCTGGAAAAGGACTGTTATTTCGCATTCTTATTTCATTTTTTTGATAGACTATAGAATATGGAGGAACACTCTGTGTAACCCATACATTTCCGCCAATAACACTATCATGTCCAACTATAGTCTTTCCTCCCAATATAGTTGCTCCAGCATAAATAGTTACTTTATCTTCTATAGTAGGATGACGTTTTTTATTTGCTAATTTTTTATCCACATAAGCAGCTCCTAAAGTGACTCCTTGATATATTTTGACTTTATTCCCTATTTTCGTACTAGATCCTATCACGATTCCAGTTCCATGATCTATCACAAATTCTTTTCCTATTTCTGCAGCAGCATGAATGTCTACTCCAGTTTTACTATGAGCATATTCTGTTATCAGTCTAGGAAGTATTGGAACTTTTAGAATCCATAATTGATGAGCCATTCTATATAATGCAGTGGAAAAAAATCCTGGATAGGATAAATAAATTTCTTCTATTCCGGTTGCAGCTGGATCAAAATTCAAAATAGCATTAGCATCTGTGATTAGTGTTTGATAAATATTAGGAATTTTGTCAAAAAAATTTTTAGTAAATTTTTTTGACGGGGTTTTTTCAAAATTTAATTCTAGAAAAATGTCATATAATTTCTGTTGTAAATTTTGATAATTTTTCTTTAAAGATTTTCTGTTTTCTAAAATATTCTGATCAGGGGTAAAAAGAAGATGAAATAAACCTTCTACAAATTTTTCTGACATTTTTTTTTGAGGAAAAGGATAAAATCCTTTTTTTTTATTTTCAAACAAATTATTTAAAAAATCTGAATTAGACATAATAAAAAATTTTTCAAAATCTATTCACTCATGCAAGTGTCGACTATTGGATAGCATGTCTCATCTATCCATATCTCTTATTTTTTATAGTTTTTCTGACTTCCAATTAAAAAGGAGGAATGGTATTAATTGATAATTAGAATTCCATTCTAAGAAATTTAAATTTTTTCTTTTAATAGAATGTTCTGAATGTTATGAATAAAACTGGTATAAAAAACTATTCTTCCAGAAAGAATCTCTGAAAAAATTTTGAATTTTTCTTCTATAGAATAAGATTCAATTTTTTTAGCAATATCAGAAAAACATTTTTCAGATGGATTTTTTCCATTTCATATTTTTATTCATTCTCATTTTTTATTTGAAGAAGAAAACTAATAATTCTAACAAAAAAAACCCTTTGAGTTCTATCAAATCAAAGGGAGGCGTTAACCACGATTTGCAAATATATAAAGAAATATTTTACCTTCATACATACTAAAATATAACAGTTGAAAAAATTCTAAAAAAGTTTTTTTAGTTTACAAGAAGATTTTTTATTACAAAATTTCTTATTTCTTTTCTTTTCAACTTTCCAAAAGAATTTTCTATAAAATTTTCTACAAAAAAAATTTCTTTCGGTTTATAAAATTTTTTTTCTCCAAAGAAAACAGATTGAGGTATTTTCACAGAAAAAAAGTGACCTTCAATGATTAATACTATTTTTTCTCCAAAAATTTTATCAGGAATTGAAGAAATTAAAAATCTTTTATGAGAAGGAATAAATGGAGATATTTCCTTTTCTATTAATTCAGGAAGTATTTTAATTCCTCCACTATTAATAAGATTATCAAATCTTCCTATCCAATTAAATTTATGTATAGAGTTCAAATGAACTATATCATTTGTTTGAATAAACGTCCCCATATCATATATACCTAAACAATTTCTTTTATCTACGCTTAGATATATATCTTCAAAAGATTGAAAATATGGAGTTTTATTTAATCCATTAATTTTTTTCAAGGCTATATGACCTAATGTTTCTGTCATTCCATAAGTAACATAACATATAGTTGAGATTTTTTGTAATCTTTCTTCCAATTCAACAGAAATAGAGCTTCCTCCTATCAAAACAATTCTAATTTTATCCAAATGATTTAAACTTGAAAAAACTTGCATGGGAACCATAGAAGCGATATCAAAATATCCTTCAATATTTTTTAATGGAGTAGATGAAGGAGGGATACAATAAATATCCCACTGAAATATCATTGCACGTATCAAAAACATTTTACTCGCTATAAAATCTGGAGATAAACACAATAGACCTTTAGTTCCTCTTTTTTTTAGATTTAAAAAATTTACGGTTCTTTTTGCCGATTTATACATACATTCTTTTTTTAGAAAAATTTTTTTAGGATGACCAGTGGTTCCAGATGTAAAGCTCATCAATACTGTTTTATTTTTATCATTCCAATTCTTTAAGAAAGAAAGAATGGATTTTTGCCAATGGTATAAAGGATGTCCTCTTAAAACTAAATTAGTAATAGATATTTTCTTTGAATAAAAACGAATCCACATTCCTAGAAAAAATTTTTTTTATTCCATTTATGGAAGGAATTATACCAAATAGAACCTTTTTTTATCTGAATAGGAGAAAAAAAATCATTACAAAAATATCCTATATTTAATCCATGCACTCCTCGACTATTTTTTTTGTGTTTTTGTTCCATTTTAAAAGTCCATTGAGCTATAGCGTTAATTCCTATACGACTCTCCAAAGAAGAACTAATCCACCATCCAATCTTTCTCTTATCGGCCTCTAATATCCATTCTTTACATCCGGAAAATCCTCCACATATACTTGGTTTTAATACTATATATTGAGGTTTTATAGTATCCAATAGCTTTTTCTTTAACTTTAAATCATTAATACCTATTAATTCTTCATCTAAGGCTATGGGGATTTTTGATACTTTACATATTGTAGATATTTCTTTCCAGTTTCCGGCTTCTATAGGTTGTTCTATGGAATGAATAATATTTATATCAAAAAACTTATTTATACAGGAGATAGTATCTTCTTTTCTTTTAAAAGAACCATTTGCATCCATGGATATTTTTATATATGGATATTTATTTTGAATTTTTTGTAAAAAAAAATTCAAATATTGATTATGAAAAAAAATTGGACTTATTTTCATTTTAATAAATGAGAATCCTTTAAATATTTCCTTTTCTATTTTTTCTATTTCATATTCTCTATTTCTTATAGAAGAATACCACATTAAACTATTTATAGGAAGACCAATTTTTCCATGAGTAAATTTAGAATTATATAAAATTGGAAATTTTTTCTTTAAACTCAAAAAAGCCTGTTCCAATCCAAATAAAATCGAAGAATAAGAAATATAAGAACGATAATAATCAATTTCAGTTTTTTTGATAGCGTTTATTTTACTAGAAATAAACAATAATTCTTTTTCGTAAAAATTGAAATTGAAAAATCTTTCCAATAATGGATTACATTCTCCAATTCCTATTTTTTCTTCTTTTTCTATAATGAAAAACCAAATTATACTATATTCAAATGTTTTATTGGCATTTTTTACTTTTTTTTTGAAAAAAAACTGATGTTTCTTTAGTTTCGATTTGATTATCATACATATATAAAAAACTTTATAGAACTAATAACCTCATATTCTTATAGATTCTCCCATCCTCAATAAAAATAATTCTTTTCCATTTTCGGAAAACTTCTTTATTGCCTGTTTTTTATCAATTTTTATAGATTCAAAAGTATCATAATGGACTCCCAATATTTTATTACACTGTAGTAAATTCGAAGCTATGATAGCCTCTTCGATATCCATCGTATAAATCCCCCCTATAGGAAGAATAGATACTTTTAACTTTCCAAAAGTAGGAATAAAACTCATTTCTTTTGTTAAAGAAGTATCTCCGGATATATAGATATTTCCTCTTTTTGTATGTAAAAGAAAACCACCAGGATTTCCTCCATAAGTTCCATCATCGAAAACACTAGAATGAACGGCCCAAACATACTTTAACTTTCCAAATGGAAAAGAGATAAAAGATCCATAATTTATTCCATAAGTTTTTAATCCTTTTTTTTCAAAAAAATTGGATATTTCATAGTTTGAAATGATGATAGAATTTAACTTTCTTGCAAAAAATTCTACATCACATACATGATCATAATGTGCATGAGTTATTAAGATGTAATCCACTTTATGAAATTGAAAAATCATGTCATTTAACAATGAGGTATTTTTTTTGAATATAGGATTTTCAGAAAAAAATGGATCTACTAACAAATAGATTTTTTCTATTTCTAATAGACATGTACTATGTGTAAAAAAAGTTATTTTCATTTTCAAATCAATAAAATATTACGATAAAATTATCCTATGTGTTTAAGAAAAAAAGCTTCCAATTCCTATACACATAGAATAAAAAAAAGTAATTAAAACTAATTTTTTCAATTCTGAAGTAAATTCTTTAGAATTTTCCATAAAAAAAATTTTCTTTAAATGTTGTGCAAAAAAAGGAATACTTAATATAAAAAAAAACCATTGATAAATACTTTTATGAGTTATATAAATAAAAAACCCTCCTAAAAATAGAGAAATTAATATAGAAAAAATATGATATAATTTTGCATATTTGAGACCTAATATTCCGGCTATTGTGTATTTTCCATTTTGATAATCATTTTTAATATCTCTCATATTATTAACATTTAAAACAGAAAGATTTAAAAATCCTACTGAGAATGATAAAAGAATCATCTCTAATGAAAATACGTGAGTATATAAAAAATAACTTCCTTCTACAGAAACTAAACCAAAAAAAATGAAAACAAATAAATCTCCCATACCCATATATCCATATGGATAAGGACCAAGAGTATATGTAATTGAACTACATATGCAAATCAAAAGACCTATAAAATAGAGTAGAAAAATAAAAAAACATTTCGCATTTAAAGATTTATAAATTAAAAATATACCGGAAAAAAAAGATAATATAGAAAATATACTTATAGCTCTTTTCATAGCTAATAAAGAAATCCATCCTCTTTGAATAATTCTTTTTGGTCCTATACGATAATCATTGTCTACTCCTTGAATACTATCTCCATAATCATTTGAAAAATTTGCCAATATTTGCAAAAAAATAGCAGTAAAAAGACATAGAAAGTAAGTTATGAAATCTCCAAAACCTCTAGATTTAGAAATTAAAAAACTTAGAGTAATTCCAGAAAAAGAAAGGAGTAAAGTTTGAAAACGTACGGCATAAAACCAATATTTTAATTTCATAAAAATCTCGGAAATTTTTTAAAGTTTGGATTTCTTTTTTCTAAAAAAGCATCTTTTCCTTCTTTAGACTCTTCTGTCAAATAAAACATTAAAGTAGCATCTCCAGCTAATTGCATCAATCCATGTTGTCCGTCTAATTCTGCATTTAAACAACGTTTAATCATTCTTAAAGACATAGGACTTCTTTTTTGTATAGTCTGACACCATTCTATCGTTATTTTCTCTAAATCCTCTAAAGGAAC
The DNA here is from genome assembly GCF_014252095.1 of Blattabacterium cuenoti. Classification (NCBI taxonomy): domain Bacteria; kingdom Pseudomonadati; phylum Bacteroidota; class Flavobacteriia; order Flavobacteriales; family Blattabacteriaceae; genus Blattabacterium; species Blattabacterium cuenoti. Next base: position 389,919 of record NZ_CP059210.1, read on the forward strand.
TACTTTATTAATCAAACCCATTTTGAAGGCTTCTTCTGCAGAATATTTTTTACATAAAAACCACATTTCTCTTGTCCTTTTTTGACCAATATGACGTGCTAAATAAGAAGAACCAAACCCACCGTCAAAAGATCCTACTTTAGGTCCGACTTGACTAAAAATAGCATTATCAGAAGCTATAGTCAAATCACAAACTACATGTAAAACATGTCCTCCTCCTACAGCAAATCCATTGACCATCGCAATAACTGGCTTAGGAAGCTCCCTTATTTTTTTATAAAAATCTAAAATATTTAATCTAGGAATTCCATCTTTTCCTAAATACCCCGCTCCTTTCCTAGTTTTTTGATCTCCTCCAGAACAAAAAGATTTATTTCCAGATCCAGTAATTATCAATACATCAATATCTTTTCTCTCATGACATATATCGATAGCATCGATCATTTCTTTTACAGTTTCTACACGAAAAGCATTATGACATTCAGGTCTATTTATTTCTATTTTAGAAATTCCTTTCCAAAAAAGAAATAAAATATCTTCATACTTTTTTATCGAAATCCAATTTATTGTAGAATCCATATTAAAATTGATGTTTATTTTTATATACAAAATAACAAAAAAAATCATTTTTTTAATGATGTTATTATGTATCGTAATATTTTTTCCGTAATAATAGGATTATCAGTAAGTCTTGCTGAAATATTTTATGCTATAAAATGGATAAAAAAGTGGTTTTCAAAAATACAATTTATTCCACTGAAAAAATTACAATATGTATTTATTTATGCTCCTCCAGAATTTTTTATAACTTTGTTTTTTTTCTATATTTTTAGCGCTTTAATAGGAGGATTAACTACTGCTTTTTTTGTACAAAACGCTAAAAAAGCTTATGCATTATTAACTGGTTTTATTTTATTTATTATTGCTTTTATTCATATATTTTTATACACTTTACCATTATGGTTTGAAATAATTATCCTTCCTATTTTTTTCCCATTTTCATATTTGGGAGGAGAGTTTATAGAATTTTTACAAAGAAAAAAACGGATAAACTAATAAATATAAAAATCCCGATAAATAGCCGATCATAGCTAACCAACTAATTTTTTTAAAATACCAAAAAAAATCTATTTTTTCCATTCCCATAGCCGCTACACCAGCAGCAGATCCTATAAGAAAAATACTTCCCCCTGTTCCGGATACATAGGCAATATAATGCCAAAATTCATGATCTGTAGGATAAGAAAACATAGCATTAGTAGCTGCTACTAATGGGACATTATCTATAAATGAAGATATTAATCCAAATAAAAATGTGGTTAACCTCCATGTAGAAACTATATTGTTAATCCAATGAGATAAATTATATAATATCCCTAAAGATTCCAAAGATGAAACAGAAAGTAAGATTCCGAAAAAAAATAAAATACTAGAAAAATCTATATTTCGAAACACTTCTTTCATAGAAAAGTCTTTTTTTTGCATACTAGTGATCAATCCTAGTATTCCAAGAGAAAAAATCATTCCCATATATGGAGGAAGACCAGTGATAGTTTTAAAAACTGGAATAAATAACAAAAAACCAAGTCCTAGATTCAACATCCAAAAACCTTTTTTACGATCAAAATTTGACAATTTGCTTTTTTTTATTTGAATGAATCCATCAAAAACAGGCATCAATGAACCGACTAATGTAGAAAAAAACATACATAAAATAGACGGAATAAATACTTTTTGAATAAGATTAACAGTAGTTACTTTGCTAGATATCCATAGCATAGTAGTAGTAATATCCCCTATAGGAGACCATACACCACCTGCATTTGCGGATATAATAACCAAGCCTAAATAATATAAACGTTCTTTGTTATCGGAGATTACTTTTTTTAAAATAGTTGCTACAACTATAGTTGCTGTTAGATTATCTATAATAGCAGATAAAATAAAAGATAATAAACTTATTATCCATAAAAATTTTCGCTTTGTATTGGTATAAAATAAATCCCTTAATACTTCAAAACCAGAATACCTGTCAATAATAGAAATAATAGACATAGCTCCAATAAGAAAAAATACTATTTCAGATGCTTCTCCCAGATGAAATAATAACAAAATTTTAGGATCTTTCCATTTATTATTTAATTCAAAAACAGGAATATTCCAAAACATAATTAAAGACCAACAAATAGACGCCATAAGAAGAGACGGAATAACCTTATTCAAGGATATAATATTCTCAATAGTAATAAAAAAATACCCAATGATAAAAACCAATATTATCATTGATTCCATATAGTTTCTTTATTGGAGATAAAAATTAATAATTTATTTCCATCCTTTCCATTCTGGATAATAAGAATTTTTACCTAGCGTATCTTCGATACGTAATAATTGATTATATTTCGAAGTCCTTTCGGAACGACAGATAGAACCTGTTTTAATTTTTCCGATATTTAATGCTACAGAGAAATCCGCTATAAAAGGATCTTCTGTATCTCCAGAACGATGAGAAATAATGTTGAAATATCCATTTTCTTTTCCTGTGTTTATGGTTTCTATTGTTTCTGTTAACGTTCCCACTTGATTTACTTTGATAAGAATAGAATTGGCTATTCCTTCTTTGATTCCCTCATTCAATTTTTCTACTTTTGTTACAAATAAATCATCTCCTACTAACAAAACTTCTTTTCCCAATTCTCTAGTTAATATTTTCCATCCTTCCCAATCATTTTGATCCATTCCATCTTCAATAGATATAATAGGATAACGTCTTGTCAAATAAGACAAATAATTAACATGTTCTTCTTTAGATCTTTCTACTTTTTCTTTATTTTTTTTTTCAAATTTAGAATAATTATATTTATCATCTTGATAGAATTCAGATGCGGCGCAATCTAAAGCTAGACCTATTTGTTCATAAGGTTCATAATTAGCTTGATGGATAGCTTCCAAAATATTATCTAATACATCTTCGATTCCATCAAAATTAGAAGAAAAACCACCTTCATCTCCAACATTTGTTGATAAACCCTTTTTATGTAAAATATTTTTTAGTTTATAAAAAACTTTATATCCCATTTGAATAGCATCAAAAAATGTATTAGCCTTCATAGGGACTATCATAAATTCTTGAAAAACTATAGGAGCATCTGAATGCTTCCCTCCGTTAACAATATTCATTAAAGGAATTGGAAGTATATGTGCATGCACTCCTCCTATGTATTTATAAAGAGGAAGATTTAACTCTTTGGAAGCTGCTTTTACTACCGCTAAAGAAACCCCTAAAATAGCATTTGCTCCTAATCTTCTTTTGTTTTTTGTTCCGTCTAAATCTAATATTAATTTGTCAATAGATATTTGATCCATAACAGAAAAACCTATTAGTTCAGGGGCGATAATATTATTCACATTATGAACTGCTTTCATGACTCCATTTCCTAAAAATTTCTCTCCACCATCCCGTAATTCAAAAGCTTCATTTTCTCCTTTCGATGCTCCAGATGGAACAGAAGCCCGTCCTAATACATTCTTTTCTGTTACCACATCTACTTCTACAGTAGGATTTCCTCTAGAATCTAATATTTGTCTAGCTTTGATAGTTTTAATTTTGCTCATAGTTTTTTACCTATTTGATCTATCCTCTTCCTTTTCCTTTGATTACCACGTCTTATAGATTTTCTATTTTTTTTTGAAGAATAAATATCATTAAAATCAACTAATTCAATCATAGATAACTTAGACATATCGCCAAAACGAGATTGTATTTTGATAATTCTTGTATATCCACCAGGACGCTCACGTACTTTTTGAAAAGATTCTTTAAAAAGTTCTGATACTGCAATTTTATCTCTTAATAATGCGAATATATTTCTTTTAGAATGAAGAGTTTTTATTTTAGACTTAGTAATGATAGGTTCTATATATTTTCTCAGAGTTTTTGCCTTAGCTAAAGTAGTAAAGATTCTTTTTTCTTTAATTAAAGATGAAGACATATTGGAAAGAATAGATTTTCTGTGTCCCAATTTTCGTCCTAAATGATTATTTTTTCTTCTATGATTCATAAATCTATTCTCGGTTTAACTTGTATTCGGAGATATCCATTCCAAAATACAAACCTTTTTCTTTCATTTTACTTTCTAATTCCTCCAAAGATTTTTTTCCGAAATTTCTCATTTTTAACATATTAGATCGATTACAACTCACCAAATCTGCTATAGACTGTATAGATGCAGATTTTAAACAATTTTTTGTTCGTACAGATAAATCCATATCAGTCAACTTTGATTTTAATAATGTACGCATACGCAAAAATTCTTCATCATATTTTCTTCCTTTGCTAATTTCTTTATGTTCTTTTTTTCCTATTTTTTCATGAGAAAAAATAGAAAAATACTTTATTAAAATTTGAGAAGCTTCCATAAGAGCCATTTTTGGAGATACAGATCCATCTGTTCTTATTTCTAATGAAAGACTTTCAAAATCTGTTTTCTGACCTACACGACAATTTTCTATTGTATATTTTACATTTTTAATAGGTGTATAAATAGAATCTATAGGGATGTTTCCTATTAAATCATCATTGTTGTTTTTGTTCTCTTCTGCTGGGACATAACCTCTTCCTTCTTCAATAGTAAAACTCATTTCTAAGGGAAATGATTTTTCTTTATTGCAAATAACTACATCTGTATTTAAAACTTGAAAACTAGAAATAAATTCGTTTAAACTTTTTCCAGTAACTTTTTCTTTATTTTTGATTAATACATTGACTGTTTCTTTCGTTACTCCTTTGATTTTACGCTGAAAACGAATTTTTTTGAAATTCAATATAATTTCAGTGACATCTTCTACTACTCCTTCTATAGTAGAAAACTCATATTTTACTCCTTTAATTTTTATGGAAGTAACCGCAAAACCTTTTAAAGAACCTAAAAGAACTCTTCTTAAGGCATTTCCTAATGTCAGACCATATCCAGGTTCTAAAGGCTTCAAATGAAAAATCCCTTTTTGATCTGTAAATTCCGATATTGTGATTCTATCAGGTTTAACAAAATCTAAAATAGCCATAATTATGATTTTTCCTTATTTTGAATATAATTCAACAATTAGTTGTTCTTTAATATTTTCAGGTATTTGTTTCCTTTTCGGCATAATTCTAAATATCCCAAACATATTTTTTTCATCTAAAATTAACCATTCTACCAATGGACCCACTTTTTGATTTATAGATTCCAATATAACTGGATGTTTTTTAGATTTTTCTCTTATTCCTATCTTATCACCAGGTTTTAATCTGAAAGATGGAATATTAACTACACGATTATTTACTTTAATATGTCTGTGAGAAACTATTTGACGAGCAGAAGATCTGGATGGAGCAAATTTTAATCTAAATACAATATTATCCAAACGAGATTCACATGCTTGTAATAATAACTCTCCAGTAACTCCTTTTTTTCTTGCGGATTCAAAAAACAACTTTTCAAATTGACGTTCTAATATTCCGTAAGTATATTTCGCTTTTTGTTTTTCTGCTAATTGTATAAAATACTCTGATCGTTTCCCTCTACGACGATTATTTCCATGTTGACCTGAAGGATATTTTCTTCTTTCAAAATATTTATCTTCTCCGTATATACATTCTCCAAACTTTCGGGAAATTTTCGTTTTTGGTCCTATATATTTCGCCATACAAAAAATATTAAACTCTTCTTCTTTTAGGAGGACGACAACCATTATGTGGTAAAGGGGTAATATCTTTTATTAAAGTAACTATCATTCCAGAATTACTTAATGCTCGTATAGCCGCATCTCTACCAGCTCCAGGGCCTTTGACCTTCACTTCTACTTTTTTTATTCCTGCATTTAATCCTTCTTTTGCTACGTTTTCTGCCGCCATTTGAGCTGCATAAGGAGTGTTTTTCTTAGATCCTTTAAAATTCATTTTTCCAGCAGAAGACCAAGCTACTACTTCGCCTCTCTTATTTGTCAATGTAATAATGATATTATTAAATGTGGATTGAATATGTGCAATTCCCAATGAATCTACTAGAACAGATTTTTTTTTCCCCAATGATGATTTTGCCATATTTTATTATATGAAATAATTTTATTTTACCGCTTTCTTCTTGTTTGCTACAGTTTTTTTTCTCCCTTTTCTAGTTCTACAATTATTTTTAGTTTTTTGACCTCTTAAAGGTAAACGTTTTCTATGTCTAGTTCCTCTATAACAACCAATATCCATTAGTTTTTTAATACTCAATTGTATTTCAGATCTTAATTCTCCTTCTATTTTCACATGATTTGAAATATATTTTCTAACATTGCTAATTTCTTCATCAGACCAATCCATAATTTTTGTATTTTCATTTATTCCAACGGAAAATAAAATTTTCTTAGACAAACTTTTACTTATTCCATATAAATATGTAAGTCCAATGATCCCTCTTTTAGATTTAGGTAAATCTACGCCTGATATTCTGATTGACATATAAAATTATTTCTTCTAATTATCTGAAAAATCTTCAGTTAACCTTGTTTTTGTTTAAATCTAGGATTTTTTTTATTGATAATTCGTAAACGTCCTTTTCTTCTAATTATCTGACAATTTTCAGTTCTTTTTTTTAAAGAAGTTTTTACTTTCATAATTAATAATTAATATCTATATGTTATTCTTCCTCTTTTTAAATCATAAGAGGACATTTCTAATCTCACTTTATCTCCAGGTAATATTTTTATATAATGCATTCTCATTTTTCCAGAAATGTGTGCCTTAACAATACATCCATTTTCCAATTCCACACGGAACATTGCATTTGGAGAAGATTCTATAATTGTTCCATCAACTTCAATATGCTTTTGTTTAGCCATAAATCAAAGATCTTATTAAGTTTAATATTCACCCAATATACAAAATTATTTACTATAATTTGCTGCTAACAGTAGTATATCTGCTGTTACGATTTTTCATGATCATTAAATCATCATAGTAATAATTCAATAAATATATATCAACTTGTTGTATTATATCTAAAATTACTCCAACTACAATTAGCAGAGAAGTTCCTCCATAAAATAATGCAAAATTTTGAGTGATCCCTAAACGAAAAACTATAGACGGAAGTATGGCGATTATAGCTAACAATATAGCTCCAGGAAATGTAATCTTTGATAAAATCAAATCTATATATTCTGCTGTTTCTTTTCCTGGCTTTATTTTTGGAATATGTCCTCCGTTCCTTTTTAAATCATCAGCCATTTGATTTACAGGAATTGTAATTGCTGTATAGAAAAAAGTAAAAATTATCACTAATAAGGAAAAAGTTAAATTATAACATAATCCATAAACATCTTGAAAAAGATGAAAGAATTTTTTTATTTTATCATTATGAACATAATGATAAAAATTTAAAGGAAAAAGCATAATAGCCTGAGAAAAAATAATGGGCATTACACCTGCAGCTGTCATCTTTAATGGAATATACTGATGTTTTTTATGAATCAATTTAGAATTAAAACCTAAAGATTTATAATGAGAAACATATTGTACAGGAATTTTTCTAATAGCTTGAATAATTACAATAGAAAAAAGAATGACTAATAACCATAACAAAATTTCAAAAAATAAAACAATCAAACCTCCATTTCCAACCTCCAATTTACTAAAAATTTCTTTAGTTATAGCATCAGGAAAACGAGCTATGATTCCGGACATAATAATTAAGGAAACACCATTTCCTATTCCTTCTTCTGTTATTTTATCTCCCAACCACATAGTAAATAATGTTCCAGAAGTTAAAATGACAACTCCTATTGTCCAAAACAAAGTTTTCCCATAAAAAGTATTCATATTTAGAAGATAAACGTTAGATAATGCTGGATTTGAAAAAGGAATAAATTGTTTAGTTAAAGAAATTAAATATAAAGGAGCTTGTATTAAGCATATGCCTATAGTTAACCATCTTGTAAGAAGATTAATTTGTCTTCTTCCACTTTCTCCATCTCTTTGTAATCTTTGCAAATAAGGAATAATTATACACATTAATTGTATAATAATAGATGCAGATATATATGGCATGATCCCCAAAGCAAAAATAGAAGCTCGATTAAATGCCCCTCCTGTAAAAGAAGAAAGGATTTGCATAAGACCTTTAGAACCTAAATTAAGATTTTCTAAAAAATTACTGATTCCTAATGGATTCATACCAGGAATAGGAATATAAGCTCCGAAACGGTATACTAATAAAAAACTTAAGGTAGTTATAATTTTTTTTCGTAATTCTTTTGCATTCCAAATATTATAAAATGTAACTAAAAAATTATTCATTACAATTTTTCTCTATTTTATTTATTTACAAACATAAGGTTTCTCCACCTGCTTCTTTTATAGAAATAACAGCTTTTTTACTAAATTTGTTTGCTTCTATTTTTAAGGAAAATTGCAATTTCTTTCTTCCTGATAAAATTTTTATCAAATCTTTTTTTTTCTTCACTAAATTAGTATCTAATAATACTTGTTTATTAATTACTTTTTTATCCGAAATTTTTCCTTTATTTATCCAATCCTGTAAAGTATCTAAACTAATTATAGAATATTTTTTTTTGAAAATATTTATAAACCCGAATTTTGGAATTCTTCTTTGTAGAGGCATCTGTCCACCCTCAAAACCGGATTTTTTAGAATATCCTGATCGAGACTTAGCCCCCTTATGTCCTCTTCCACAAGTACCTCCTTTTCCAGATCCTTGTCCTCTTCCCAATCTAGTTTTTTTTTTTCTAGAACCTATTTTTGGCGTTAAAAAATTTAATAATTGCATAATAATTATAAAATTATATTTTTATCCATGATATACTTCTCTAATAGAAATTCCTCTTTGTTTAGCTATTTTTTTCACATCTCTCATATAGCTAAGCGCTTTTATCGTCGCCTTAATAACATTATGCGTATTAGATGATCCTTTAGATTTTGATAAAACATTTCTTAATCCAGCTGATTCAAGAACTGCTCTCAGAGGCCCTCCTGCTATAATTCCGGTTCCTTCAGATGCAGGTTTAATAAGAATATGGGCTCCACCATATTTAGCTTCTTGTTCATGAGGAATTGTTCCATTGGATATACAAACTTTACATAAACTTCTTTTTGCTTGTTCTCCTGCCTTGTGGATTGCATCTGATGCTTCTTTAGATTTTCCAAATCCATAACCTACCATTCCATTTTCATTCCCTTTAATAACAATTGCGCTAAAACTAAAATATCTTCTTCCCTTGGTTACTTTACAAACTCTAGTCACTCCTACCAATCTTTCTTTCAATTCTAACCCGGAATATTTTGTTTTTTTTTCTTTTTCCGATAAAAATGCAGTCATATATTTTCTTTTTTAATCTAAAAATCTAAACCCATTTCTCTTATTCCTTCTGCTAAAGATTGTATTCGTCCATGATATAAATATTTTTTTTTATCGAAAACAACTTTTTGTATTTTCAACATTTTTGCTCTTTTCCCCAAAAGTTTTCCTACTTCCTTAGATAATTCTATTTTTGTTTTTTTTTTATTTCCAAAAACTTTTTCTCTAGAAGAAGATGAAGCTAAAGTTTTTCCAGAAGTATCGTCAATCACTTGTGCATATATAGCCTTGTTACTTCTAAAGACAGATATCCTAGGTCTATTAGAAGTTCCAAATACTCTTTTTTTTTTCTTTCTTTTTTTTATCATAATAATAATGAAATTAAGCAGATTTTCCTGCTTTTCTACGTACTTCTTCTTTTAAATATCTAACTCCTTTTCCTTTATAAGGTTCTGGTTTTCTAAATGAACGAATTTTAGCAGCTATTAAACCTAATAATTGTTTATCATGAGATTTCAAAATAAGAATGGGGTTTTGTCCTTTTTCTGTTTTTTCTTCTATATAAATTTCCTTAGGAATTTGAATCATAATATGATGAGAAAAGCCTAAATTTAATTCCAATATGTCTCCATGAAAATTAACTCTATATCCAATTCCCACTAGCTCCAATTTTTTTTTAAATCCCTTGGAAACCCCTTTTATCATATTATCAATTAATACACGATATAATCCATGTAAAGATTTCGATTTTTTATCTTCTTGAATTCTCTTTAAATGTAATTTTCCTTCCTGTATTGTCAATTTAATTTGATCAGAAATTTCTTGGCTCAAAACTCCTAATTCTCCTTTGACTATTATTTTATTGCCAATAATACTTATATTCACATTTTCAGGAATAGAAATTGGGATTTTTCCAATTCTAGACATAATTATATTTTAATACACGTAACACAAAATCTCTCCCCCCAACTTTTTTTTTCTAGCTTGTTTATCTGTTATCACTCCATGAGAAGTAGAAATAATAGCTATACCTAATCCATTTAGTACACGAGGCAAATTTTTATATTTGATATATTTTCTTAATCCTGGTTTACTAATCCTGATTATTTTTTGAATCACAGAAATATTTTGATAATATTTTAAAGCTATTTTAATGATTTTTCCTTTTTTATTCTCTAATTTATAATCCAAAATATAACCATTATCTAATAAAACTTTAGTAATTTCTTTTTTTAATCTAGAATAGGGAACCTCTAAAAGAGGATGTTTTACAAGGCTGGCGTTTCTAATTCTAGTTAACAAATCAGCAATGGAATCAGTATGCATAATCGATGATTTTATATTACCAACTTGCTTTTTTTATTCCAGGAATAAGGCCTTGAGATGCCATATTTCTAAAAACAATACGAGATATACCAAATTGCCGCATGTATCCCCTACATCTTCCTGTGATTGAACACCTATTTCTTAAACGTACAGGAGAAGCATCCCTTGGTAATTTTTGCAATAATTCGTAATTCCGAGAATCTTTTAAAGATTTTCTGATTTTTGCATATTTTAATACCATCTTTTCCCTTTTTTTTTGTCTTGCTTTTACAGATTCTTTAGCCATTTTTATTTAATTTATTTTTTAAACGGTATTCCAAAATAAGATAAAAGATTTTGAGCTTCTTTTTTAGTTTTAGCAGAAGTATAAAATGTGATATTCATCCCCATATTTTTTTTAATTTGATCAATATTTATTTCAGGATAAATGACTTGTTCAGATATTCCCATGTTATAGTTTCCATTTCTATCAAAACTACTTGTTTTTACTCCATTGAAATCTCTTACTCTTGGTAAAGAAACAGTAATAAGTCTTTCTAAAAACTCATACATTTTTATTCTCCTCAAAGTAACTTTTACACCTATAGGCATTCCTTTTCTTAATTTAAATCCAGATTCATCATGTTTTGAATAACAAAAGATTGCTTTTTGACCTACAATAGCCGTAATTTCTTCCATAGAAGCATCTAAGAACTTTTTATTTAATACAGATATTCCTACCCCTTGATGAATAACTATTTTTTTAAGTCTAGGAACTTGCATCACAGAGCTATACTTAAATTTTTTCATTAAACTATGAACAATTTTTTCTTCATACAATCTTTTTAGCCTAGATTTATAAATCATAGTTTCTCCTTTTTAAGATTTGATATATGTATTGGAGCTTCTTTTTCAATTATCCCTCCTTTAGGTTTTTTTGCAGTAGGTTTGATATGTTTTTTGACTATATTAATTCCATGGATAATAGCCTTTTCTTTTTTAGGAAAAACTTTAAGAACAATTCCTTTATTTCCTTTAAAATTTCCTGATAAAATAGAAACTTTATCTCCTTTTTTGATCATAAAAAAACTTGTTTATAAAACCTCTTGTGCCAAAGAAATAACTTTCATATACTCTTTATCTCTTAGTTCCCTAGCGACTGGACCAAAAACTCTAGTTCCCATCATCTCTCCAGAAGGATTGATAAGTACACAAGCATTATCATCAAAACTTATATAAGACCCATCCTTTCTCCTTATTTTTTTTTTTGTTCTAATTATTATAGCTTTAGCTACTTGACCTTTTTTCACAATACCTCCACCAGATATAGCCTCTTTTATAGTAACGACAACAGAATCTCCTAACGAAGCATATCTTCTTTTCCCTCCTCCTAAAACTCTGATAATTAATGCCTCTTTAGCCCCAGTATTGTCTGATACTTTACATCTAGATTCCTGTTGTAACATTCGATGATTTTTCTAAAATCGAAACTAATCTCCAACATTTTTTCTTACTAAGATGACGCATTTCCATAATGCTAACTTTATCTCCATTTTTAGAGATATTTTTTTCATCATGAACCATATATTTTTTCTTTTTTAAAATGCTTTTTCCATAATATTTATGTTTCACTTTTTTAATTTCAGAAACAACAATCGTTTTATCCATTTTATCACTAGTTACTATACCGATTCTTTGCTTTCTACTACGTCTACTACTATTTGGAATAGTAATAACAGACTTTTTTTCTTTTTCATGAATCATTTCTTCTTTGATTTAATTCAGTTTCTAATTTAGCTATATTTTTTCTAAAAATTTTAATTTCCATAGGATTTTTAATCAACCCAAAAGTATGATCAAATTTCATTTTTTGATAATTATCTTTTTCCTTTTTTATATGATTTTGAATATCTTTTTTGGATAAAATTTTAATATCTGAATATTTCATGATTTTATATATTCTTTAGAAAAAATAAATTTCATTTTGATAGGAAGTTTTTGAGAGGCTAATCTTAACGCCTCTTTAGCTATTTCCATTTCCACTCCATCTATTTCAAATAAAACCCTACCAGGTTTTACCACAGAAATCCAAAATTCTACAGGCCCCTTTCCTTTCCCCATACGAACTTCTTGTGGTTTTCTTGTAGCAGGTTTATCAGGAAAAACATTGATCCATAATTTTCCTTCTCTTTTCATATACCTAGTAGCCGCTACACGAGCAGCCTCTAATTGTCTAGATGTAACCCAAGCACCTTCTAAAGCTTTTATTCCGTATAAACCTCTTGACAAAGAAATTCCTTTCGAAGAATTTCCACGTATACGTCCTTTTTGTTGTTTTTTATATTTTGTTTTTTTTGGTTGTAACATTATTCATGTATCAAAAATTTATAATTTTTTCTTTCTAAAAAAAGAAGCCTTATGATTAGAAAATCTATGTCTTTTTTGCATTCCAAATAGAGGAGATAATTCTTTTTTTCCATATATTTCACCTTTCATAATCCAAACCTTAACCCCGATGCTTCCATATACAGTATGAGCAACTGCCATATGATAATCTACATCTGCACGAAAAGTTCCAAGAGAAATCCTTCCCTCTTTATAAGACTCACATCTAGCCATTTCAGATCCATTTAACCTACCAGATATTTGTATTTTTATTCCTTGAGCATTCATTCTCATAGCAGATAATATGGATAATTTTATGGCTTTTTTATAAGAAATTCTATTTTCTAATTGTCTAACTAAACTTTTTGCTACTAAAGGAGCATCCAATTCAGGACGTTTTACTTCAGAAATATTAATTTGAACTTCTTTTTTCGTTAATTTCCTCAATTCTTTTCTAACTGTATCTACTTCATCTCCACCCTTTCCTATAACCAGAGCAGGACGTGAAGTCCTAATAGTTATGGTTATAAATTTAAGAGTTCTCTCTATAAAAATTCTAGAAACTATTCCTTTAGGAAGACGCGCCTCTATATATCTTCTTACCTTGAAATCTTCTTTTATTCTATCTTTATAATTATTACACCAACTAGATTGCCATCCCATGATAATGCCAAGACGATTAACAATTGGATTTGTTTTTTGTCCCATATAACTAAATTTATTTATCTATTCTCTAAAAAAACTAAAATTTTACTTGATTTTTTTCTAATTCTATGACCCCTTCCTTGAGGGACCGGACGCAATCTTTTCAGAGTTCTACCTTGATTAACTCTAATTTCTTTTATATATAAAGAAGAATCTTTATCCAAGGATAAGTTTGAATATTTTCTATGCCAATTAGACAATACTGAAAGTAGTAATTTTCTCAAACAAATAGAGACTTTTTTTTTCTTACTATATTTCAATATATCCAAAGCATTTTGGATTTTTTTATTCCTAACTAAATTGACTAATAATCTCATTTTTCTCGGAGAACTACGAACCTCGTTCAAAGAAGCAGAGATGATAGCTTTCTCTTCCATAATTATTTTTACCTACTGTAAATTTTTAATTTTTAACTTTTAATTTATTTTTAGATCCGGCATGTCCTCTAAAAGTACGAGTAGGAGCAAACTCTCCTAATTTGTGTCCAATCATATTTTCCGTAATATACACATGAATAAATTGTCTTCCATTATGAACTGCAAAAGTTTGTCCAACAAAATCAGGTAAAATAGTTGATGGCCTAGACCAAGTTTTAATTATAGACTTTTTTTCAGATTTAATATTATTTAAAACTTTATTATATAACTGTTGAGAAACATATGGACCTTTTTTTAATGATCTTGCCATAATAATAAAAATTTCTATTTTTTTCTTCTTTGTAAAATATATTTATCCGAATGTTTTTTTCTAGTACGAGTTCTAAAGCCTTTAGAAGGGACTCCTCTTCTATTTCTAGGAATTCCACCAGATGCTTTTCCTTCTCCGCCTCCCATGGGATGATCTACAGGATTCATTGCAACTCCTCTTGTTCTAGGTCTTTTTCCATAATGTCTATTTTTTCCTGCCTTTCCATATTTTTCCAATTGATGATCTGGATTAGAAACTGCACCAATAGTAGCCATACAATTAATCATAACCATTCTTATTTCTCCAGAAGGAAATTTAATGGTTGCATATTTTCCATCTTTTGCAAACAATTGTGCATACGCTCCAGCGCTTCTAGCTATTTTTGCCCCTTGTCCAGGTCTTAATTCTATACAAGAAATATTTGTTCCTAAAGGGATTTCACTCAAAAAAGTAGAATTTCCTACATTAAAAGGGACGTTTTTTCCAGAAATCACTTCTTGTCCTATTTTAAATCCATCCATAGTTACAATATATCTTTTTTCTCCATCTTTATAATGAAGTAAAGAAATAAAGGAAGATCGATTAGGATCGTATTCTATAGATTTTATGATAGCAGATATTCCAAATTTTTTTCTTTTAAAATCAAGAATTCTATATTTTCTTTTATGCCCTCCTCCAAAATAACGCATAGTCATTTTTCCATAATTATTTCTTCCTCCTGATTTACACTTTCCTCTTGTTAAAGATTTTTCAGGGAAAAATTTTGTAATTTGATCAAACCCGTTAACTATTCTAAAACGTTGACTAGGTGTTATTGGTTTCAGCTTTTTTATTGACATCAAATTTATTTTTTATTAAAAAAATCAATCTTTTGATTTTCTTTCAATTGAATAATAGCCTTTTTTAATCTATTGGTTCTACCATATAGAAATCCTTTCTTAGTATATTTTGATTTATCTTTTCTAGAATAAATCATTGTTCTGATTTTTTTAACAGAAACTCCAAATATTCTGTAGATTTCCTTTTTGATTTGATTTTTATTACAATCAATACGTACAGAGAATGTATAACAAGAATTTTCCTCTTTCAAAGAAGATTTATCTGTAAGAAAAGGTTTAATTAAAATCATAGATTTTGCAATTTATGAAATATTTAAAATCCTTTCTATTTTTTTTATTGAACTTTCAGAAAGTATAACATATGAAGAATTTAATAAAGAATAGCTATTCAATTCTTCCGCTTGTAACAACTGAAAGTTTTTTAAATTTCTAGCAGATAAATGTAAATTTTTATCCATTTTTTCTACAACCATCAATAATTTTTCATTTACTAACTGTAATGATTTTAATATGTTTAAAACCAATTTAGTTTTCGGTTTTTTCAATTGAAAATCCTCTATAATTTTTACCTTTTTTGTTTTTAATTTATGTTCTATAATATTTTTTTTTGCAAAATTTTTTGTTAATTTATTGATTTTCATTAAATATCTCCTAGGTTTAGGACCAAAAACCCGTCCTCCTCCTCTAAAGAGAGGATTTTTTATATCTCCTTTTCTAGAACCGCCAGTTCCTTTTTGTCTATGTAATTTTCTTCTACTTCCAGATATTTCTCCTCTTTCTTTAGATTTATGAGTTCCCTGACGTTGTGCAGATAGATATCTTTTCACTTCTAAATAAATAGAATGATCATAAGATTTTTTAGAAAAAAATTTTTCATCAAACGAAACTTTACGATTAGTAGAAATTCCTTTAATATCCAAAATTTCTAATTCCATTTTTTTTTCTTAATCATTAAATATGAATTTTTATTACCAGGTACCGATCCATTCAATAGAAAAATATTTTCAGTTACATCAATTTTCAATATTGTTAAATTTTTAATAGTTACATGTTTTCCTCCCATTCTTCCAGCCATTTTCTTTCCTTTAAAAATTCTAGATGGATCAGAACCCGCACCAACAGATCCAGGAGCTCTCAATCTATTATGTTGTCCATGACTTCTCTCTCCTACACCTGAAAATTTATGTCTTTTTACGACTCCTTGAAATCCTTTTCCTTTAGTAATTCCTCTTACATCCACTAATTCTCCTTCTACAAAAGAAGTTATATTTATTTGACTCCCTAATTTTATAGAAGGACTAAAAACATTTTTAAATTCTAATAATTTTTTTTTCGGAAAAATACCAGATTTTCTAAAATGACCTTGTAAAGCTTTAGTTGTTTGTTTTTCTTTTTTATCGATTATTCCTAATTGAATAGCAGAATAACCATCCTTTTCCATAGTTTTTACCTGAATCACATAACAAGGACCTACTTTGACGATAGTACATGGAATATTTTCTCCATTCTTGGAAAAAATACTAGTCATTCCAAGATTTATACCTATTAAACCAAACATTTTTTATTATACTTTGATTTCTGCTTCTACTCCACTCGGCAATTCTAACTTCATCAACGCATCTACTGTTTTAGAAGAAGCATTGTGAATTTGTAAAAGTCTTTTATGAGTAGGAAGTAAAAATTGTTCTCTTGATTTTTTATTAACATGAGGAGAACGTAATACTGTAAATATCTTCTTTTCGGTGGGTAATGGAACTGGACCATTAAGCACTACTCCTGTAGGAAGAACAGAATTTACAATTCTTTCAGCTGACTTATCTAATAAATTATAATCATAAGATTTCAATTTAATTTTTATATCATGACCCATGGTATTGATAT
The DNA here is from genome assembly GCF_014252095.1 of Blattabacterium cuenoti. Taxonomy (NCBI): domain Bacteria; kingdom Pseudomonadati; phylum Bacteroidota; class Flavobacteriia; order Flavobacteriales; family Blattabacteriaceae; genus Blattabacterium; species Blattabacterium cuenoti. Next base: position 407,062 of record NZ_CP059210.1, read on the forward strand.
TGTTAATTTTTTTCTATTTTTTTTTTTTATTATACTCCCTATATTTATCATTTCCTATGATAAAGTTATCCACAATATTCCTTGGAACTACATCATAATGAGAAAACTCCATAGTAGACGTTCCTCTTCCGGAAGAAAGAGTCCTTAATACCGTTACATATCCAAACATCTCAGATAATGGAACTACGCCTTGAATTATCTTTATATTTTCACGATTATTCAGATTTTGAACTATTCCTCTTCTACGATTTAAATCTCCTATAACATCTCCCATATTTTCTTCTGGAACCAATATTTCCAATTTCATAATTGGTTCTAATAAAATAGGTTTTGCTTTTTTAGCTGCTTCTTTAAACCCAAATTTTCCTGCTATTTCAAAAGACAACTGATCAGAATCTACTGGATGATAGGAACCATCTAAAATAGTTATTTTAGCGCTTTCTATTTCATATCCAGAAAGAGGTCCATTTTTTATCATTTCTTTACATCCTTTTTCTATAGATGGAATGTATTCTTTAGGAATATTTCCACCTTTTATTTTATTGATAAATTCTAAACCCAGTTTTCCAGAATCACCTGGTTCTAAACGAAATAGAATATCTGCGAATTTTCCACGACCTCCTGTTTGTTTTTTATAAATTTCCCTATGTTCTACTACATTTGTTAGAGCTTCTTTATATTCTACTTGTGGTTTTCCTTGATTTACTTCTACTTTAAACTCTCTTTTCATTCTATCTACAAGGATTTCCAAATGCAATTCCCCCATTCCTGATATAATAGTTTGTCCTGTATAATTATCTGTACGAACTTGAAAAGTTGGATCTTCTTCCATTAATTTAGACAAAGCAAAACTCATCTTATCTATATCTGATTTAAACTTAGGTTCTATAGCTAAACCAATCACTGGTTCTGGAAAAGAGATATTTTCTAAAAGAATTGGAAATTTTTCATCACATAAGGTGTCACCCGTTTTAATATCTTTAAATCCTACTACAGCAGCAATATCTCCAGCCCCTATCCTACAAATAGGATTTTGTTTATTAGCATGCATCTGATATATACGAGAGATCCGTTCTTTATTTCCAGATCTTGGATTCAAACTATATGATCCTGCGTCAATCTTTCCAGAATATACTCTAAAAAACGCTAGACGACCTACGAAAGGATCGCTGGCTATTTTAAAAGCTAAAGCAGAAAATGGCTCTTTTTCACTAGGTTTTCTTGTTTCTTTTGTTTGATATAGGGGATGCACTCCCACTATATCTTTCACTTCTAACGGAGAAGGTAAATAACGACACACAGCATCCAACATAGCTTGGACCCCTTTATTTTTAAAAGAAGAACCACACAAGATAGGTATTATTTTCATTTTTATGGTGTTCTTTTGAACGGAAGAAATAATATCATTTTCGGAAATAGAATAATTATCATATAAAAACTTTTCCATAATAAAATCATCATGTTCTGATAAAGATTCAATCAGTTTATTATGATAATCGTTTACCATATTTTTCATTTCAGATGGAATAGGTATTTCTTGAAATGTTATTCCATAATTATTATCATCCCAAACAATAGCTTTATTGGTAATTAAATCTACTACTCCTCTAAAATTATCTCCAGATCCAATAGGGATTTGCAATGGAACAGAATTTGCTCCTAACATTTTTTCTATTTGCAAACAAACATTGAAAAAATCAGCTCCTTGACGATCCATTTTATTTATAAAAGCAATTCTAGGAATATCATATTTATCTGCCTGCCTCCATACTGTCTCTGATTGAGGTTCTACTCCATCAACTGCACTAAATAAAACCACCATTCCATCTAATACTCTTAAAGATCTTTCTACTTCTACTGTAAAGTCAACATGACCTGGCGTGTCAATAATATTGATTTGATATTTCTTATTTTTATAAATCCAATTACAACATGTTGCTGCAGAAGTAATGGTTATCCCACGTTCTTGTTCTTGCAACATCCAATCCATGGTTGCTGCCCCATCATGAACTTCTCCAATTTTATGATTGATTCCTGTGTAGAATAAAATTCTTTCTGTAGTTGTAGTTTTTCCTGCATCAATATGTGCTGCTATACCTATGTTTCTTGTATACTTTAAATCTTTTGACATGATATTAATTAAAATCTAAAATGTGAAAAAGCTTTATTAGCTTCAGCCATTTTATGTATACTTTCTTTTCTTTTTACTGCTTCTCCCTGTTCTCTAAAAGCATCCAATATTTCAGAAGCTAATTTACTAGCCATTGTTTTTTCATTTCTAACAGAAGCACAAGAGATAAGCAATTTCATTGCTTTGGTTATTTTACTATTAGAAGAAATAGGAACAGGAACTTGAATATTAGCTCCTCCCATACGACGACTTCTTACTTCTACATGAGGCATTACATTTTTTAATCCTTCTTTCCATATTTCTAACGCAGATTTTTCTTCCTTTTCCTTTATAAATTCTATTTTTTCCATAGCCTTATAAAATATTTTATAGGCTAAATTTTTTTTCCCATTTTTCATCAAATGATTAACAAAACGCGTCACCAAAGAATCGTTAAATTTTGGATCAGGAAAATATACTTTTCTTTTTCTCTTCGTTTTTCTCATTTTTTATTTTTTCTTTTCTATTTTAGCTCCATACTTACTTCTACTTTTTTTTCTTCCATTTACTCCAGCAGTATCTCTAGCTCCACGTATTATCTTATATTTTACTCCTGGTAAATCTTTAACTCTTCCACCTTTCACTAAAACTATAGAATGCTCTTGAAGATTATGTCCTTCTCCAGCAATATAGCTAATAACTTCTTTTCCATTTGTAAAACGAACACGAGCTACTTTTCGCATAGCAGAATTTGGTTTTTTTGGAGTAGTAGTATAAACACGTATACATACTCCTCTTCGTTGAGGACAAAATCCCAAAGCCACAGATTTTCTTTTTCTAGAAACGGAAGTTCTACCTTTTCTAATTAATTGTTGTATGGTCGGCATATATCTTTAAAATTAGAACGAAAATTATATTATTCAAGAAGTAAAATTACTTAATTTTTTCGTTTTGAAAAGGCTCTTCTTCAAAAGATTGAATATTAAGTTCTTGATATATGTAACGGTAAGTAGAAAGTAAACATGGGGATCCATCTACAATGGCTACATTGTGTTCAAAATGTGCGGATATATCTTTGTCTGAAGTACTCACAGTCCATCCATCATCATGAAAAATAACTTCTGGATTTCCTCTATTTACCATGGGTTCTATCGATAAAACAAAACCTTCTTCTAATTTTAATCCTTTTCCTTTTTCACCAAAATTAGGAATTTGAGGATCTTCATGCATTTTTTTTCCTAAACCATGTCCAACGAGATCTTTTACAACGCTAAATCCATAATTTTCGATACAAGTTTGTATAGAATAACCTATATCTCCAATAAAATTTCCCTGTTTACATTTAGATATACCTATATACAAAGATTCTTTGGAACATTCAAGGAATTTTCTGACAGTATTTGAGACTTCTCCTACTTCAAATGTATAAGCGTGTTCTCCATAAAAACCATTCATATAAACCCCGCAATCTATAGATAATATATCTCCATCACATAAAGGTTTTTTATTTGGAACTCCATGTACAACTTGAGAATTAGGAGAAACACATAAAGTATTTGGATAATTATATAGACCTAAAAAAGCCGGAATTCCACCATGATCACGAATAAAACTTTCTGCAAGATGATCTAAATAAAGTGTACTGATACCAGGTTTCACTTTTTTAGCCAACATTCCCAATGTTTTAGATGCTAATAATGCGCTTTTTTTGATAAGAATTATTTCCTCAATGGTTTTTATCATAATACTTTTATTATAGATTCTCCACTCATGATACAAGGTTTAGGTAATCCCATTAATTGAAGGATAGTCGGAGAAACATCAGCTAAAACAGCTTCTCTTCTTAATACGTTTTTCATTATAAATTTTGGATCTAAAAGAATGAAAGGAACTAATGAATTTGTATGAGTGGTATTAGGACTTCCATCTAGATTAATCATGCAATCAGCATTTCCATGATCTCCAACTATAACTACTGTATACGAATTTTTTATGGCTTCTTCAGAACAAACTTTCGTACAATGATCAACAAATTCACAGGCTTTGATAGTTTCAAGCATTTTTCCAGTGTGACCTACCATATCTGGATTAGCAAAATTTAAACAGATAAAATCTGTTTCTTTTTTCCTTAATTCAGGAAGAATTTTATTCACTATTTCTTTTGCACTCATTTCTGGTTTTAAATCATAAGTAGAAATTTTAGGAGATTCGCATAAAATACGAGTTTCTCCATTAAAAGGTTTTTCACGGCCTCCTGAAAAGAAAAAAGTTACATGGGGGTATTTTTCTGTTTCAGCAATACGAATTTGTTTTTTTCCATTTTTTTCTAAGATTTCCCCCAAAGTATTTGACAAATTTTTTCTTTCAAAAAGGACATGTATATTCTTATATACAGGATTATAACATGTCATTGTTACATAGTATAAATTCATCTTATTCATATGGAAAGAAGAACTAATGCTGCTACTGCTATGATGATTGGTTGTTAACAATTCAGTAATCTGTCTTGAACGATCTGAACGAAAATTAAAGCAAAGAACAATATCACCTTTTTCTATTCTGGAAAAAGAATTTCCACATTGATCTCCAACTATTATAGGAGTTATAAATTCATCAGTTATTCCTTTATTATAAAAAGAGTCCACACAATCTAAAATGTTATTAGTATAAAAACCCTTAGAATGAACAAGAGCATCATAGGCTATTTTAGTCCTTTCCCATCTTTTATCTCTATCCATAGAATAATATCTTCCAATAACAGATGATAACTTTCCTACGGAATTTTTTGTCTTTTCTAACAGTTTTTTTATATATCTTATTCCACTTTTAGGAGAAGAATCGCGTCCATCCGTAAATGCATGTATAAATACATTTTTAATGTTTTTTTTATAGGCGGCGTCCAATAAAGCAAAAAGATGATTTATATGTGAGTGAACTCCTCCATCAGATAATAGTCCAATAAAATGAATCTTTCTACCAGAAGAAATTACATAATCCAATACAGGATTAACTTTTTCCATAAAAATCTTATTTTTAATAGATTTATCTATTTCTTTCAAACTTTGAATAATTTTTCTCCCAGATCCTAAATTTATATGACCTACTTCCGAATTTCCCATTTGTCCATCAGGTAATCCAACAGAAATTCCAGAAGCATGTAATTGGCTAAAAGGATATTTTTGGTAACAAGAATCTAGAAACGGAGTCTTTGCTTGATAAATAGCAGAATACAAAGAATTTTGATTGGATAATCCCCACCCATCTAATATGATCAATATTAATTTCTTCATTCTTTCGTTACGGAAAAGTAATCCTTTTATAAATCTGTACCTTCAAATTTTTATTAAATTTATTCATATATTCTCGAATAGTAATTTTGTTATCTTTTATAAATTTTTGATTGAGAAGAGTATTTTCCAATATAAATTTTCTAACCTTCCCTAAGATAATTTTTTTCTTTATGTCACTTGGTTTATTTTCTTTTTCTACCTGATATGAAATAATTTCTTTTTCTTTTTCTACAATAGAATCAGGAATTTCTTTCTCATCTATAGCGATAGGATTCATAGCGGTGATATGCATAGAAATATCTCTAGCCATAGTTTTATTAATCCCTTTAGTATGGTTAGAAAACCCTACTAAAGTAGCTATTTTTCGATTATTATGAATATAACCTGTGACAAATGGAGATTCTATTCTTTCAAATATTTTCAATTCCATTTTTTCGCCTACTACTCCCATTTTTTCTATAATCAAGTCTTGAATAGTTCTCCCACGATAAAGACTAGATAAAAACTTTTTTTTAGTATGATATAATAAAGAAATCTTCGATAAGGTCGATAAAAAATCCAAAAAATTTTTGTTCTTAGAAAGAAAATCAGTCTCACAACTTAATCCAATAATAACTCCAAAAGTTTGATCATCATTAATAGAAGAATGCAAAGCACCTTCTTTTACTTCTAAAAAAGAACGTTTCGTCGCAATATTTTCTCCTTTTTTTCTTAAAAAATTAATGGCTTTATCAAGATTTCCATTAGAATTTATCAGAGCTTCTTTGCAATCCATGATTCCAATTCCAGTTAATTTTCTAAGTTTTTTTATTTGAATGGCTGGAATTTTCATGATTTTTCAGACATTTTTCTATTTTTTAATTCATTCCTATCTTTTTTCTCCACAGAAGACAAACCTTCTTGAATAGCTTTTGTTATAAATTTTAAAATAATGTCAATAGATTTAGAAGAATCATCGTTAGATGGAATAGGAAATTGAATTTCATTTGGATTTGTATTGGTATCTACCATAGCAAAAACAGGTATATTTAATTTTATAGCTTCCGATAAAGCTATTTTTTCTTTATATGGATCTACTAAAAAAATTCCACCAGGTAAATGGTTCATTGAAGATATACTTCCTAAATTTTTGTACAATTTTGCATATAATCTACTTATTAATAATCGTTCTTTTTTAGATAAAGTATCAAGTATTCCATTTTTTTTCATTTTTTCTATATTGTTCATTTTTTTCACAGATCTACGAATAGTTGAAAAATTTGTTAAAAAACCTCCTAACCATCTTTCTGTTACACAAGGCATATTGACATTTTTAGCATAGAAAAAAACTTTTTCTTTTGCCTGTGCTTTTGTTCCTACTAATAAAATTTTTTTCCCCATAGACACTATCTTTTTTAAACCTATACAGGCTTCTTCCAACTTTTGGATAGTTTTTGATAAATCGATAATATGAATTCCTCCTTTTTTCATAAAAATAAAAGGACGCATATTCGGATTCCATTTACGTGCAATATGTCCAAAATGAACTCCAGCTTTCAATAAATCTTGAGTATTAATTTTTTTTTCCATTATTATTATAATTTTCTAACGTTTTGAAAACTGAAATTTTTTCCTTGCTTTTTTTTTACCAAATTTTTTCCTTTCAACTTCTCTAGAATCACGAGTTAACAGTCCATCGGATTTTAATACACTTCTGTTAGCTGAATCTAACTTGCAAAGAGCACGAGATATAGCTAAACGAATAGCTTCAGCTTGACCGTTAAAACCTCCTCCATTCACTTTAATTTTTATGTAAAATTTTTGATTATTTATTTTTTTTAATGGATATAAAATTTTTCCGTGAACACTTTTTGGAAAAAAATTTTCATAGTTTTGAGAATTTATTAAAATAGATAGTTTTTCTCCTGATTCTAAATATACTCTAGCAAGAGACCTTTTCCTTCTTCCTATAGAATGTATCATTCTGTTTTGATTAAAATAGGTTTTTGTGCCTGATGTTTATGCTTTGATCCCTGATAAATATGAAGATTTTGAATCATTTGATGTCTTAAACGATTTTTTGGAAGCATTCCCTTAACCGCTTTGTAGATTAATAATCTTGAATCTTTATTAAACACTTCTTTTACAGAAGAAATTTTCTGTCCTCCGGGATAACCAGTATAACGAATATATTTTTTGTAATTCCATTTTTTTCCAGTTAGTTTAATTTTCTCAGAATTAATCACAATAACATGGTCACCGCAATCCACATTTGGAGAAAAACTAGGTTTATGTTTTCCTCGTATCCTTGATGCCACTTTTGAAGAAAAACGTCCAAGACATTGATGAGAGGCATCCATTATAACCCATATTTTTTCCTTAACAGAACTTTTTATTCCATAAATAGTTTTAAAACTTAACGAATCCATTTTTATAATTTTAACCGTAATATAAGATTTTTTCAAAGAAAAATTTAATATAGTGACTTTTTGTCATATAAGAACTCAATTTCTTTGTTAATGCAAAAGCTTATTCTTGTCATAGATTCTAGAACTTCATTATGGCATAATGATTGGAGTGTGTAAAGATTATATATGAAAAAATGTAAAAATAAAAATGAGTAAAATTATAGGAATAGATTTAGGGACAACAAATTCTTGTATTGCCGTCATGGAAATAAATGATCCTATTGTCATCCCTAATTCAGAAGGAAAAAGAACCACTCCATCTATAGTAGCTTTTGTAGAAGGTGGAGAAAGAAAAATAGGAGATCCGGCAAAAAGACAAGCAGTTACTAATCCACAAAAAACTGTTTTCTCGATTAAACGTTTCATGGGAAGAATGTATTCTGAAATAACGGAAGAATTAAAACATGTTCCTTACAAAGTAGAAAAAGGAGGAAATAACACACCTCGTGTTAAGATAGAAAATCGGTTATATGCTCCTCAAGAAATATCTGCTATGATTCTTCAAAAAATGAAAAAAACCGCTGAGGATTACTTAGGAAAAGAAGTAAAAAAAGCAGTGATTACTGTTCCGGCATATTTTAATGATGCTCAAAGGCAGGCTACTAAAGAGGCGGGAGAAATAGCGGGATTACAAGTAGAAAGAATTATTAATGAACCTACTGCGGCTGCATTAGCATATGGATTAGATAAAAGCAATCAAAATAAAAAAATAGCAGTATATGATCTAGGAGGAGGAACTTTTGATGTTTCTATATTGGAACTAGGAGATGGAGTTTTTGAAGTTCTTTCTACTAATGGAGATACTCATTTAGGAGGAGATGATTTTGATCAAGTTATTATAGATTACCTCGCAAATGAATTTAAATCTAAAGAAGGAATAGATTTAAGAAAAGATCCTATGGCGTTACAACGTTTAAAAGAAGCTTCTGAAAAAGCAAAAATTGAATTATCTTCTTCAATTCAGACGGAGATTAATTTACCATATATTACAGCTACAGAATCAGGTCCAAAACATTTAGTTCTTACATTAACTCGTGCTAAATTTGAACAATTGTCTGAAAATTTAATACGTAGATCTATTAATCCTTGCACTAAAGCATTAAAAGATGCTGGACTATCTACTAAAGATATTGATGAGATTATTTTAGTAGGAGGATCTACACGGATTCCTAAGGTACAGGAAAGAGTTGAAAATTTTTTTCAAAGAAAACCATCCAAAGGAGTTAATCCAGACGAAGTGGTTGCTATTGGGGCCGCTATTCAAGGAGGAGTTTTAACTGGAGATGTTCAAAATGTTTTGTTACTTGATGTAACTCCTTTATCTTTAGGGATTGAAACTTTAGGTGGTGTTTTTACAAAACTGATTGAATCCAATACTACTATTCCTACTAAAAAATCAGAGATTTTTTCTACAGCAGCAGATAATCAATCTGCAGTAACTATAAGAGTAGGACAAGGGGAAAGACCTATGTTTAATGACAATAAGGAAATAGGACGATTTGATTTAGTAGATATTCCTCCTGCTCCTAGAGGAATCCCTCAAATAGAAGTAAGTTTTGATATTGATGCAAATGGAATACTTCATGTTTCTGCAAAAGATAAAGGAACTGGAAAAGAACAATCTATACGTATTGAAACCTCATCTGGATTAAGTCAAGATGAAATAGAAAAAATGAAAAAAGAAGCAGAAGAAAATGCTCAAAAAGATGAAAAAATTAAAGGAGAAATAGATCAATTAAATGCCGCAGATAATCAAATTTTTCAATCAGAAAAACAACTAAAAGATTATGAAAATAAATTATCTAATAATAATAAAAAAAATATAGAAAATTCTTTGGAAGAATTAAAACAAGCATATTCTAAAAAAGACTTTTCGAAAATTGAAATTTGTATGAAAAAATTAAACGAAGCTTGGACAAATGCTTCCCAAGAAATCTACGCTGCTTCAAAAACAAAGAGCCATACAGATAATTCTGAAAATAAAGAAAAAAATAATAAAGGAAATGAAAACGTACAGGATGTGGATTATGAAGAAGTAAAATGAAATATCTTTTTAGATCTATGATCTATTATATTTAGAAAAAGGAGAAGAATTTATTATTGTGGAATAACAGAAATAACAGTTTTTCCACCAATTACTTTCTCTCCTTTCTTTATCAGAATGATAGTATTTAATGGTAAATAAATATCTACTCTGGATCCGAACTTAATAAATCCAAATTCTTCTCCCTTTTTTGCTAAAGAATTTTTTTTTGCATAAAAAACTATACGACGGGCTAAAAATCCTGCTATTTGTCGAAATAGGATTTCTTTTTTTGTTTTCGTTTTTACTACAGTAGTGGTCCGTTCATTATTTAATGAAGCTTTTTTATCCCATGCTAACCAGTATTTTCCTGGATGATATTTTGCATAAATTATTTTTCCAGATACTGGAAATCTATTTATATGAACATCTAAAGGAGACATAAAAATAGATATGCATATACATTTTTTCTTTAGAAATTCGTTTTCCAAAGTTTTTTGTATTCCTATGACTTTTCCATCAGCAGGAGAAAGCACTTTTTTTTCATCTTTATAATGACTTATAGATATTATTCTTCTAGGATTTCTGAAAAAAAAAATAAGAAAACAATACAACACAATAGAAAATAAAAAAATAAATAAATTGAGAAGTTTAGAAAATAAAATTGCGGAAATAGAAATCCCTATTAATATTAAAATTAATACATAAATTAAAAAAGGAAAACCTTCCTTATGAATCATAAAAATCCTTGATACAACTAATAAACAAAATGAGTCACACCAGCAGCTATTGTAGCTATAATAGGCATGACAAATATAAAACTATCTAATCTATCTAAAAATCCTCCATGTCCAGGAAACCAGATTCCTGAATTCTTGACACTACAAGATCTTTTAATCGTGGATTCAACTAAATCTCCAATAGTTGCAAAAATAGGAATAGCAATAGCTAATATGAACCAATATTTTTCTTTCCATATCTCATATAATAAGAAACCAAAAATCAAACAAAAGAATAAACCTCCTATAAATCCTTCCACAGATTTCTTAGGAGATATAGATACAGCTATTTTTCTCTTTCCCCACTTTCTTCCTATTAAATAGGATAAAGTGTCATTAGTCCATATTAAAATAAAAGTTCCCAGAATTAACTCTTTTCCTCCATATATAGTGTATATATAGGAAGCTAACAAAAAAGGTATAATTATATATACTAAACCAAAAATTAAATGACTGATTTGTGTGATTTTTTCTTTATGAGAAGAAGTTTTAGAAAATAATTGAATGGTAAAAAATATTATAGAATATGGAATAAAACATATAATATATAAAATTAAACCTTCCTTTCTTAAAAAATCTAAACATATCGAAAAAAGTAGAAAAAATGAAGCTATTTTAATCAAAAAAGTATTCGTTTTTAAAATAACTAAAAACTCAAATAAACAAAAAAATGATAATATCATCATTACAATTCTGAAAATTTTTTCTCCTTCTTTTATAGAAAAAATAATTAAAAAAATATAAATCAATCCGGTGAGAAATCTTATTAGGAAGTCTAATTTCTTTTTTTTCTTCATTAACAATATTCTTTTAAGAAGAAGGAAGATCACTGACTGTAGTCAAAATATCTCCTAAATCCTCTGAAAAAGGTCTTTCCCCAAAAATTTTTTTCAAATCTTCTCTGAAGATTACTTCTTTTTCTAGAAGTTCGTTAGCTAACATGGATAATTTTTTTTCATGACTTATTAATAGATTTTTGGCTCTTTGATATTGTTCAGAAATAATTTTAGAGATTTCTTCATCTATGATTTGTGCAGTTTTTTCACTATAAGGTTTAGAAAAAGAAAATTCACTTTGCCCCGTAGAATCATAATAAGAAATATTTCCAATTCTTTCATTTAATCCGAAAATAGCTACCATAGATTGTGCTTGTCTTGTAACTCTTTCCAAATCATTCAACGCACCTGTTGAAATATTTCTGAAAATCACTTCTTCTGCAGATCTTCCTCCTAATAAAGCACAAATTTCGTCCTTCATTTGTTCTGGAGTAGTAAGTTGTCTTTCTTCTGGAAGATACCAAGCGGATCCCAAAGATTTTCCTCTGGGAACTATAGTTACTTTGACCAAAGGAGCCGCGTGTTCCAACAACCAACTGACAGTGGCATGTCCCGCTTCATGATAAGCTATTCTTTTTTTCTCATTTGGTTTTATTATTTTATTTTTTTTCTCCAGTCCTCCTATAATACGATCTATAGCGTCTAAAAAATCTTGATTTTCTATCTTAGATCTATTTTTTCTCGCTGCGATAAGAGCTGATTCATTACAAATATTTGCTATATCTGCTCCACTAAATCCTGGGGTTTGTTTAGCTAAAAAATCTATATCTACCTTACTAGATAATACAAGTCTTTGTAAATGAACACGAAATATTTCTTTTCTTTCATTCAATTCTGGTGGATCTACTAATATAGTGCGATCAAATCTACCTGGACGAAGCAAGGCTTTATCTAATATATCGGATCTATTTGTAGCAGCTAGTACAATAACATTTGTGTGAGTTCCAAATCCATCCATTTCTGTAAGTAATTGATTTAAAGTATTTTCTCTTTCATCATTAGATCCTGCTATACTACTTTTTCCTCTAGCTCTTCCTATGGCGTCTATTTCATCAATAAATATGATACAGGGTGATTTATCTTTTGCTTTTTCGAATAAATCTCTTACTCTAGAAGCTCCAACTCCTACAAACATTTCTACAAAATCAGAACCAGATAAGGAAAAAAAAGGGACTTTCGCCTCTCCAGCTACAGCTTTTGCTAATAAAGTTTTTCCAGTTCCAGGAGGACCTATTAACAGGGCACCTTTCGGAATTTTTCCTCCTAACTTAGTATACTTTTGAGGACTTTTCAAAAATTCTACAATTTCTTGTACTTCTTCTTTAGCTCCATCCAAACCAGCTACATCTTTAAATGTTATTTTCACATTATTATTTTCATCAAATAACTTAGCTCGAGATTTTCCGATATTAAATATTTGTCCTCCAGGTCCTCCTCCAGTAGCTCCAATTCTACGAAAAATAAAAACCCAGAAAATAATCAACAAAATAAAGAATATTCCATAATCAAAAAAAAATTTTGTAATAGTATAATCTTGCTGATTTTTAAAATCAATCAGAGTATCTAGATTATATTTTTTTTTATATTCTTCAAATTTTTTCTGAAAAAATTGCAAATCTCCTATTTCAAATTCATATTGTAAAGAATGCGAAATAAACTTCTTTCTGCGATCACTTTTGATTATATCATGTGGATTAATAAAAATATCATGAGATGGTAAAAATTCTTTTTTTAAATAAACATGTACAATTTCCCTATGTTTGACTATAATTTTCTGTACTTCTCCTTTCATAAGAATATCAAAAAAAGTATCTTGATCAATTTTTCTCGGATTAGAAAAAGAAGATTTAAAGAAAAATATCCCTAAAAATATGGCCAATATAATTGCATATATCCAAAAAAAGTTGTTTTTACTTTTTACTTTTTTATCTATCATAGGTTTTCTTCATTTATTTAAATATAAATCAAGCATGGCTATAAATTTTTTTTCCAAATGTTTTCTATGTTATAATATAATCTGACTTTTTTTTGAAAAACATGTACAACAATAGAAACATAATCTATCAATATCCATTCTCTATTTTTTAAACCTTCTATATGCCAAGGTTTTTCTTTTAACTCTTTCATTGTAATCTTTTCTATAGATCTATATATGGCATAAACTTGATTTTGAGATTCTCCATTACAAACAACAAAATAATCACAAACAAAATTATTTCTAAAGTTTAAAACAGAAATATCTTCACCTTTTACCATTTGAATTCCTTCTATAATTTTTTTTAATAGCAAAACGGATTTTTTTTAGTAGAAATATTCTAGTAATTTACTTTTTCAGTGTTTTTTTTACTAACTAACTCAAAAACAAAAATAAGGTTTTCACTTTAAAGAAGTTAAATTTTTCAACATAAAATATTTTGAAAAGATTTATTTGGCCAATATATTTAATTTTTCTAAAAAAAGTTGATTCTACTAATCAATACATAAAAAGGAACATTTCAAAATGGATGAATAACTGGACTGTTATTTGGTCCATGCATCAAACAAATGGAAGAGGAGTCGGTAAAAACTTATGGAAAACAGAAAAAGGAAAAAATTTAACTTTTAGCATTTTTTTTAAATCGATTACCTTATCTATTGATAAAGGATATATCATGAATATGATTATAAGTAACGCTATTCATAAAACTTTATTTAGTTATAGCAAATTTATTTGGATTAAATGGCCTAATGACATTATTTTAATGAACAAAAAAATAGGAGGAATATTAATTGAGAATAAAGTCTTTCATAAGAAAATACATACAACAATTGCTGGAATAGGATTAAATGTGAATCAACTAAAATTTGATTATAAATTTCAAGCTACTTCTTTAAAAAAAATTCTTAACAAGGATTTTGAATTAGACAAATTATTTTATAATATAATTTATTCCATACAAAAAGAATATTTTCTTTTTACAATTCAAGGAGAATCAAATATAAGAGATTATTACGTAAGTCATCTTTATATGAAAGATAAAATCTCTTTTTTCTATATAAAAAAAAATGTTCATTGTGAAATAAATGGATTATATAAAGGAATTATTCGAAATATAACAAAAAGAGGAAATTTAGTGATTGAATTTAATAAGAAAAAAAAATTTTTTTTCTTTTCTCAAAAAGAAGTACAATTGATTTTTTAAAAATCAGAAATCTTTTTTCTTTTTCATGATTTCTTTTATTCTATATTTCCAATAATGACGTTTTGTTGGTTTTTTTTTATTTTCTTGAATTTTTTGACGGATTTTATTTTCATCTAATAGGAATTTTTTAATAAAAAAAATTAAACCAATATTAATAATATTAGATATAAAATAATAAAGAGAAAGTCCAGATGCGTAACTATTTATAAATAGAAGCATTATGATAGGCATTAAATATAATATAAAAGGCATATCTGATGCATTTTTTTGATTGATTAGAGGATCGTTACTACTTACATTATTACTTATTTTTGTATAAATTAAAAGAGCAAGTGAATACAATAATGTAAGTAAACTCACATGATTTCCATAAAAAGGAATAGAAAATGGTAATTCTAAAATAGAGTCATATGATGTAAGATCATCTACCCAAAAAAAAGATTTTCCTCTGAGATTAATCAAAGTTGGAAAAAATTTAAATAAAGAGTAAAAAATAGGAATTTGAAATAGTGCAGAAAAACATCCAGACATTGGGTTTATCCCGGCTTTTTGATATAGTTCCATCATGGCTCTTTGTTTTTTTAGTGGATCAGAATTTCTAAATTTCTTATTAATCTCGTCGATTTCTGGACGAATCAACTTCATCATAGCACTTAACTTATATTGTTTATAAGTTATTGGTGATAATATTAATTTTACTACAATTGTCATTAAAATAATAATGACTCCATAATTCAAATTTGTTTTTTCTAAAAATTGAAAAATGACTAAAAAGAAATATTTATTAATCCATTTTAAAAAACCCCAACCGAATGGAATAATATTTTCTATTTTTTGATCAAGCTTTTTTAATAAAGAAAAATCTAAAGGTCCAAAATATAATTGAAAAGGGATATTTATCTCTTCATGTTCTTTTATCTTTAATAAGATATTGGATTGAATTTTCTTTAAAAAAATTCCTGAAGGAAAATTTTCAGAACGTATAAAAAAATTTTTTAAAGGTTTTTTTGGGATAAAAATTGTTGCAAAAAATTGTTGTTTATGAGCTATCCAATTCAAATTATATATATTCCTTTCTTCTGATTTTTTTTCGGATAAGGATTGAACCTTTGAATGAGAATTTTTATTATGAGAATAATAAATTTGTGTGTAAGAATTTTCCCAATTTCTATCCTTTTCTAGAGAAAAAACTTTTTGTTCTAAATTAATGGAAATAGTTTTCTTTCCTATGGAAGGAAATAAATTCACTGTTCGTACATGAAAATCTACATGGTATTGAGAACCTTCATTTAAAGTGTATATATGATCGATGAAACCTACGCCATAAGGATTACGAGCCCTCATAATTAAAATCATAAGTTTTCCTCTTTTCTGAAAAAAAAAAGGATGAAAATATAAAGTATCTGTAGAGATTAGATTTTTTTTAAAATGTTTCTTATTAGAATTAACCCAAAAAATCATTTTATATAAAAAACTAGAATCTTTGATTAAGTAAAGATTTTTATTATGTGATACATGAATAAGATCATAGGCTTTGTATTTTTTTAAAAAAACTTCATTGATCATTCCTCCTAAACTAGAGATCCTTAGTCTTAAAACTTCATTTTCTAATACACAATCATTTTTTGATTTTTTTTTTGAAACAAAAGATAATTTATCAAATGAGGAAATTCTTTTTTCTTCTGCGAATCTATTTGATAGAAATTCTTTATCATTATATGTGTTAAAATATGTAAAAACAGTTAAAATTAACAATATAAGAAATAAACCAATTATCGAATTATAATCCAAATTTTTTTCCTTCATACATAATGATAATTCTGAGAATCAAATGATTTATAATTTTTAGAAATTTGTACAAAATAAGTAAACAAAGGATGAGGATGTGTCACAGTGCTATTATACTCAGGATGATACTGAACTCCTAAGAAAAAAACATGATTATCTAATTCGATGGCTTCTACCAAACCTGTTTCTGGATTTATTCCTACGACCTTCATACCGGCATTAGAAAAACTTTCTAAATAGGCGTTATTAAATTCATATCTATGACGATGTCTTTCAAAAATGTCTTTCTTTCCATAAATAGAAAAAATTTTAGATGTCTCTATTAAAGAGCATTTCCAATCTCCTAGTCTCATTGTTCCACCCTTTTGCATGATATTTTTTTGTTCTTTCATTAAACTAATAACTGGATGAGAAGTTTTTGGATTAGTTTCAGAACTTTCTGCTTCTTGTATTTTCAATACATTTCTAGCAAACTCTATTACGGCTATTTGCATTCCTAAACATATGCCTAAAAAAGGAATTTTATTTTCTCTAGCATATTTGGCAGCTAATATTTTTCCTTCTATCCCTCTATTTCCAAATCCAGGAGCAATTAAAATTCCAGAAATTCCCTCAAAATATTCTTTTATATTTTTTTCTTTGATCATTCCGGAATAAATCCATTTTATATTTACATAAGTTTCATTGACTGTTCCAGCGTGAATTAATGCTTCTGTAATAGATTTATACGAATCATGCAAAGAAACATATTTTCCAACTAGAGCAATTCTTATTTCACATTTAGGATTTTTATACTTTTTCAAAAAAATTTTCCATTTTTTCAAATTCGGAGTAATCAAAGTGGACAAATTTAAATGATTTAAAACTACTCTATCAAAATTTTGTACATGTAACAAACATGGAATATCATAAATAATTTTAGTATTGATAGATTCAATTACATTTTCTGGTTTGACATTACAAAATAAAGCCAATTTATTACGAATGCCTTTAGATATATGTTTTTCTGTTCTACAAACTAAAATATCTGCTTGAATTCCATTTTCCATTAAATTTCTAACAGAATGTTGTGTAGGTTTTGTTTTTATTTCTCCAGTTACTGATATATAAGGTAATAAAGTTAGATGAACAACCAATCCATTGGATTCTCCTAATTCCCATTTTAATTGACGAACAGTCTCGATATAAGGAAGAATTTCTATATCTCCTACTGTACCTCCTATTTCAGTAATAATAATGTCATAATCATTAGTTTTTCCAAGCTCTTTAATACGTTTTTTAATTTCATTAGTTATATGAGGGATGACTTGTACTGTTTCTCCTAAATAAATTCCTCTTCTCTCATTATCAATAACGGTTTTATATATCATCCCAGATGTAACATTATTATTTTTTGTTGTTGGTTGATCTAAAAAACGTTCATAATGTCCTAAATCTAAATCTGTTTCCGCTCCATCTCTAGTTACAAAACACTCTCCATGTTCATAAGGATTTATGGTCCCTGGATCTATATTGAAATAAGGATCCATTTTTTGAATAGTGACTTTATAACCTCTACGCTTTAATAACATACCTAAAGAAGCAGATACAATTCCCTTTCCTAAGGAAGAAGTTACTCCTCCTGTAACAAAAACATATTTTGTTTCCATAAAAAATTTTGTGAAAAAACTTTTCCGTATTTTATACTGGATTTCATTTCGAATTGAAAATTGGAAAAGGAAGAATTTATAATTTTTTTTTATATTTGCCAAACTTGGAGCAAGTTCTACACAATCAGCTCCCTATACAATCCTCTAGGGTGGGAACACAGCAAAGGTAATTAGGTTGTAGCGATGTGATGTAGATTCGCTTGCTCCTTTCTATTCTATTAGAAAGAATCTTGAAAAATTTATGGAAGATTCATTAAAATGCAATTTTTGTGGAAGAAAAAAAAATGAAATTACCTTTCTCATATCAGGTATGAGTGGCCATATTTGCAATTTTTGTATAGAAAAAACATACTCCATAATTCACAGACAATTTTCTACGGAAAAAAAAAATGTGGAAGAAAAAAAAACAATAGAAATAAAGAAGCCAAAAGAAATAAAAAAATTTCTAGATAAATATGTGATAGGACAAAATGAAGCGAAAAAGATTATATCTGTGGCTGTATATAATCATTACAAACGTCTAATCCATTTTCTTAATAAAAAAGAAGGAAATAATGATGTAGAAATAGAAAAATCTAATATTTTATTAATAGGAAATACAGGAACGGGAAAAACATTACTTGCCAAAAGTATTTCTAAACTTTTAAAAATTCCTTTTACCATAGCAGATGCTACAGCATTAACTGAAGCAGGATATGTAGGAGAAGATGTAGAATCTATTTTAACTAGATTATTGCAATCAGCCAATTACGATGTAAGTTCCGCGGAAAAAGGAATTGTATTTATAGACGAAATAGATAAAATTTCTAGAAAAAAAAATAATCCATCTCTCACTAGAGATGTATCTGGAGAAGGAGTTCAGCAAGCTTTGCTAAAAATCCTAGAAGGATCAATTATTAACGTTCCTCCACAAGGAGGACGGAAACATCCAGATCAAAAAATGATACCAATTAATACGGAGAACATCTTATTTATTGCTGGGGGAACATTCGACGGAATAGAAAACATTATATCTGACAGAATTCATCAATTTTCTATAGGATTTATTAATCCTAATAAAAAAAATAAAAATGAAAAAAATTTTTTGAAAAATATTACTGCTAACGACTTAAGAAAATTTGGATTGATCCCCGAACTTATAGGAAGGTTCCCTATTATTACTTATCTAAATTCATTAGATAAAATTATGTTAAAAAAAATATTGATAGAACCAAAAAATTCTTTAATTAAACAATATAAAAAACTATTTGATTTGGATCAAATCTCTATTGAAGTGACAGATGAAGTTTTAGATATGATAATAAATAAAACCCTTGAATTGGGTTTAGGTGCAAGGGGATTACGTTCTTTCTGTGAAAGAATATTTGTAGACTACATGTTTAATATAGAAGAGATAAATAAAAATCAAATATTAAACATAGATAAAGAAATGGTTATAGAAAAATTTAACGGATTGTAGTCCTTATTTTTTTTTTTCATTCTCCCTAACCGAATTCCATAATTCCTTTTTTAGCTGAAGGATTCCGTCTCCTGTAAAAGAAGAAATAAAAATAACACTTTCTTTTAGAAGGAAAAAATTTTTTTTTATTTTATTTTTCATTCTCTTATCAATCAAATCTGATTTAGAAATAGCTAATAAACGTTTTTTACTTAATAATTTTGGATTAAAATTTTTTAATTCATTTAATAAAGTTAAATATTCCATTTTCTGATTTTCTGTATTTGCAGAAATTAAAAATAGTAAAATAAAATTACGTTCTACATGTCTTAAAAAATTGTATCCTAACCCTTTTCCTTCAGAAGCTTTTTCTATAATTCCTGGAATATCAGCTACTGTAAATGAATCATAATTCATCTTAACTATTCCAAAATTTGGAATTGTAGTAGTAAAACAAAAATTTCCTATTTTTGGTCTTGCTCTTGTAATTTTGGATAGTAAAGTGGATTTTCCTGTGTTAGGAAATCCAATAATTCCAACGTCTGCTAGTATTTTCAATTCCAAAATTATCCAACTTCCCTTAGTCTTTATTCCAGATTGTGCATAACGAGGAGACCTTCTTTTTGAACTCTTAAAAAAAGCATTCCCTTTTCCACCTATTCCTCCTTGGAATAAAACTTTTTCTTGAAAATTTCTAGTAAATTCTGCTAATATGTTTTGATTACTATCTTTAACAATAGTTCCTATAGGAACTTCTATGAATAAATCTTTTCCATTAGCTCCGGTTAAATTTTTTTTCTTTCCTGGAGAACCAGAATATGCGATCCAATGTCTCTTGTATTTTAAATGAAAAAATGTATGAATATTAGAATTCCCTCGCATAATAATATCTCCTCCTTTTCCTCCATTTCCACCATCAGATACTCCTCTACTTATAGATTTTCCTCTATGAAAGTGAATGGCTCCTTTTCCTCCATCTCCACTTTTACAATAAATCTTGATAAGATCTATGAAATTATCTTTCATTCAAAAAAATTCATGATTTTTTTTTCAATAAAAAGAGATACATCTTCTATAGAAAAAGAAGCTTTAACTTTTACAATAATATTTTTCCATTTTTCTTCATTCCAAATACATGCAGTTTCTTTCTCATATTCTTCTATTCTTTTTTTAACTGTTATAATATCCGTATCATCATCACGATAACTTATTTTTCCTCTATTCAATAATCTATTAATTAACAAGTTTTTTTCAATAGAAAAATCAAAAATTATATCTATTTTTCCTATAGATTTCTCTTTTAATATTTCCTCTAAAGAAAAAACTTGATTTTTTGTTCTTGGATATCCATCATAAATAATCCCCCTAGATGAAATAGATTTTTTTATTTCTACATTCAACATATTTGTAGTAATCCGATCAGGAACTAACAATCCTTTTTTAAGATAATAACGAACCAGTTTTCCTAAACTTGTTTGACACTTTATATGATGTCTAAACATGACGCCAGTAGATAAATGAATCAATCCAAATTTTTTTTTTAAAATTCTTGCTTGAGTCCCTTTTCCACATCCTGGTGGACCAAATAATACTATATGTATCATAAATCACAAATGAATAGCTTTTCCATAAGCATGAGCAATAGCCTCTAAAATAGATTCACTTAATGAAGGATGTGGGTGAATACATGTTATTATTTCATGATTTGTAGCTTCTAACTTTCTAGCAACCACAACTTCGGAAATTATATCTGTTACATGATTTCCAATCATATGACAGCCTAACCATTCATCATACTGATCATCAAAAATAACTTTAACAAATCCTTCTGTATTTCCATCACAAACAGATTTTCCGAGAGCACTAAAAGGAAATTTTCCTATTTTAATTTGATATCCTTTTTCTCTAGCTTCTCTTTCTGTATAACCTACTGAAGCAATTTCAGGTAAACAATAAACACATTTAGGAATATTATTATAATCGATTTTTTGAGGATTTAATCCTTTGATATTTTCTATACATACAATTGCTTCATGTGATGCTACATGAGCTAAAGAAGGTCCTTCTATAACATCTCCAATTGCATAATATCCTTCTACATTAGTTCTATAATTTTCATCTACAACAATAAAACCTTTTTTAGTATAAACACCTACTTCTTCTAATCCTAGGAATTCAATATTGGATACTGTTCCAATAGCAGAGATCACTATATCTGCTTCTAAAGAAAAATCTCTATCAAGAGTATGAATATCAACTAAAATCTCTTTATTATTACAATTAATTCCTCTTACAAAAGAAGAAACATAACATTGAATTCCTCTTTTATCAAAAGAAGATTTTAATTGATCAGATATCTCCTCATCTCCATTTGGAAAAAGCTTAGAACATTGTTCTATAATGGTGACTTTTGATCCCATAGAATGATAAAAATAAGAAAACTCTAATCCAACAGAACCAGATCCAATAATAATTATTCTTTTAGGCAAAAAAGTAAGAGAAAGTGCTTCTTTATATCCTATTATTTTTTTTCCATCTTGGGGAATTGTTTTATTATCTATTTTAGATCTAGATCCCGTAGCTATGACAATATGTGAAGCGCAACATTCTTCAAATTTTTCTCCATTTTTAAAAATTTCAATTTTTTTTCCATTTTTTAACTTAGCATTTCCATAAATAACATGAATTCCATTTTTTTTCATTAAAAATGATAGACCATTTTTCATGGTATCCACCACTTGTCTACTTTTAGATATGATTTTAGAAAAATTAATTTCTAATGGATTTTTGATCCCAAATAAATCCTTATTTTCTCTTATTTTTTGTAAATTTTTAGCAGTATTTAAAAGAGATTTAGTGGGAATGCATCCACAATTCAAGCAGACTCCTCCTAAAGATTCTCTCTCAATTAAAGCAGTTTTCATTCCTAACTGCGCTGCACGTATAGAGGCTACATAACCTCCAGGTCCACTTCCCAAGACAATCACATCAAAATACATAATATTTATGTGTCATTCAATAAAATATAAATTTACAGATTTTTATTTATCATTTTTTGAAAATGAAGAAAAAAACCGATTCAAAGAAAATCTAATTTTTTTTTCATAAATTTGTTCTTCAGAATGTGTTTTCCAGTTATGAAGTTTTTTATAGATACAGCTAATTTAGAAGAAATTAAAAAAGCTAAAGCATTAGGAATATTAGATGGCGTTACAACTAATCCTTCTTTAATATCTAAAGAATCTATTGATAAAAAATCGATAATGAATCATTATATATCCATTTGTAATCTTTTAGAAAATGAAGAAGACGTGAGTGCAGAAATAATTAGTACGAATTATATAGATATGATTCAAGAAAGTGAAGAACTTACACTTTTACACCCAAAAATTGTAGTAAAAATTCCCATGTGTGAAGATGGGGTTAAAGCTATAAAATTTTTATCAAAAAAAAATATTAAAACTAATTGTACTCTTGTTTTCTCCATAGGACAAGCTATTCTTGCGGCAAAATCTGGTTCCTATTATGTATCTCCATTTTTAGGAAGACTAGATGATATATCATATAATGGACTTAATTTGATAAAAGACATAAAGAATGTTTATGAAAATTATCATTTTGAAACAAATATTTTAGCGGCTTCAATACGTCATCCTTTACATATCATAGAATGTGCCAAGATAGGAATTTATGCAGTTACTTCTCCTTTAAAAGTTCTATGTGAACTTGTAAAACACCCACTTACGAATACGGGACTAAATAAATTTTTAGACGATTATAAAAGAAAATTTTAATTAATTTTTATTTTGTTATCTAACAAATATTGAATAGAAATGGAAGTAGATTTTGGAAGTTTTTCATAAAAAATGGAAAGATTTATTTGTTCTTTATTCTCAAAAATCTCTTCTAGATTATTCTTATTCAGAAGATTAAATTCTTCTAATTTTTTATCTAAATCTTCCTTAATCTCACAATTAATTTTCTCACTAACTTTCTCTAGAATACAAATAGTTTCATATATATTTTTCCCAGATTTTTTTTCCAATTCTATACGATCTATAGTGATAGTATCTATTGGAGCTTTAATTTCTGTAAAATTCATAATTTCAATAATTTTTTATAAAAAATATTCAACTTCCTTATTTTAAAAGAAGAATCAGGATATAATTTTATATATCTTTGATAGGCATCAAAAAAATCTGATGCTTTTTCTCTATTATCTGCCATTTTATATGTAATAATACAAATTTTGTATAAAGCATTTTCTTTATAAATACTTTTTGGATATTTTTTGATAAAGTCCTTAAAATAAATTAAAGAAGCTTTATATTTATGCATAAAAAAATAAGTATTAGCTATATAATAATCCCTTTTTTCAAGTCTTTTTATCAGTTTAACTAAAATATTTCTAATTTCTTGTATTTTTTGACTGTTTGGATACTTTGTAATAAATTCATTTAAAGTATCAACAGCTGCACGAGTTTTCGTCTGATCCAGATCAAAATTTAATGAATTGATAAATTCATTAAATCCATGTTTAAACAAACGATTTTCTTCCGAATTATAACCATTAGAATTAGAAAGATCTTTTTTTGAAAAAAAATTCCAATTCTTGAAAATATTTTTCAATATTGAAATTTCATTTTTAGAAAAAAAAGGATTGGAAGGATTTCTATGGAAAAAAGAAGGAAAAATATGATTATCAAAATTTTTTGATACATGTTGATCTTTGTAACAAGAAAAAATTATCATAAATAATGATAAAAAGATTACTTTATTATTCATGATTTACATGATGATTTCATTTTTTGATGAAAATTTTTTATATCTCGATCAAATAAATATAATCCAGCCTTATCTTTTTCAACTAAAATGATCTTATCTAAGATCATTTTAGTCAAAGCTTCTTCTTCTATTTGTTCTTCAATATACCATTGCAAAAAATTATAAGTAAAATAATCTCTTTCTTGTAAAGATAATTCTACCAAAGAATTAATTTCTTTAGAAATTATTTTTTCGTGTTCAAACAATTTTTGAAATAATTCTTTTAAAGAATTATACGAAACTTCTTCAAGAAAAGTGCTTTTCATGAAAATATCTGAAGACCCTCCTCTTTTGTTAATATATCTTATTAATCTTAACATATGTTTTCTTTCTTCATCTGAATGATCATATAAAAAATTAGAGATCCCTTCCAAACTTCCATGTTGACATTCCATCCAAGATGCCATAGATAAATATAGTTGAGAAGATTCTAATTCTCTATTTAATTGTTTTTTTAAACCTATCTGTATTTTTTCATTGAACATGATTCATAATTATTTAATTTTTATACTAATTTATAGGTGTTTAATTTATTTTCTATTTTTTTCTCTAAAAAAAAAGTTCCCTTTATCAATGGTAATCGGACATAAGAGTTACAGATTTTTAAAATCTTTAATAAAGTTTTAATTCCTGTAGGATTTCCTTCTTCATAAATAAGTTCAATCATATTGATTATTTTATAAAAAATGGAAAACGCCTCTTGAACCTTATCTTTTTTTGCTAAAGACACCATTTCAGAAATTTCCTTTGGAAATCCTTGTGCAATTACTGAAATTACTCCATCTCCTCCTCCTAATATTACAGGTAAAGTGATAAAATCATCTCCTGATATTAAACCAAAACTTTTTGGTTTTTTTTCGATAATTTTATAAGACTGTAAGATGTTTCCAGAAGCTTCTTTTATTCCTATTATATTCTCAAAATCATTAGCTAATCTAATAACTGTGTCTGGAAGAATATTAGATCCAGTTCTCTTAGGAACATTATAAATGATTATTCTAGCATCCGTGTTATTAACAATAGATTTAAAATGTTGATATATTCCCTCTTGAGAGGGTCTATTATAATATGGAGAAACAGAAAGAATTGCAGAAAAATCGTCCAAATTTATATTCTTTATTTTTTCTATAATGTCTTTTGTATTATTTCCTCCTATACCTAATATTAAGGGAAGTTTTGTCTGATTAATATTTTTAACGCATTCAATTATATTTTTTTTTTCTTCTTTTTTTAAAGTAGCTGTTTCAGCTGTAGTACCTAATAGAACCAAATAATCTACTTTATTTTTTGCTACACGTTTTACAATTTTTTCAAGTCCTTCGAAATCAATTTTTCCATCTTTTTTAAAAGGAGTAACCAACGCTACACCTGTTCCATGTAATTTTTTCATATATTAGTTTACTACGATTTTTGTATAATAAATATCGTTGTTATTTCATGATTGAAAAATCATTTCCTCTTTATTCAAAATAAAAAACAGATGTAGACGTGTAGATAAATAGGAATTTAATAGTCTTTTCTCGCTCTTGGTCTCGCCGCAGAAACAATAATATTTCTTCCCATAAATTCTGTTCCATTTAGTTTTTCTATAGCTTGTTTCGCGTTCTCTTCATTAGACATTTCTATAAATCCAAAACCCTTGCTTCTTTTATTAGATGTAGATTCATCAAAAATAATTTTTGCATGAGTTACTTCTCCTATAGATTCAAAATATTTTTTTAATTCTTGTTCTGTCATCTCATAAGATAAATTTCCAACGTATAATTTCGTATTGTCCATATTAAAAATAAATTGTTTTAAAAGCAAATTTAGAGAAATATTTTTTCTAAATAAAGAAAAATATTCTACTTGAATAAGTTTTTTAATTCTATAAAAAAAGTACTATGTCAGATTAAATTTTAATGAATTTAATGAATAATAATTTATTGAAACTATCAAATATTTTATCTTGAAAAATTTTTAAGAATTCCAATAGAATGCATTTAATGAAAATGAATGAATTCCCTATTATAGGGTCTTTATTAGACAATGATTTTTACAAATTTACCATGCAAAATGCCATAATAAAATTGTTTCCCTCTGCACAAGCAAAATATGAATTGATCAATCGTGGAAAACACTCTTTTCCAAAGAATTTTTCCAAAATATTAAAAGATCATCTAAAAAGAATGTCCAACTTAAAACTATCAAATAAAGAAAGAATTTTTTTAGAAAAAAATTGTCCTTATTTAGACTCTTCTTACTTAGATTCTTTAGAAGAATATCAATACAATCCAAAAGAAGTTCATATATTCCAGAATGGAAAAAATATACAAATCTATATAGAAGGATTGTGGAGTAGAACTATTTTATGGGAAGTTCCTTTAATGGCGATAATATCTGAATTGTATTATCATTTAACAGGAGCAAAACGTATTTCTGATCAAAAGATTATCTTTCTAACAAGAAAAAAATTAGCTGAATACAAAAAGTTAAATGTTGAAATCGGAGAGTATGGAACTAGAAGAAGATATTCTTATGAAGTTCAAAAATTAGTTTTAAAAATTCTCAAAGAGGAAGGAAATTCTTTTTTTATGGGAAGCAGCAACGTTCACTTCTCTCAGATTTTTTCAAAAAAACCTCTTGGAACTCATGGACATGAATGGGTAATGTTTCATGCAGCTAAATATGGTTTCAATATAGCTGATCGAATAGCTATGGAAAACTGGTCCCATATATATGGAAGAAATTTAGGAATAGCTTTATCCGATACATATACCTCTTCTATATTCTTCCAAAATTTCAATAAAAAACTAGCAAATATCTTCGAAGGAATTAGACATGACAGTGGAAATCCATTTTCATTTATTGATGAAACTATAAAACATTATAATGAATTGAAAATAAATCCTCTGAAAAAAAAAATTATATTTTCTGATAATCTAGATCCATATAGAGTAGCTAAGATTTCCTCTTTTTGCAAAAAAAAAATAAATCCATTTTTTGGAATAGGTACTAATTTTACTAATGATGTAGGACCTCCTTCTATGAACATAGTCATAAAAATGGTAAAAGCTCTACCGGAAAAAAAATGGATTTCTGTTGTGAAACTCTCTAATGTGAAGGAAAAATCCACAGGAAATAAAAACATGATTCTTTTGGCTAAAAAAATTCTTCATCTTCCATCCTAAAATTGCAAGGATAATTTTCCATTATGACATAATGACATTTTATTTTTTTACCTTTATTTATAATTTTGTGAATAAAATGAAAAAAAATTTTTTGACCACCTTAAAAATTCCATTATTCTATTACATAGAAAGTTATGGTTGTCAGATGAATATTTCTGATACTGAAATAATCATTTCAATCCTATCAAAAAATGGATTTTTATTAACAAATAATTTAAAAAAAGCTCATATTATCCTACTCAATACATGTGCCATACGTAAAAAAGCAGAAATATCTATTAAAAATAGATTAGATCACCTAAGATATTTAAAATCAAAAAATCAAAAAATTCCATTATTTGGTATTCTTGGATGTTTATCAACATCAATTGAATATTCAAACTTGATAGATTTTTCTATAGGTCCAAATTCTTACAGAAAAATACCTGATATCATTCGA
Source organism: Blattabacterium cuenoti (assembly GCF_014252095.1). NCBI lineage: Bacteria > Pseudomonadati > Bacteroidota > Flavobacteriia > Flavobacteriales > Blattabacteriaceae > Blattabacterium > Blattabacterium cuenoti. The sequence goes on from NZ_CP059210.1 coordinate 435,037, forward strand.
TTAGTTATGATGAATGATGAAAAAAAAATAAATCACATTCTATTATCTGAAAATAAAAATGAAACATATGAAAATATTAGTCCTTCTCCATATAAAAAAAAAATAACTACTTTTTTAAGTATAACAAGAGGATGTGATAATATGTGTACGTTTTGCATAGTTCCTTTTACAAGAGGAAGAGAAAGAAGCAGTAATCCATACTCAATAATTAAAGAATGTGAAAATTTATACGAAAAGGGATATAAAGAAGTAACTCTATTAGGTCAAAATGTAGATTCTTATCTTTGGTTTGGAGGTGGTTTTAAAAAACAGATAAAAATAAATAAGAATAATGAAAAAATAATTGATTTTTCAAAGCTATTGGATTTAATAGCTTCAAAGCTACCCTTTATGCGAATTAGGTTTTCAACATCTAATCCTCATGATATGTCTGATAGAGTAATAGAAGTTATTTCAAAACATTCTAACATATGTAAACACATTCATTTACCAGTTCAATCAGGAAGTAATAAAATATTAAAATTAATGAATAGAAAATATACTCGAGAAAAATATATTTCTCTAATACAGAAAATTAGATCTATAATTCCTGAATGTTCTATTTCACATGATATGATAACAGGTTTTTGTCATGAGGAAGAAGAGGACCATTTAGAAACTATTAGCTTAATGAATGAAGTAAAATATGATTATGGTTACATGTTTTCTTATTCTCCTAGGCCTAGAACCTATGCCTATAAAAAATTAAAAGATAATGTTCCAGAACATGTGAAAAAAAGGAGATTAAAAGAAATTATTGATTTGCAAAGAATTCATTCTATTTTTCGAATAAAAAAATATTTGGGAACAATACAAGAAGTTTTAATAGAAGGAGAATCTAAAAAAAACAATCAAGATTGGTATGGACGAAATACACAAAATTTTGTGGTAGTTTTTCCAAAAAAACTCTCTAAAATAGGAGAATCCGTTTTTGTAAGAATCATTGATTATACATCCGCTACATTAATAGGAAAATTAGAATGAAAATCAATAATAAAATCTATTCCATACATGGAATCCATTCACAATATAAAACAAAAATTTAGTATTGTTGGAAATGATTACGCTCTGCATAGAGCATTGGAAAAGGCGGTTCAAGTGGCACCTACAGATATTTCTGTATTGGTCCTTGGAGAAAGTGGAGTAGGAAAAGAATTTATTCCAAAAATTATTCATCAATTTTCTTATAGAAAACATCATTCTTATATTGCTGTAAATTGTGGAGCTATTCCAGAAGGAACAATTGATAGCGAATTATTTGGCCATGAAAAAGGATCTTTTACGGGGGCTACAAGTATGCGTAAGGGATATTTTGAAGGGGCAGATGGAGGGACTATTTTTTTAGATGAAGTAGGAGAGCTACCTTTAACTACACAAATTCGTCTTCTTAGAGTTTTAGAATCAGGTGAATTTATTAAAGTAGGGTCTTCTCAAATACAAAAAACTAATATCCGCATTGTGGCTGCTACTAATTTGAATATGATAGAATCTATTCAAAAAGGAAAATTTAGAGAAGATTTATATTATCGTCTAAATACTGTACAAATTAGTGTACCTCCTTTACGGTTTCGTAAGAACGATATTAGATTATTGTTTAAAAAATTTTCTAATGATTTTGCTGAAAAATATCATATGCCTCCAATAAAACTTACTGAAGAAGCTTTCAAGTATTTAGAAAATTATTCTTGGCCTGGAAATATTAGACAGTTAAAAAACTTCATAGAACAAGTATCTGTACTTGAAAAAAAACGTGAAATTTCTATAGAAAAATTAAAAGAATATATTCCAGAAAATATTCCTTCTTTATCTATTTCTAATTCAAATAACGAAAAATTTTTTCATAATTTTTCAAATGAAAGAGATTTTCTTTATAAAATTTTATTTGATATGAGAAAAAATTTGAATAATTTGAAAAAATTAACCTATCAATTGATAAAAAGTCAAAACGATACTAAAAAAAATTTCTTAGAAAAGAATCAACAACTTATGGAAAAAGTTTTTGGAAATATGATTAATAGTTCTAATTACTCTGTAAAATCTATAGTCGAAGACTCCATATTTAGATTAGAACATGCTTCTAATTTATCGAAAAATCCGTTAAAAAATGAGAATTTTGATTATGAAGAAATAGAAGAAGATTCTATCAATACAAACGAACTAAATACTTTTTCCTTGCAAAAAAAAGAAATAGAATTTATTCAAAAAGCTCTAAAAAAAAATAATGGAAAAAGAAGAAAAACAGCTAAAGAATTAGGAATTTCAGAAAGAACATTATATAGAAAAATCAAACAATATGGTCTATAGAAAAATTTTGATTTTTTTTATTACTGGTTTAACTGTATTTTATAATCATATTTATTCCTTCAATAGAAAAAAAACAATAGAACTTGGAAATTTTTCGGAAGAAATAAATATTCCAGGAATATCTATTTCTTTTGAAATAAAAAAAAAATTAGAAGATTATATCCTTTTACATAATCCTTCAAGTTTAGTTTTAAACAATGGAGATCTTCTTTTAGAAGGAATATTTACTAATTATAAAATATTTTCAATGAAAAATTATCCATTGAAAATAATTGAAATAAAAGCAAAAATTTTTTTTAAAGACAATTCTAATCCAGAGAAAAATTGGACTCAAAATTTTGAAATTTTAGAAAAAATTTCTCGTGATGAACTTTTTTTTATGGATAATTCTTCTATAATAGATAGAATTACAAAAAATTTTGTCATCAAATTATATAACAGAATATTTAATAATAATTGGTAAAAAAAAAGCTAATGTATTCAACCATACTTCTTGGATTTTTTATTATTTTAACATGTTTGTTTCTTATTGGAATCATTTTAATCCAAAACCCTAAAAAAGGATTTATTTCTCAATCTTTCATGGAAAAAAATTTTAGATTTTTTGGAATAAAAAGAACTAATATTTTTTTGGAAAAAATAACTTGGATCTTATCTATTATTGTCTTTTTTTTAACTTTATTTTTCAATTTTTTGTTAAACTGTAAACAGTAAATATGCCATTATGGCATTAAATTTTATATAGACGTAAAAAATTCAAATTTTTTTTATTTGGCATGTTTTTGGCTCTGTAACGATAAGTATCGTTAACCTTAAAAATTATTTTAAATATGGTTGAAGTAAAGATTAAACCTTTAGCAGATCGCGTTTTAGTGAAACCTGATCCTGCTGAAACAAAAACATCTTCAGGTATTATCATTCCTGATACCGCAAAAGAAAAACCACAAAAAGGTACTATAATAGCAGTTGGAAATGGAAAAAAAAATGAACCTATGATCTTAAAAAAAGGAGATAGAGTTTTATATGGAAAATATTCAGGAACTGAACTAAAATGGGATGAGGAAGAATATCTTGTTATGAGAGAGTCTGATGTTATAGCTATTATATAATTTTAGGATAAAAAATCCACAAAGTTACAACTAATAAAAATAATATAAAAATTATGGCAAAAGATATTAAATTTGATATTGAAGCAAGAGATAAGTTAAAAAAAGGTGTAGATGCATTGGCTAATGCGGTTAAAGTAACTTTAGGACCAAAAGGACGTAATGTTGTATTGCAAAAATCTTTTGGAGGCCCTCAAGTAACAAAAGATGGAGTGACAGTAGCTAAGGAAATAGAATTAGAAGATCCTATAGAAAATTTAGGAGCTCAAATGGTTAAAGAGGTTGCTTCTAAAACAAATGATGTTGCAGGAGACGGGACAACAACGGCTACTGTATTAGCACAAGCTATTGTTAGAGAAGGATTGAAAAATGTCGCGGCTGGAGCTAATCCTATGGATTTAAAAAGAGGAATAGATAAAGCTTTGGAAGTTGTCATTTCGGATTTAAAAAAACAATCTAGAGAAGTTGGAGGAAATACAGAAAAAATTAAACAAGTGGCTTCTATCTCCGCTAATAATGATGAAAAAACTGGCGCATTAATAGCAGACGCTTTTGAAAAAGTAGGAAAAGAAGGAGTTATTACTGTAGAAGAAGCTAAAGGAACCGATACATCCGTAGATGTGGTTGAAGGAATGCAATTTGATAGAGGATATCAGTCTCCTTATTTTGTTACAAATACCGAAAAAATGATAACAGAATTTGATCAACCACAAATTCTTTTATCCGATAAAAAAATAGCTGCTATGAAAGATTTGCTTCCTATATTGGAGCCTGTAGCACAATCTGGAAAACCTTTATTAATTATTTCAGAAGAAGTAGAAGGAGAAGCGTTGGCAACATTAGTTGTTAACAAAATACGTGGTACCTTAAAAGTAGCAGCTATAAAAGCTCCCGGTTTCGGTGATAGGAGAAAGGCTATGTTGGAAGATATTGCAATTCTTACAGGAGGAACTGTAATTTCTGAAGAAACTGGTAGTAAACTAGAAGATGTTAAACTTAACATGTTAGGAAAAGCAGAAAGGGTTATTATTGATAAGGATAATACGACTATTGTTAATGGTGGTGGAAGTAAAAAAGATATAAGAGCACGTGTTGATCAAATAAAAGCTCAAATAGAAACTACTACATCGGATTACGACAAGGAAAAATTGCAAGAACGTCTTGCTAAATTGGCAGGAGGAGTTGCGGTTCTTTATGTAGGTGCCGCATCTGAAGTAGAAATGAAAGAGAAAAAGGATCGTGTAGATGATGCTTTAAACGCTACTCGTGCAGCTGTTGAAGAAGGAATTGTAGCTGGAGGAGGAGTGGCACTAGTTCGTTCTATAAAATCATTGGATCATATTATAGGAGAAAATCCTGATCAAGACACTGGAATACAAATAGTCAGAAGATCTTTAGAAGAACCTTTACGGCAAATAGTAGCTAATGCTGGTGGAGAAGGATCTGTAGTAGTGGCTAAAGTAGCTGAAGGAAAAGGAGATTTTGGTTATGATGCAAAAATTGGAGAGTATAAAAATATGATAGTAGAAGGAATTATTGATCCTACTAAGGTAGCTAGAGTTGCATTGGAAAATGCTGCATCAGTATCCGGAATGTTGTTGACTACTGAATGTGTTGTTACAGAAATCAAAAAAGAAGAAACCAATATTCCTCCAATGCCTGGAGCTGGAGGTGGAGGAATGGGAGGAATGATGTAAGAGTACATAAAAAAAAATAGTGTCTTCTTTTTAGGACACTATTTTTTTTTAAAACCAGTTTTTTTGAACTTTTAAAGTTTGTTCAATTACATCTCTTACACAACCTTTTCCGCCTTTTTTTGGAGAAATGTATTTAGATATCTCTTTAACTTCTTGAACAGCATCTATCGGAGAACAAGGTAATGCAACAGATTTCATGATTTCTATATCCGGAATATCATCTCCCATGTACAGAATACTATTTTTGGTAATATTGAAAGTATGACAATATTCATCTAAATATTTCTTTTTATTGTTAACTCCTTGGTAAATATGACGAATATTCAAACCTCTCAAACGTCTAAAAACCATTAAATCAGATCCTCTTGTTATAATGCATATGTTATATCCTTTTTTTTTTGCTAATTGCATAGCATATCCATCTTTAGCAAACATTTGACGAACCATATTCCCATCAGGGAATAAATTTAAAGTACAATTTGTTAACACCCCATCAACATCAAATATAAAAGTATTAACATTATTCATTATATTCCGATAATTAACCATAAATCCTCAATCACTAAAAATTAAAAAAACCACTATTCTAGTGATTAAATAAATATGACTTTTTCTATTTTACCATTATTGTTATATATCTTCGAAATCAATATTTGTAAAATTTTTAGCTTCTGATGTTTTTCTTTGTGATTCTTTAATTTCTTGATTAAAAGCATGATTTTTAAAATCTTTTTGATGACGTTCTGAGATAACTTCTCTTCCTTTCTCATTAATAATAAATCGAATCATATCATCTAGTATACTCTGAAATTTAGAAAAATCTTCTTTATACAAATAGATTTTATGTTTTTTATAAGTGACTTCACCAGTTTCAGAAAAGTTTTTCTTACTCTCAGTTATAGTTAAATAATAATCTCCTGCTCTAGTTTCTCTTGCATCAAAAAAATACGTACGACTACCAGTTTTTAGAGTACGTGAACAAATTTCATTTCTTTCTTTAATATTTTCTTTTTCGTCCATTTCAAACAATATTATATTCCTAATTGAGCAAATCTAAATAAAAAAAACGGTCTATACTACGTTTTTCTGAAATTATTCTAAATAATTTTTTTTTCAAAAAAAATATTAGGATTTCCTATTTTAGATATTTTTCCATTTTTTAAAACAATAATAAGATCAAAATCAGATATATAAGAAAGATCATGCGTGATAATGATAATAGTACTATTTTTCATATCCTCTTTTATATAACGAATGATTGATCTCCTAGTTTTTTGATCTATAGCAGAAAAACTATCATCAAATATAAGAATACTTGGATTTCTTATAATAGCTCTGGCTATACATATTCTTTGCTTCTGACCACCAGATAAGGTAATTCCTCTTTCTCCTATAACAGTTTTGTAGCCGTCTTTAAAATTAAGAATGTCATCTTCTATCATAGCCTTTTTCGCAGCATCATAAACTTTACAAGGCTTCGCTTTTTCTACACTACCTAAGGCAATATTATTATAAATAGAATCCGAAAAAAGAAAGGATTCTTGAGGAACGTAACCTATTTTACTTCGAAAATTATAAAGATCATGATTCTTCAAAGATAAATTATCAATAAGAATTTCCCCTTTATAAGGATCATATAAACGAGATATTAATCTTCCTATAGTTGTTTTTCCAGATCCTGTTTCTCCAGTCAATATTAAAGTTTTTCCCTTTTGGATAGTAAAAGATACTTTACTTATAGTTTGAGTAGGTTGTTCTTTTCTATTATAATAAATAAAGCTAACATTTTTAAATTGAACTTTTCCAAAAATTTTAGTTTTTATTAAATTATTATCATGAAATATTTCAGGCGTTTCTTTTAAAAATTCATTAATACGTATTTGTGATACTTTCGCTCTTTCCACAATAGAAACCACCCATCCTAGAATAATAAAAGGAAAAATTAAAACATTTATATACGTAAAAAATTCTGCAATAGTTCCTATTTCTTTTATTTCTCCTTGAAAATATTTTTTACCTCCAAAAAAAAGAATTAATAAATGACTTGTTCCAATAAGAAAAATGATAACAGAAGATAGAATGGTATCAATTTTTGCCAATTCTATATTTTTCTTTTGATATTCCAATATCACTTTTCTATGTTTTTCTTGAAAAAATTTTTCAGATACAAATGATTTAATTATTTGAATCCCGGAAAAAGTTTCTTGCATAAAAGAACAAATAATAGATTGATAATTTTGTACCTCTTCACTTTTTTTAGTTATGTAAATACTTATATAGTAAATAGAAACAAAAAGAATAGGTATAGGTAATATTACGTAAAAAGTTAATGTTCTATCTATACGAAACATTTGTATGAGAACCATTAAAAATAAAACTACAAGATTGACAAAATACATAATTCCTGGGCCCATATACTGTCGGATAAAAGAGACATCTTCCGTAAGACGATTCATTAAATCTCCTGTTGAATTTTTTCTATAAAAAGATAAATTAAGTTTTTGATAATGCGAAAATATTTCATTTTTTATATCAAATTCAATCATCCTAGATGTAGTAATAATACATTGCCTCATGTGATATTTTACAAATCCACCTATGATTGGAATTATTAGTATTATACCTGTGTAAATACAAATCTCCATTTCTAAATTTGAATAAATCCTTGTATCATGTTTTGAAAAACTTATGAAAATATTTTTAATGGTATTAATAGATTTTCCTATATATGGAATAGGTAATAAAGTTAAAAAATTAGATACTAAAATTAGTATAAACCCCATGCATAAACGTGATCTATATTTACGAAAATATTTCTTACTAAAAGATAGTAAACCCCCCATACAAAACACAAAATTACAAACTTTTTAAGTTTCACTTTTTATTTATATAATTGCAAGAATTGCAATACTTACGTTTTTTATAAAAAAAATCTATGCCATTTAAAAAAATATTAATTAGGCGATATTTCAGAATAAGAAGTTTGCAATTTTTATATGCTCAGCATTTATCTAAAATGGATTCAAGTAAAGTAGAAGAAAATATGCTTCGAAGCATTGATGAATTACATGATTTATATATATCTCTTCTTCATTTGATATTAAAAATTAGAGATAAAGCATTAAAAATAAATCAATTTTTACCTAAAGATCAAATTAGTCCGGTGCAAAAAATTGCATATAATTCTGTAATAAAAATATTATCTAATAACAAACATCTATTGGAATATGATTACAAAAAAAAAAATTCTTCAAAAATTTTATGGGAAAAACAAGATCATTATGTTCTTTGTTTATTAAAGGAGATTCAAGAATCAAATTTTTCGGAGATTCAAGAATCAAATTCTTCTTTTGAAAAAGATAAAAATTTTCTTATTAAATATTACAAAAATATTGTAATTCCTAATAAAAAACTGATAGAATATATAGAAGATCTGTATATAAATGGATCCAATGACTTATATATAGCACATATAATGGTATGTAAAACTTTGCAAGTTATTCAATTATCTACTCCAAAAAATTTTAAATTGTATAATATTTATAAAAACGATGAGAATAAAAAATTTCTTGTGAATTTATATAGAAATACAATTTTTCATAAAAAAAAATTTAATGAATTAATTAACCATATTTCTAATAATTGGAATATAGAACGGATAGCTATAATTGATTTAATTATATTACAAATGGCTATTTGTGAATTTTTATACTTTCCAAGTATTCCTCCAAAAGCCACTATGAATGAATACATAGAAATTGCAAAAATTTTCTGCATGGATAAAAGCAAAACTTTTATTAATGGAATTCTAGATCAAGTATTTAAATTGTTACATAAAAACAATAAAATTTTTAAAGTAGGAAAAGGATTAAAGTAATTAATTCAATTCTTATGTTTATTCATTTTATTTATTATTATTTATAGAATTAATTTTTAATTTATGTTTTCCATACTACAACAAAATCCTCTAACAAATACTCTTTGGATGTTTGCTTTAATATTTATTGTATTTTATTTTTTCATGATACGTCCCCAAATACGAAAACAAAAAATAGAAAAGAAATTCCAAGAAAATATAAAAAAAGGAAATCATATAGTTACGAGTTCAGGAATACATGGAAAAATTATAGAAGTCACAAATCACTTCTATATATTAGAAACCATTGTAGGAAAAATAAAACTTGAAAAAAATACTATATCTAAAGAATTAACTCAATTACGTTATGGAGATACTTTTAGTCCAATAACCTCTAAAATAGAAAAAAAATGAAATATTTTTTAATAGGAATTACTGGAAAAATGGGCTCTGGAAAAAGTTTATTTTCCTCTTTTTTTGAAAAAAGAGGAATTCCTGTTTATTCACCTGATAAAAAAGGAAAAATATTAATGAACAACATCGAGAATATAAGAAAAAATATTATAAAGTTCTTTGGAAAAAAATCTTATGAAAAAAATAGAATCAATACAAATTTTTTATCTGAAAAAGTATTTAGAGATCCTATAGCGTTAAAGTTTTTATGTTCCATTATTCACCCTTGGGTTTTTTTAGATTTCAAAAATTGGATCTTATCTCAAAAAAAAACTTTATATTTCATCAAAGAATCTGCTATTTTATTTGAAAGTGGCGCCTATAAAAACTGTAATTTAATTATAACTTTAACTTCTCCCGTAGAAACAATGATTGAAAGAGTTATGAAAAGAGATAATTTAAAAGAAGATCAAATTTTGAATCGTCTTAATATTCAAATTTCTAACAAAAAGAAAATAAAAAATTCTAATATAATCATTGAAAATATTCAAGATATTTCTTGTTTAGAAAAGACAGCAAAAAAAATACATAAAGAAATTATTTCAAAAATTTATAAAGATGGGAAAAGGAGATAAAAAAACTAGAAGAGGAAAAATAAGAAATAAAACATATGGAAATCTTCGTCCAAATCCGAGAAATGCAAGGAATAAAAAAAAGAGTAACTAATCACTAGTCATCTTTTTTATCACTAAAAATAGACATAAAATATATCAATTGAGCTAAACTTCCCAATGCTGAAATTACATAAGTCATAGATGCCCATTTCAGAGAATCTTTTGCAGTATCATACTCTTGATAGGAAACTATATTTTTAGTTTTTAACCAATTTAAAGCCCTTCTACTTGCATCAAACTCTATTGGAAGAGTAATAAAGGAAAAAATCACAGCTAAGGAAAACAAGCCAATTCCTAATTGAAGAAGAAAAGCATTCTTTCCTCCTGAACCATAGAAAATCGCAAGTCCAGACATGAGCACTAAATTCGTAAATTTTGAACTCAAATTTAAGATGGGAACCAACTGATTTCGTAATTTTAACATATTATAACCTAACTTATGTTGCAAAACGTGACCACATTCATGAGCTGCTACTGCAGCTGCAGCTGCAGTTTTTTCATGATAAACCCTTTCACTTAAATTAACTGTTCCATTCATAGGATTATAATGATCTGTTAATTCCCCCTCAACAGATATAACACTTACATCATAAATTCCATTATCAGTTAACATTTTCTCTGCTATTTCTTTTCCACTCATGTGATTGTTCAAATACAATTCAGAATAAATTCTAAATTTATTTTTTAATATTTTACTAAAAATAACACTAACAAAAAATGTTACCCCTACAATCCAATAATAAGTCATAAAAAATACAGATCTATTTTTTTATTAACAAAATTATTAATTTATTAATTAAAATGAAAATATAATTTTTATAAATTTATAAATTCATAAACGTCAAACATACAACCATGAATATCCCAACAGTCAATAATCTAAAAAGAGTCGTTATTATTGGTGCAGGATTTGCTGGTTTACAAGTTGCAAAAAAATTGAAAAGGGATAAGTTTCAAGTGGTACTTATAGATAAAAATAATTACCACACTTTTCAGCCTTTATTATATCAGGTAGCTACAGCAGGATTAGAACCAGATTCTATTGCGCATTCTATTAGAACGATTATCAAAAAAACGAAAAATTTCTTTTTTAGATTAGCTCATGTTCATTATATCAATACAGAAAAACAAAAAATATATACAAATGTTGGATGCTTATTTTATGATTATTTAATTATGGCTACTGGTTCAGTTACCAATTATTTTGGAAACAAAAATATTGAACATTTTGCTTTACCTATGAAATCTATACCAGAAGCTTTAAATTTAAGAAGTCTTATCTTACAAGACTTTGAATCTGCTTTACTTACTAAAGATTATAAAGAAAGAGAAAGACTTATGACTTTTGTGATTGTTGGTGGCGGTCCTACTGGAGTAGAATTAGCAGGCGCACTAGCAGAGATGAAAAAATACGTATTACCAAATGATTATCCAGATTTGGATATAAAACGTATGAATATTCATTTATTGCAGGCGACTTCAAGATTATTAGATGGAATGTCTGAAACTTCTGCAAAACAAGCTTTTAAAAATTTAAAAGAATTAGGAGTTAATATTTGGTTAGATTGCTTAGTTAAAGATTATAACGGAAAAATTGTTTTTATAGATAAAAATAAAAACATAGAATCTGCTAACGTTATATGGGCAGCAGGAGTAAAAGGTGCTATGATAAAAGGATTTCTAAAAGAAGACATGGAAGGAAAAAGAATTTTGGTGGATAATTATTTGAAAACTTTAAGATATAAAAATATTTTTGCTATTGGCGATATCGCTTATATGATTAAAAATAAATCTTATCCAAATGGACATCCTATGATGGCTCAACCAGCTATTCAACAAGGAAATTATTTAGCGGATAATTTTAATTTTTTTCTAGAAAAAAAACAAATTAAACCTTTCCGATACAAAAATTTAGGAACTATGGCCACTATTGGAAGAAATAAAGCAGTATGTGATTTTCCATGCTTTAAATTAAAAGGATTTTTAGCTTGGATTGTTTGGATGTTTGTCCATTTAGTTAGTTTAGTGGGGTTTAGAAATAGAGTTATCGCTTTAATGAATTGGGTTATTCAATATTTTCATTATAATAAAAGTGTAAGACTTATTATAAGACCATTTCACAGAAAAAAAATTAATCAAAAATAAATTGAGAAAGAATGTTTTTGAATTTATTTTCTGTTTCTGTATATTCTTTATTCGTTTCACTATCCTTTGTAATTCCGCTTCCTGCATATAAAATAATTTCTTTTTTTTCCATTTTTATTTTTCCACATCTCAAATTAAGATATAATTCTATTTTACTTCCTCCATCATAAACAGGACCAAGATAACCTGCATAAAAATTTCTTTGATATCCTTCATATTTTTGTAAATATTCTAAAGAATTATTCTTAGGAAATCCACATATAGAAGGTGTAGGCGACATATCGCTTAATATTTTAAAATAATTCTTTTTCTCCAAAAAAGAAAAACTAATAGGAGTTTCTAAATGGTGTAGATGCCCTATATTCAAAATTCTAGTTTTTTCAATACAAAGATTTCCAGAAAATTTCTTAAAAAAATTAAGAAAATATTTTATTACTATATGATGTTCTTCGATTTCTTTTTTAGTCCATTTATGGTTTCCCCAAATAGTCCCAGCTAATGCTACAGTTTTTAACTTTTTATCATGACATTTAACTAGTAACTCCGGAGAAGCTCCAATCCAAAAACCATGATTCAAGTCATACCATAAAGTTATAAATGCATTCGGATATGAATAAATAAGTTTTTGAAAGGTTTTTTTCAAGTAAAAATTTTGAAATGGAATTTTAATACACCTAGATACAACTATTTTTTCTAAATTTCTATTCTTTTTTATAGTTTCAATAGATTTTTCAATCAAATTCTTATATTTTTTCGAATAAATTAATAAAGAAGTTTCCCTATTTTTCAATGGAAAAATGAAATTATTCATTTTTTTTTGATTTTCTATATTTATAAAAAAAATTTTTTTTGTATAAATTTTTATAATACAGTTTTGATCAAAACTGACAATGAGGAAAAAGTTATTTTCTTTTTTAGATTTCTCTTCTTGAGAAAAAAAATATATTTTTTTTTCATAGGGTTTTTTAAACAGTACAAAACTTCTATTGTTCCAATAATTTTCAATTATTTTTTTATATAAGTTGATCACATTTATTTCTACCATTTTATAGTTATTGTTTTTTTTTTGGAATTATTATATTAGTCATTTTGCAATAACTAATCTTTTCCTTTTTTTCATTGTAAATACTAATTTGAATGAAATGAATAGTTTTTCCTTTATGAATTATCTTTGCTTTCGCAAAGACTATACCTTTCATAACTTTTTGTATGTGATTTGCTGAAATTTCAATATTAAACACATTAAAAATGTTTTTATTTACATTTATGATAGACAGAGAACTTCCAACACTTTCAGCTAAAGCTATTGTAGCACCACCATGAAGAAAACCTATAGGTTGTAGTTTTTTTTTGTTGACGGGCATTTTTGCCACTAAAAAATTTAATCCTAAATAGATATATTTTATTTGAAGAGTATTCATCAATGTATTTTTTCTTAAACTATTTAACTCTTCTAATATTTTTTTATTTTTTTTTTCCATTTTTTTAATAAAATCCCAACGTCATTACTTAATAATACGTCTCCATAATAAAATTTTGTTTTTTTTTTCATTTTCAACGAATCAAATGTATATAAAAAAATAAAAGATGAATTTCTATTTAATAGTAATAAAAGATTTTATTACTATATATAAATGATGTATAAAAAGAACTTCAATGAAGGTTTTCAAAAAATATATTCCCATACTAATACGTACATTTGCCCGTTAAAAAATTAACCATGGAAAAAAAAAAAGAGGATTTTATTCCTTTATTAGGAATAAATAATAAGATTATCGGTTTTGAAAAAAAAGAAAAAATTCATAAAAAAGGCTTGTTACACAGTGCGGTGTCTGTTTTTATTTTTAACGAAAAATCTAAAAAAGATGAAAATAAGTTGTTAATGTTGCAAAAAAGATCTTCAGAAAAATATCACTCTTCACTTTTATGGGCAAATACCTGTTGTAGTCATCCTAAAAAACACGAATCTGTTTTGACAGCTGCACATCGTTGTTTAATAGAAGAAATGGGATTTGATTGTTTTTTAGAAAAAAAATTTTGTTTTACCTATTATGAATTATTAAATAATGGATTAATAGAAAATGAATTAGATCACGTATTTGTAGGATATTACGCTTATTCTCCTGTTATTAATTCTAAAGAAGTAAATAATTGGAAATGGATTACTCTAAAAAAATTAAGAAAAGATATTCAACTTGATCCGAATTCTTACACTATTTGGTTAAAAATTATTATTAATAATTATCTAAAAAAATTAATTTAGATTTATAAAAAAAAATTAGATGAAAGTAACTATAAGTAGAAAAGGATATTTCAGTGCAGCACATAAATTATACAATTCTAAATGGGATTATCATAAGAATATTGAAGTGTTTGGAAAATGTGCTTATTTAAATTATCATGGACATAATTATGAATATATAGTAAGTCTTACAGGAAAAATAAATTCGGAAACTGGATTTGTTTTCAGTTTACAAAAATTAAAAAATCTTCTTTGTGAAGAAATAGAAGAACTTTTTGATCACAAAAATATTAATCTCGATATTAAAGAGTTTTCTATAACTAATCCTACTGCAGAAAATATTGTCATTTTCTTGTGGAATCGAATAAAAAAAAAAATATCGTCTAACTTACATTTAAAAATAACTTTGTATGAAACTAAAAATAATTTTGTAGAATATGATGGATCATAATGTAAAAAAAACAGTTCTTTATAAGAATCACATAAAATTAGGAGCAAAAATGATTTCTTATTCGGGTTTTTATATGCCGCTTCAATATGTGTCTTCATTAATAGAACATATGACGGTAAGAACAAATGTTGGAATTTTTGACGTAAGTCATATGGGAAAATTCATTTTAAAAGGAAAAAATTCTCATAAGTTTCTACAATATTTCACCACTAACGATCTGTCTAATATAAAGACCGGACAAGCTCAATACTCTTGTTTCATTAATCAATTAGGGGGAATTATAGATGATTTAGTTATTTACAAAATTTCAGAAGAAAAATTTTTACTTATAGTTAATGCGGCTAATATTGATAAAAATAAAAAATGGATAAATGATCATTTAAATCACCAAGATTTAACATTTATAGATTTATCTCAAGAATATTCTCTTTTAGCTATTCAAGGACCAAAATCTTTATCTTCTATTCAAAAATTAACGAATATTTCTTTATCTAAAATTCCTTTTTATTATTTTGAAATAGGAAAGTTTTCAGAAATAGATGATGTTTTGATATCTCGTACAGGATATACTGGATCTAAAGGAGTGGAAATTTTTATCCGTAATAAACATGCAGAAAATATTTGGAATGAAATTTTGAAAATAGGAGAATCTTTTCAAATAAGACCTTGTGGTATAGCCAGTAGAAATTCTTTAAGATTGGAAATGGGATATCGTTTATATGGTCAAGAATTATCTGAAAAAATAACCCCTATAGAAGCTGGATTATCTTGGATTACAAAGTTTAATAAAAAATTTATAGGAAGAGAAATATTGTGGAAACAAAAAAAAGAAGGAAACTATAACAAGTTTATATCTTTTCTTGTAGAAAAAAAAGGAAAAATACCTAGATCAGGATATGTATTAAAAAATGCAAAAAATTCCACAATTGGAATAGTAACTTCTGGAGTATATTCTCCAGTATTAAAAAAAGGAATAGGATTAGGATATCTAACAAAAAATAATTGTGATTTAGATAAAAATTTTATTTTTGTTTCAATCAGAAACAAAAATATTCCTATTCAAATAGTAAAACTCCCCTTCCTAAAAAAAATATAGAAATATCTTTTGTATTTCCTTACCTCAACCATAATAATATAGAAAATAACATATTTACAACATATTAAAAAAAATTTTTTATTAGTTATTCCTATTTCTTTTACTCAATTAGGAGTCATATTTGTTGGTTTTTCTGATAATGTAATGGTAGGTTTTTTAGGAAAAAAAGCTTTGGCCTCAGTTTCTTTAGCTAATGCCGTTTTTTTTATTATTATCATATTTGGACTTGGAATTTCCACCTCTATTTCTTCTTTGATAGCATCTTTGGATGCTAAAAAAGAATATAAAAAAGGAGCCATGGTTTTTTATCATGGTTTAATTCTTAATTTCTTTTTGTCAATTCTTATGTATGTGTTTATACATATTTTTTTCTATGTTATTCCATATTTAGGACAACCTAAAGAAATTTTAAGTGATACCATATCTTTTTTAAGAATTATAGCTTTATCTTTTATTCCATGGATGGTCTTCGAAGTTTTTAGAAAGTTCTCAGAAGGATTATCTTTAGTTTTTCCTAGCCTAATTATTACTTGGATTTCTGCTTTTATCAATATAATATTAAATTATTTGTTTATCAACGGATTTTATGGTTTTCCAAATTTAGGAGTAAAGGGAATAGCTTATGCTACTCTTATTTCTCGTATAACTATGCTCATAGGTCTTTATCTTCTATTATATAAGTATAAAAAAGTCCGTATTTACTACAACTATTTTCATTTTCTTTTTAAGAAAGAATATTTTGAAAAAATCTTGAAAATAGGAATTCCTTCTGGACTACACATGTTATTTGAAATGAGTACTTTTTCTATATCTTCTTTTATCACTGGAAAATGTGGAATTAAAGAATTAGCTGCACATCAAATAGTAATTAGCCTTGTTTCTTCTACTTTTCTTTTAAATACAGGATTTTCTGTAACAGCAACAGTAAGAATAGGAAATCAATTAGCATTAAAAAATTATTCTGAATTAAGAAAAATAGGATGGTCTGTTATATTTATGGGAATGATATTTATGTTCATATGTAGTTTTTTCTTTATTTTATTTAGAAATCACATTCCATATGTATATGTAAAAAACGACCATGAAGTTTTTCGTATAGCAAAAAAAATGATTATCATTGCTAGCGTTTTTCAATTATTTGATGGATTACAAGGAATACTTCTCGGTGCATTGAGAGGAATACAAGATGTCAAAATTCCTATGTGGATAAGTTTTTTTTCTTATTGGATTATTGCATTACCCATAGCATGGATTCTTTCTATATATTTTAAAATGGGTGGTGGCGGAGTTTGGATTGGATTAGGAACAGGACTCACTATTTCTGCTATACTACTGATGATAAGATATGAAATTATAACTAATAGACTCATAAAAATGAATAATAATTGAATCTTCATTAAAGATTAAATATCTATATTTGTCAGAGTATGTATAATTATGTATTAATGTTGAAATCTTAATTAAGTGTTCTTAATTAATTTCATTTTTTTATGAAAACATTCAAAGAATATAATTTTTTAAATGATAAAATTATTCGAGCTTTAGAAGATCTAGGAATAAAAACTCCTACACCTATACAAAAAAAAGTTATTCCCTATTTATTAAAATCAGAAAAAGATCTAATAGCATTGGCGCAAACTGGAACTGGAAAAACAGCTGCTTTTGGTTTGCCTATCATACAAAAAATAAATTTAGAATTCCGTTTCCCTCAAGCATTAATTTTATGTCCTACAAGAGAACTTTGTATACAAATCACACGTGATCTTTTCCGTTTTTCTAAATATGTTTCATTAATCAAAATTATCCCTTTGTATGGAGGCGTTAGTATTGAGAATCAAATATTATCTTTACAAAAAAAAACTCACATTATTATCGGAACTCCAGGTAGAATTATTGATTTAATTGAAAGAAAAAAACTACATTTATCCGATATAAAATATTTAGTCCTTGACGAAGCGGACGAAATGTTAAATATGGGTTTTAAAGAAGAATTAGATTCTATTATAAAAAAACTACCGAAAAAAAGACAAAGTCTACTATTTTCTGCTACGATGTCTAAATATATGAATGGAATCGCACATGATTATTTAATAGATCCTATAGAAATTATTACAGGAAAACGAAATTTCGCATCTGACGATGTGAGGCATATCTATTACATAGTGAGTAATCAAAACAAATATCTTGCTTTAAAACGTATTGTAGATATCAATCCAGATATTTATGGAATTATATTTTGCAAAACTAGAAAAGAAACTAGAGAAATAGCTGAATCTTTAATAAAAGATGGTTATAATGCTGATGCACTTTATGGAGATCTCTCACAATCACAACGGGAATCCGTCATGAACAGGTTTAGAAATCGAATTTTACAATTTCTTGTGGCAACAGATATAGCATCTCGTGGGATAGATGTAAATGATGTGACTCATGTCATTAACTACAATATTCCAGATGAAAGTGAAATCTATGTACATAGAAGTGGTCGGACAGGAAGGGCAGGAAATACTGGAGTTTCTGTTTGCATTATTCATTCTAGAGAAACTAAAAATCTACGAGAATTTGAAAAAAAAATAGGAAAAAGTTTTGAGAGAATCATGATTCCTTCTGGAGAAGAAGTCTGTGAAAAAAAACTCTTTCATTTTATAGAAAAAATAAAAAAAGTAGTAGTAGATGAACAATCTATGAAAACATTTCTTCCAGAAATCCAAAAAAGATTGGAATTATTTGATCGAAAAGAATTAATCAAACGTTTCTCTTGGATAGAATTTAATCGTTTTTTTTCCTATTACAAAAACTCTAAAAATCTAAACAATTCTATTTCTTCGTACAAAAAAAATTATTCTTCAAAAAAAAAATTCCTTTTCAAAAGCTTAAAAAAAGTAAAAAAAGAATCTTTTTCAAAACTTTTTCTCAATATAGGATATAAAGATAATCTAACAAAATTAGGCCTGATTCATTTAATCAATCAATCCGTTCGTAATTCACGTGTTAATATTGGAAATATAGAAATATTATCCAACTTTTCTTTATTTGAAGTAGAAAAACGTTATCAAAAAAAAATATTAATAGGTATGAGTAAAATCCATCACTTTGGAAGACCTCTTTCTATAGAAATAAAAAATTAAAATTTATGGCTGGTAATATTTTTGGGAATTTATTTAGAGTGACTACTTTCGGAGAAAGCCATGGAAATGCTTTAGGAGGTATTATTGATGGATGTCCCGCTGGAATCGAATTGAATTTTGAAGAAATTCAAAATGAATTAAATAGAAGAAAACCAGGTCAATCCTCTATTGTTACTCAAAGAAATGAACCGGATAAAGTAAATTTTCTTTCTGGAATTTTGGATAATAAAACTACAGGAACTCCTATTGGATTTATTATCTTCAATAAGGATCATCAATCAGAAGATTATAGACATATTCAAAATATATATCGTCCTTCTCATTCAGATTTCACCTATGAAAAAAAATATGGAATAAGAGATTATAGAGGAGGCGGGCGTTCTTCTGCACGTGAAACAATATGTAGAGTAGTAGCTGGTTCCATTGCTAAACAATTAATAAAAGACATAAAAATTACATCTTATGTTTCTTCCGTGGGAAACATATCTATAAAAAAACCTTATCAAGATTTGGACTTATCAAAAATAGAAGAAAACTCTATCAGGTGTCCTGATCCATATGCTGCAGAAAAAATGATATCTCTAATCCGTAAAATTCAGAAAAAAGGAGATACCATAGGTGGGACTATAACCTGTGTTATAAACAATGTTCCAGTAGGAATTGGAGAACCTGTTTTTAATAAATTACATGCTGAATTGGCAAAAGCTATGCTTTCTATTAATGCTGTCAAAGGCTTTGAATATGGTAGTGGATTTTTTGGATCTGAATTGACTGGATCTAAACATAATGATTTATTTAATAGTGATGGAAGCACTAAAACAAATTTTTCAGGAGGTATTTTAGGCGGGATATCAAATGGAATGGATATTTACTTTAGGATAGCATTTAAACCTGTAGCTACAATAATGCAAAAACAAAAAACTATAGATAAAAAAGGAAATTTGGTTCTTATGGAAGGAAAGGGAAGACATGATCCTTGTGTACTTCCTCGTGCTATTCCTATTGTAGAATCTATGACGGCATTAGTTTTAGCTGATTATTGGATGTATAGAAAATTATCTAAATATTCTTCAATAAGGAATTGAAACCTTATTTTCTAATTTTTATTTTAGGTCCAACTGGTGTTGGAAAAACGTCTATGTCCCTTTTTTTAGCAAAGAGATTAAAAACTGAAATTTTATCTTGTGATTCTAGACAATTTTATAAAGAATTAAAAATAGGATCTTATAGGCCTACTATAAAAGAACTCCAATCTGTCCCACATCATTTTATAGGACATTTAACTATTCATCAATCTTATAATGCTAAACGTTTTGAGAAAGATTCATTAAAAAAAATGAAACAATTATTTAAAAAATATTCTATTTTAATTATGGTAGGAGGGTCTGGATTATATGAAAAATCGATCACAGAAGGTTTATCGGATATTCCAAATATTGATTTGAATATTAGAAATAATCTAATCTATCATTTTAAAAAAGAAGGAATTTTTTTTCTTCAAAAAGAAATTCAAAAATTATCCCCAATTCCTACCAATATAGATATGAATAATCCAAGACGTTTGATAAGATATCTAGAAATAGTTAGATCTACAGGAAAAAATCCTTCTTTCTTTTTTCAGAAAAAAAATTTAAGATTTTTTTCCACTTTAAAAATTGGATTAACTTTACCAAGAGAAGAAATTTATATCCGAATAAATAATAGAGTAGAAAAAATGATTCAAATGGGTTTATTAGAAGAAGCTAGTAGACATTATTCTTACAGATATTTAAATAGCTTAGATACCATAGGGTATAAAGAAATTTATGATTTTTTATCTAAAAAAAAAAATCTCTCCATGAAACAATAGAAGAAATAAAAAAAAATACCAGAAAATATGCAAAAAAACAA
This sequence comes from Blattabacterium cuenoti, assembly GCF_014252095.1. Taxonomy (NCBI): domain Bacteria; kingdom Pseudomonadati; phylum Bacteroidota; class Flavobacteriia; order Flavobacteriales; family Blattabacteriaceae; genus Blattabacterium; species Blattabacterium cuenoti. The sequence continues at coordinate 456,058 of NZ_CP059210.1, forward strand.
TTGACTTGGTATCGAAAAGATCCTTCTATTACATGGTTTCATCCAAAAGATGAAGAAAAAATATTGTATTTTATTTTGAACAAAGTAAAAATGGGCAATACTGGATTTGAACCAGTGCCCCCCTGCTTGTAAAACAGGTGCTCTAAACCATGCTGAGCTAATTGCCCTAAAAAGATCTTCAAATGTAAAGAAAAATTTATAAACTTAATAAAACTTCAGATACAGTAAAAGTACTCCCACTTATTAAAATTAGATCTTTTTTTTTAGCTTGAAATTTTGCTGATAAAAAAGCTTTCTTTACAGAAGGGTAAAAAAACATTTTTCTATTATTTTTAAACATTTTTTTGACCAAAATTTTTAAATTTTCTATTGAAAATTTTCTTTCTATATTAGGTTGACAAAAGTAATAAAATGCTTCAATAGGAAAATATTTTAATAATTTTTCTACTTTTTTTTCCCTTACAAAACCTAATACTAAATGTAAATTTTCATATGATTCTTTTTTCAATTGTTGATTGATCATTAGAATCCCTTCTTCATTATGAGCTATATCACAAATGATTTTTGGATTATCTCGTTTTAAGATATGCCAACGTCCTTTCAAATTAGTATTTTCAATAACTTTTTTTAATCCGCTTTTTATAGATTCATTAGAAACTAATATATTTTTTCTTTTTTGTAAAATGTCTATAGTTTTTAAAACTATGATTCTATTCAAATTTTGATAATCTGCTTCAAAAGGAATTTGATATTTGGAATAATCTTTTACATAATTTGAGAAATATATTGGAGCATTTTTTTTTAAAGCTTCTTTAAAAAAAACAAATTTGATTTCTTGAGAAATCCCGCTTCCAATTATGACCGATGTGTTTCTCTTTATAATTCCTGCTTTTTCCAAAGCTATTTTGGATCTATCATTTCCTAATAATTCTGTATGATCTTCACTAATATTAGTAATAATGGAAATTTCAGGATTTATAATATTAGTGGAATCTAAACGTCCTCCCAATCCTACTTCAATAATAGCTAGATGAACTTTCTTTTTCTTAAAATATTGAAATGCTAAAGCTGTATTCATTTCAAAAAATGACATTTTTTCTTTTTCAATAATTTTCTTATTTTCTTCAATAAAATTAATAATAAAATCTTTTTCTATTAAAAGACCATTACAACTGATTCTCTCTCTAAAGTCTATTAAATGAGGAGAAGTGAATAAACCTATGTTATATCTTTCTTCTTGTAATATAGAAGATAACATATGTACTGTTGATCCCTTTCCGTTAGTCCCTCCAACATGAATGCTTTTAAAAAAATTTTGTGGATTTCCTAAATAAGAACAAAAAAATTTCATTCTTTTCAAACCAGGTTTATAGGATTTTAATCCTGTTTTTTGATAAATGGGAAGACGATTAAAAATCCATTGAATAGTTTCAGAGTAATTCACTAAATATAGAAATTTAATAATATGACAAAATTAGATTTTTTTTAAAAAATTCATTAAATTTATCGAGGATCATTATTACACTCTGAAATAATAAAAACATATTTACACTTTATCGAAAAAATTATAGAAGGAGATTTAAAAAGAGGTTTCCCTATTGAAAAAATTAGATTTCGATTTCCTCCAGAACCAAATGGCTTTCTTCATATTGGACATGTTAAAGCTATATATTTGAATTTTGAATTAGGAAAAAAGTATAAAGCTCCTGTCAATTTAAGATTTGATGATACAAATCCTATTGGAGAAGAAAAAAAATTCATAGAATCTATCAAAAAAGATATCAAATTTTTGGGATTTGAATGGGATCAAGAATGCTATGCTTCGGATTATTTTCAAAAACTTTATGAATGGGCTGTAGAGCTTATTAAAAAGAATAAAGCTTATGTAGATGATCAACCTAAAGAAATCATAAAAAATCAAAGAAAAACTCCTTTTGAAGAAGGAATAAACAGTTTCTATCGTAATAGATCTGTAAATGAAAATTTATATTTATTCGAAAAAATGAAAAATGGAATTTTTGAAGAAGAATCATGTGTCCTCAGAGCTAAGATCAATATGAAATCATCCAATATGAACATGAGAGACCCAATCATGTATAGAATTTTGAAAAAAAAACATCCTCGTACTAAAAATGAATGGTGTATTTATCCTACTTATGATTGGACCCATGGTCAATGTGATTATATTGAACAAATATCTCATTCTTTATGTTCTTTAGAATTTGAAAATAGACGTCCATTATATAATTGGTATCTAGATCAAATTTTTGAAAAAAATAATAATAAAATCAGGCCAAAACAAATAGAATTTTCAAGGCTAAATTTAAGTCATACCATAACTAGTAAAAGAAAAATACAATACTTGATTGAAAAAAATGTGATTTCCTCATGGGATGATCCACGTATTTTAACAATATCTGGATTGCGTCGTAGAGGATACACATCTTTAGCTATAAAAAATTTTATTCAAAAAATAGGAATCACAAAAAGAAAAAATCTTATTGATACCTCTCTTTTAGAATTTAGAATTAGAGAGCATTTGAATAAAATTTCACCTAGAGTTATGGTGGTATTAAAACCAATAAAATTAGTCATTGATAATTATTCTATAAATTCTACTGAATGGCTAGAAGCAGATAATAATCCAGAAAATCAAAAATATGGATGTAGAAAAATCCCTTTTTCAAAATTTTTATATATTGAGGAAAATGATTTTCTAGAAAAAAAAGTAAAAAAGTTTTTTAGACTTTCAATTGGAGATGAAGTAAGACTTAAAAATGCTTATATCATTAAAGCAAATTTTGTAGTCAAAAATTCTAATGGAAAAATAAAAGAAATACATTGTACTTATGATCCAAAAAGTCAATCTAGAAAAAGAAACAAAAATGAAAATAAAAAAAGAGTAAAAACTACTATACACTGGGTTTCTATAAAACATTCTATTCCTATAAAAATATATCTATATCACCAACTTTTTTCAATCAAAAATCCAGAAAAAGAAAATTTTAAAGAACACATAAATTTAAAATCTATGGAAAAGATTGTTGCCTATGCAGAACCGTCCTTACAAAAAGCTAAAAAAGGAGATCGCTTTCAATTCCAAAGAATTGGGTATTTCTATGCAGATGTCGATCTAAATAATAATAAAGAAGAAGTCATTTTCCATAAAACAGCTTTTCTTAAAGATCAATGGAAAAAAATAAATAACAAGTAATTAAAAAATTTCTACATCCGTATTTTCATATTCTCTTAATCCAGTTCCTGCAGGTATTTTATGTCCTACAATTACATTTTCCTTTAATCCATACAAATGATCAGTTTTACTGCTTATAGCTGCTTCACTTAGAACTTTAGTAGTTTCTTGAAAAGACGCTGCAGATATGAAAGATTTAGTCTGCAAAGCGGCTTTGGTTATCCCTTGTAATATAGGTCTTGCAGTAGCTGGTATAGCATTTCTAGTTTTCATCAATTTCTTATTTTTATATTTTAAAACAGCATTTTCATTCCTCAAATCTCTATAACTAATCAAATCTCCAGATTTAAAATTTTGAGAATCTCCAGGAGATTCAACTATTTTCAGTTGAAATATTCTATCATTTTCTTCTATGAAATCATCCTTATATTCAATATTTCCTTCTAAAAATTTGGTATCTCCTACTTCAATCACTTCCACTTTACGCATCATTTGCAAAACAATCACTTCAAAGTGTTTATCGTTAATTTTAACACCTTGTAAACGATATACTTCTTGTATTTCTTTTACCAAATATTCTTGAACAGCTCTTGGACCCCTTATATTTAAAATATCATTCGGAGTAACTGCTCCATCGGATAAAGGCATTCCTGCTTTTACATAATCATTCTCTTGAACTAGAATTTGATTAGAAAGTTTTACTAAATATTTTCTAATTTCTCCCGTTTTAGATTCTACTATAATTTCTCTATTTCCTCTTTTTATTTTTCCATGACTGACTATTCCATCCATTTCTGATACTACAGCTGGATTAGAAGGATTACGAGCCTCAAATAATTCAGATAAACGAGGTAATCCTCCTGTAATATCTCCAGAAGACTTAGCGGATCTCCTGGGAACTTTAACTAAAATTTTTCCTACTTTTATTTTTTCTTGATCTTCTACCATTAAATGAGCACCTACTGGTAAATTATAAACCTTCAATTCTTTATCATTTTCATCCAAAATTTTTAATGTAGGTATTAAATTTTTATTTCTTATTTCTGTAATAACCTTTTCTTGAAATCCAGTTTGTTCATCTATTTCTACTTGAAAAGTCATCCCCTGTTCTAAATGTTGATAAGAGATTTTTCCAGCATACTCTGCAACAATAACTGCATTATAAAGATCCCACTGGCAAATTTTATCTCCTTCTTTTAACTCATCCTGATGTTTAACATATAAAGTAGCTCCATAAGGAATATTATTAATCATTAAAATGGATGACTTGTTCTTATTAAATAGTTTCATTTCTGTAGAACGAGAAACCACAACTCCAACTTTTTCTCCAAAATCATTTTCAGTTTGAACAATTTTTAAATCCTCAAATTCTATAATTCCATCAGATTTTGCTCGTATCTGTGAAGATTCTGTTATATTTCCAGCTGTTCCCCCAACATGAAAAGTACGTAAAGTTAATTGGGTTCCTGGTTCTCCAATGGATTGCGCTGCGATAACTCCTACTGCTTCCCCCTTTTGAACTATTTTTCCTGTAGATAGATTACGCCCATAACATTTAGAACAAATCCCCATTTTAGCTTCACAAGTCAGAGGAGATCGGACTTCAACAAACTCTATTCCAGATTTTTCAATTAATCCTGCAATTCGTTCATCAATTATTTCTCCAGAACAAACTATTAATTCATTGTCTTTTGGATGAAAAAGATCGTTTAAAGATACACGGCCCAAAATTCTATCAAATAAAGTTTCAACTACTTCTTCGTTTTTTTTCAATGCTGATATTTCTAAACCACGTAACGTATTACAATCTTTCATTTTTATAATTACATCTTGAGCTGCATCTACTAAACGTCTTGTCAAATATCCTGCATCTGCCGTTTTCAATGCCGTATCAGCTAATCCCTTGCGAGCTCCATGAGTAGATATAAAATATTCCAAAATAGAAAGTCCTTCTCTAAAATTAGATAAAATAGGATTCTCAATGATTTCTCCACCAGAAGATCCTGCTTTTTGAGGTTTAGCCATTAATCCCCGCATTCCAGAAAGCTGGCGAATCTGTTCCTTGGATCCTCTTGCTCCAGAGTCTAACATCATATATACGGGATTAAAACCATGTCTATCTTCACGCATATGCTTCATTACTTTTTCTGTTAACATAGCATTTGTATTTGTCCATATATCAATAACTTGATTATAACGTTCATTATTTGTTATTAACCCCATATTATAATTCATTTTTACATTGTCTACTTGTTTTATAGCATAATTTACCATGTTTTTTTTATCACTTGGAATAATTATATCTCCTAACCCAAAAGAAAGACCTCCTTTGAAAGCATTATAAAACCCTAATTCTTTAATGTCATCTAAGAATTTTGCCGTGGTAGGAACATCTGTTAAGTGCAAAATTTTTCCAATAATTTCCCTTAAAGATTTTTTTGTAAGGGATTCATTAATAAATCCTACTTGTTTAGGAACAACTTGGTTAAATAAAACTCTTCCTACAGTAGTTTCTATCAATTTATCCAACAAAGTTTCTTTCTTTCGAACACTCACTTTCACTTTGATTAAAGCATGTAATTCCACCACATTTTGATTATATGCTATTTCTACCTCTTCCGGAGAATAAAAAATAAGTCCTTCTCCTTTTACTTTTTTGGAAACTAAAGGTTTTGTCATGTAATATAAACCTAATACCATATCTTGAGATGGAACGGTGATAGGAGAACCATTAGCAGGATTTAAAATGTTCTGAGAAGCCAACATAAGAAGTTGAGCTTCTAAAATAGCTCCAGAAGATAAAGGAAGATGAACGGCCATTTGATCCCCATCAAAATCTGCATTAAAAGCAGCACAAACTAAAGGATGTAATTGAATTGCTTTTCCCTCTATTAATTTAGGCTGAAAAGCTTGAATCCCTAATCTATGTAAAGTTGGTGCTCTGTTCAACAAAACAGGATGTCCTTTTAATACATTCTCCAAAATATCCCAAATCATGGGATCTCTTTTGTCTATAATTCTTTTAGCAGATTTTACAGTTTTTACAATACCTCTTTCAATTAACTTTCTTATAACAAATGGTTTATAAAGTTCAGCGGCCATATCTTTAGGAAGTCCACACTCCTGTAACTTTAAATGAGGTCCTACTACAATAACTGAACGAGCAGAATAATCGACTCTCTTTCCAAGAAGATTTTGTCTAAAACGACCTTGTTTTCCTTTTAAAGAATCCGATAAGGATTTTAAAGGACGATTAGCTTCAGATTTTACTGCAGATAGTTTTCTGGAATTGTCAAAAAGAGAATCTACAGCTTCTTGAAGCATCCTTTTCTCATTTCGTAAAATAACTTCAGGAGCTTTAATTTCTATAAGCCTTTTTAAACGATTATTTCTAATAAGAACACGACGATATAAATCCGTCATATCAGAAGCCGCATAACGACCTCCGTCTAGAGGAACAAGAGGACGTAATTCAGGAGGAATAACAGCTAAAATATGAATAATCATCCAAGAAACATTTCCTCCATTTTTTTTCCCCTCTCTAAAAGATTCTACTACTTGTAAACGTTTTAAAGCTTCTATACGTCTTTGTTTAGAGGTTTCATTATGAGCTTGATTTCTCAAATCAAAAGATAATCTATCTAAATCTAAACGATTCAAAAGATCTTCTATACACTCAGCCCCCATCTTAGCTATAAATTTTTTAGGATCCGTATCTTCTAAATAAAAATTTTCTTTTGGGAGTTTATTTAAAATATATAAATATTCCTCCTCTGTAAGAAAATCTCCTTTTTGAAACAAGGTTCCATCTGAACGAGTAGCCACACCTCCCTGAATGATCACATATCTTTCATAATAAATAATCATATCAAGTTTTTTAGATGGCCATCCTAACAAGTATCCTATTTTATTAGGTGAAGAACGAAAACACCAAATATGAACCACGGGAACTACCAAATTAATATGCCCCAGACGTTCTCTTCGTACCTTTTTCTCGGTTACTTCTACTCCACATCTATCACAAACAATTCCTTTATAACGGATTCGTTTATATTTTCCACAAGCACACTCATAATCCTTGACTGGACCAAAAATTCTCTCACAAAAAAGACCATCTCTTTCTGGTTTATGAGTTCTATAATTGATTGTTTCCGGTTTTAAAACCTCTCCATGAGATTCTTTCAATATAGCTTCTGGAGAAGCTAATCGAATAATAATCTTATTAAATTTGTTATTTTTTTTTCTACTCATTCTTTCATAAAATATATGAAACTGAAAATTTTTATTCTTCTAAATTAATATCCAGTCCAAGTCCTTTTAACTCATAACATAATACATTAAAAGATTCTGGATTATTGGGTTCTGGCATCGGATCTCCTTTTACTATGGCTTCATAAGTTTTAGCTCTTCCTGCTACATCATCAGATTTAACAGTTAATATTTCACGCAAAATATTAGAAGCTCCAAAAGCTTCTAAAGCCCAAACTTCCATTTCTCCAAAACGCTGGCCTCCAAATTGAGCCTTTCCTCCTAAAGGTTGTTGAGTGATAAGAGAATACGGACCTATAGAACGAGCATGCATTTTATCATCTACCATATGACCTAGTTTTAACATGTATATTACCCCTACTGTTGCTGGTTGATCAAATCTCTCTCCTGTCCCTCCATCAAATAAATAAGTAGTTCCAAAACGAGGAATATTAGCTTTATCTGTAAATTCAGATATTTTCTCTATAGTAGCTCCATCAAATATAGGAGTTGAAAATTTAACATTTAACTTATAACCTGCCCAACCTAACACTGTCTCGTAGATTTGCCCAATATTCATTCTAGAGGGAACTCCTAATGGATTTAAAACTATGTCTACCGGATTTCCGTCTTCTAAAAACGGCATATCTTCTTCGCGAAGAATCCGGGCAACAACTCCTTTATTTCCATGTCTACCAGCCATTTTATCTCCAATTTTCAATTTTCTTTTTTTTGCAATATAAACTTTAGCCATTTTAATAATTCCAGAAGGCAATTCATCTCCAACAGTAATGGAAAACTTTTTGTGTTTTAACATACTATTTAAATCATTCAAAGAAATTTGATAATTATGTAGTATTTCCGATAGAAGATTATTAGTTTCTACATCAGTAGTCCAATTTTCCGGAATAATTCCTATATAATCATATATTTTATGAAGTAATTTTTCCGTGAATTTAGTTCCTTCTTCTATAATTTTCTGTGTCTTTTCATTAAGAATAATTTTTTTAGAAACTTTTCCATGTAAAACGGTATGCAATTTTTGAAAAAAATGATTTTTTAAATCAGAAAATTTTTTATCATATTCTTTTTCTAGGCGTTCTAACTGTATTTTATCCTGAACTCTAGATTTTTTATCTTTTATACTACGAGTGAATAATTTCGTGTCTATCACCACTCCAAATAAAGAAGGTCCTGCTCTTAAAGAAGCGTCTTTTACATTTCCGGCTTTATCTCCAAAAATAGCTCTCAATAATTTTTCTTCTGGAGTAGGATCAGATTCTCCTTTAGGAGTGATTTTTCCAATCAAAATATCACCAGGTTTTACTTCTGCACCTACTCGTATAATTCCATTTTCATCTAAATCTTTAGTAGCTTCTTCACTAACATTTGGAATGTCATTTGTCAATTCTTCCATTCCTAATTTTGTATCACGTACATCTAAAGAATACTCCTCTATATGGATAGAAGTAAACCAATCTTCGCTTACTACTTTTTCTGAAATTAAAACGGCATCTTCAAAATTATATCCATTACATGGAATAAAAGCTGCTCTTAAATTTCTTCCTAAAGCTAACTCTCCATTTTCAGTAGCATATCCTTCACATAAAATCTGTCCTTTTACTACTTTCATTCCCTTTTTAACAATAGGTTTCAAAGTAATACATGTATTCTGATTAGTTTTTCTAAATTTAATCAAATCATAAGTTTTCACTTTAGGTTCAAAACTGACCAAAGCTTCTTTTTCCGTTTTTTCATAACGTATAATTATTCTTCTTGCGTCAAGATATTCCACTAATCCATCACTTTCTGCATTAATTAAAATCCGAGAATCTCTAGCTACTTGTTTTTCTAATCCAGTTCCTACAATTGGAGCTTCAGGTTTTAATAAGGGAACAGCTTGACGCATCATATTAGAACCCATAAGTGCTCTATTTGCATCATCATGTTCCAAAAAAGGAATTAAAGAAGCAGATATAGAAGCGATTTGATTAGGAGCTACGTCAATATAATCCACTCTTTTTGGAATGACTATAGGAAAATCTCCATCTTCACGAACTATGATTCTATCAGAATGAAAATTTCCATATTGATCTATAGCATTAGCTTGTGCAATAATTTTCCCTTCTTCTTCTTCTGCACTTAAATATTTAACCTTAGATTTTAAATCTGCTTTTCCATTATAAATAGATCGATAAGGAGTTTCTAAAAATCCCATATTATTAATTTTTGCAAAAACAGAAAGAGAAGAAATCAACCCAATATTTGGACCTTCTGGAGTTTCAATAGGACAGAGTCTTCCATAATGAGAATAATTTACGTCTCTAACCTCAAATCCTGCTCTTTCTCTTGATAATCCTCCAGGACCTAAAGCTGATAATCTTCTTTTATGAGTAAGTTCAGATAATGGATTAGTCTGATCCATAAATTGAGATAATTGATTAGTTCCAAAAAAAGTATTTATAACGGAAGATAAAGTTTTTGCATTAATAAGATCTACCGGCATAAAAACTTCATTATCCCGAACATTCATCCGTTCTTTTATTGTTCTAGACATTCTAGCCAAACCAATACTAAATTGTGCATAAAGTTGTTCACCTACAGTTCTCACACGTCTATTAGATAAATGATCTATATCATCCACTTCTCTTTTAGAATTGAATAAAGCATTTAAATGTTCAACTATAGCAATAATATCTTCTTTAGTTAAAACTAAAGAATCAGGATCAATGTTTAATCCCAGACGTTTATTCAAACGATACCTGCCCACAGGCCCTAAACTATATCTAGTATCAGAAAAAAAAAGCTTATCTATGACGCCTCTAGCCGTTTCTTCATCTGGAGGTTCTGTATTTCTAAGCTGTCTATATATATACTCTACAGCTTCTTTTTCAGAATTAGTAGGATCTTTTTGCAGAGTGTTATAAATAATAGAATAATCTTTCTTCTTTCCTTCCTTTTTATGCAATAAAATTGTTTTTATCTCATGTTGAATCATTAAATCCAGATGCTCTTGTGTAATGGTGACGTCTCTATCTATCAAGACTTCATTTTTTTCTACAGAAATTACCTCTCCTGTATCTTCATCTACAAAATCTTCATGCCAAATATTCAATATTCTAGCTGCCAACGATCTTGATAAAAGAGATTTTTTATCTTCTATTTCTGTTATTTTTACTTCTTCTGCTAAATTAAATATTTCTAATATATCTTTATCTCTTTCATATCCAATAGCACGAAGTAAAGTGGTCATGGGTAATTTTTTCTTCCTATCTATATACGCATACATAACATTATTGATATCCGTAGCAAATTCAATCCAAGAACCTTTAAAAGGAATTATTCTTGCGGAATATAATTTCGTTCCATTAGCATGATAAGATTGTCCAAAAAATACGCCAGGAGAACGATGCAATTGAGAAACTATCACCCGTTCTGCTCCATTGAATATAAAAGAACCAGAAGGAGTCATGTACGGATAAGTTCCTAAATAGACATCTTGATATACAGTTTCAAAATCCTCATGTTCTGGATCTGTACAATATAATTTTAATTTTGCTTTTAAAGGAACACTATAAGTTAATCCTCTTTCAATACATTCTTCTATAGAATATCTAGGAGTATCGATAGAATATCCTTTAAATTCTAAAACAAAGGAATTCCTTGCGTCAGAAATAGGAAAATTTTCTGTAAAAGCTTTAAAAAGACCTTCATTTTTTCTATTTTCTGGTTTTGTATCTAATTGAAAAAATTCTTTAAATGATTTTATTTGAATATCCAAAAAATCAGGATACTCTACTTGTTTTGCCACTGAGGCAAAAGTTATCCTTTCTGAGACGTTTTCTGTGTTCACCAAATCTAACAGTAATTTTAACTTACAAAAAAAAATAAATCTTTATTTATCATTTCAATTCCACATCAGCTCCTATTTCTTCAAGTTTATTTTTCAATTCTTCTGCTTCTTTTTTATCAATAGATTCTTTAATAACGTTTGGAACATTATCTACTAATTCTTTAGATTCTTTAAGCCCTTTTCCAGTAATTTCCTTAACTAATTTTACCACAGATAATTTAGAATTTCCTGATGATTTTAAGATTAAGTTAAAAATATGTTTTTCTTCTTTTTCTGAAGATTCTTTCTTCTTTTTTGAAGAATCAACAATCAAAGTATCAGATGGTTCAATTCCATACTCATTTTTTAAGAGATTAGATAATTCATTAACTTGTTGAACAGTTAAATTAACCAATTGTTCTGCTAGTTTTTTTATCATTTTATTATTTTTTTTTGTTAGAAAACACGTTTATTTTTTAGATATAGATAACGTTTTTAGAATTCTAAAAATCTGATTTTCTCCATTTTTTATGGATAAAATAACCTGTTCAATAGGGGATTGAAGCAATTTTAAAATATCTCTCATGAGATCCTTTTTAGATTTAATATTAATTAATATATCTAAATCTTTATTTCCAAAATAAAAAAACTCTTCTACATATGCTCCTTTTAAATAAGGTTTTTCTGTTTTTTCTGAAACATGAAAATTTTTTATAATTTTTGATGGAATATTCCCTAAATCTGAATTACAAGCTAAAATAGAAGTATTCCCATTTAAAATAGAAAAAAAAGAATCTAATTTTTTATTTTTAATATTTTCTAAAGCTTTTTTCAATAAAGTATTTTTGATTACTTTCATTTGAATATTATATTCATAAAAATTCTTTCTAAGAATAAAAATTTGATTAGAATTTAAATCGGATATATCAATTAAATATATTGTATCATTATCCGATAATATAGAAATTAATTTTGATAATTCTTTTCTTTTTTTTTCTTTCCTCATTTTTTTATAAAACTTTTAGAATCTACTAAAACACTAACACTCATAGAAGTCGATAAATAAATACTTTTTATATAAGATCCTTTAGAAGAAGAAGGTTTGCTACGAATAACTTTATTTATAAACGCCTTTACGTTATTTGATATTAATTGAGAATTAAAAGACACCCTCCCTATAGAAGCATGAATAATTCCATAACGATCCGTTTTAAAAGAAATCTTTCCAGATTTAATTTCCTTAATAGAGTTTCCTGGATTCATAGAAACTGTATCCATTTGAGGATTTGGCATTAATCCCCTTGGTCCTAAGATTTTTCCTACAGGAATTAATTGATCCATAACAGACGGCATAGTTACAATAACGTCAATATCCCGCCATCCAGATTTTATTTTTTCTAAATAATCCAATCCTACATAATCGGCCCCGGCTTCTTTAGCTTCCAATTCTTTATGTTTGGTAACTAGAGCTAAAACACGAACATTTCTTCCTGTTCCATGTGGTAATCGAACTGTACCCCGTACTATTTGATTTGGAAGACGTGTATCTATATTCAGATGAACAGAAATATCCACTGAAGCGTTAAATCGAACAAAAGATATTTCTTTAAGAAGAATTGATGCTTCCTCTAGAGAATATTTCTTATTCTTATCAATTTTTTCCAGAATTTTTTTTCTATTTTTAGTTAACTTCTTTGACATGAATATTTATTTATCGACTTCTATTCCCATAGAACGTGCAGTTCCGGAGATCATAGATATAGCAGAATCTATGGAAAAACAATTCATATCTTCCATTTTATTTTTTGCAATCATTCTAATTTGATCCAAACTAATTTTTCCAATTTTAGAACGATTTGGTTCTCTGGATCCTTTTTCTGCTTTTATCAGATTGATTAACTGAATAGATACAGGAGGTTGTTTAATTAGAAAAGAAAAAGATTTATCCTCATATACAGTAATAATCACTGGACATATCTTCCCCTTCCATTTTTGAGTTCTAGAATTATATTGTTTACAAAATTCCATGATATTCACTCCTGAACTCCCTAAAATAGGACCAATAGGAGGTGCTGGATTAGCATTTCCTCCATTAATCTTTTGTATTTTTATTTTTTTTACTATTTTTTTTTGACTAACCATTATTCTATTCTAAATTTTCTCTACTTGTGTAAAATTCAATTCTAAGGGGGTTTTTCTTCCAAAAATCAAAACTGCTAATTCCAGTTTTCTTTTTTCTTCATGAATTTTCTCAATGGTTCCATTAAAACCATTAAAAGGACCGTCTATTACTTTTATCGTTTCTCCAACTACAAAAGGGATACTAAAATTTTCTTCTGATAATTGATCTATCTTTCCCAACATTTTATTAACCTCTTCTTTTCTCATAGGAATAGCAGAACCCCCTTTTCCTTCACTTAAAAAATTTATCACACCAGGAACATTTTTGATAGCATGGACCGCTTCTCCCTCAAGAGAGACTTCTATCATAACATATCCTGGATAGTGCACTTTTTCCCTATGAATTTTTTTCCCTTTTCTCATTTGAATAACTTTTTCAATGGGAACTAAAACCTTCCCAATATATTCTTGAAATCCATTATCTCTAATTTCATTCTCAATATAGGACTTTACCTTATTTTCTTGACCACTAATGGTTTTTAATACATACCATTTTCTTTCCAAATCACTCATCAATATTTTTATTTTAAGGAAAATAATTTTTTAATAAAAAAAATAAAAAAACTATCCACTCCATATAAAAATAAGGATAAAAATATAGAAAAAAACGATACTATTATCGTAGTCATTTGTAAATCTACCCACCTAGGCCAAGTGATACAATAAACAAATTCATTGTAAATTTCCAAAAAAAAATTTTTTTTTTTCATTCTTTACCTACGATTTATCGCACGGATGGTAAGAATCGAACTTACGACATTCGGTTTTGGAGACCGAGGCTCTACCAACTGAGCTACATCCGTATTATTATATATTAATCCATAATCTTAGTAACTTGTCCTGCACCAACAGTCTTTCCTCCTTCACGAATAGCAAAACGCAAATTTTCACTTAAAGCTACCGGTTGATGTAAATATACTTCCATAGAAATATTATCTCCAGGCATCACCATTTCTATTCCATCGGACAGATGAATTTCTCCCGTAACATCTGTCGTTCTCAAATAAAATTGTGGACGATATTTATCATGAAAAGGTGTATGTCGACCCCCTTCTTCTTTTGTAAGAATATAAACTTCCGCTTTAAATTTCTTATGAGGTTTTATAGATCCTGGTTTTCCAATAACCATTCCACGTCGGATATCTTTTTTTTCTATTCCACGCAATAAAAGTCCTACATTATCTCCAGCTTGACCTTTATCCAAAATTTTACGAAACATTTCTACTCCTGTTACTGTAGATGAGAGTTTTTCTTCTCCCATTCCAATAATATCAACTAAATCCCCTGTATGAATGATTCCACTTTCAATACGACCAGTAGCTACTGTTCCTCTTCCTGTAATGGTAAATACATCTTCTACTGGCATTAAAAATTCTTTATCCAGTTCTCGAACTGGTTCTGGAATATATTCATCTAATACATTCATCAATTCTTGTATTTTTTCTACCCATTTTTTTTCTCCATTTAAAGCCCCTAAGGCAGATCCTTTAATCATAGGAATATTATCTCCATCATATTCATATTTAGAAAGCAACTCTCGAATTTCCATTTCTACTAATTCCAATAATTCTGGATCATCTACTTGATCTACTTTATTCATAAAAACAACTATTTTAGGAACTCCCACTTGACGGGCTAATAAAATATGTTCTCTAGTTTGAGGCATCGGTCCGTCTGTAGCTGCAACCACTAAAATAGCTCCATCCATTTGAGCGGCTCCCGTAATCATATTTTTAATATAATCTGCATGTCCTGGACAGTCTACATGGGCATAATGTCTCTTCATGGTTTCATATTCTACATGAGAAGTATTAATAGTTATTCCTCTAGCTTTTTCCTCTGGAGCATTATCAATTGCATCAAAGCTTTTCTCCTCTGCTAATCCTATTTCTGATAATACTTTTGTAATAGCAGCTGTTAAAGTTGTTTTTCCATGATCTACGTGACCAGTTGTACCTATATTTAAATGTGGCTTGTCACGTTTAAATTTTTCTTTTGCCATGATAGTTTCTAAAATTTTTAATAATTCTTTTTCAAGAAAAAGCCAACGGCGGGATTTGAACCCGTGACCTCTTCCTTACCAAGGAAGTGCTCTACCCCTGAGCTACATTGGCCTTCATTCATAATAATAAGTAGAGCGGAAGACGGGATTCGAACCCGCGACATTCAACTTGGAAGGCTGATGCTCTACCAACTGAGCTACTTCCGCCTAATATGGGGAGAACAGGATTCGAACCTGTGAAGGCAAAGCCAACAGATTTACAGTCTGTCCTCGTTAACCAAACTTGAGTATCTCCCCCTCCAAAAAAAAGCCGGTGGAGGGATTCGAACCCACGACCCCGAGATTACAAATCACGTGCTCTTGCCACCTGAGCTACACCGGCTATTTTTATTTTATCATACGAATTAAATAGTTATTCCCTAACTATGGAAATCAGGTAGGTACAAATCTATAGAGATTTTTATAATTCTCAAAAAAATAATGACTCTCAAAAAATTTTTACATGTTTGATTTTATTTTTAAAAATAAACAATAAAACAACTCCGAGAAATATCACAAGATCAGATAAATTGAAAACGGGCTTAAAGAAATGAAAATGCTCACCCCCCCAAAATGGAATCCAATCCGGGATGTAAGTATCTATTATCGGAAAATAAAACATGTCTACTACGCATCCTTCCATGAAATTTGCATATCCCTTATTGGATAGAAGATGAAAATTTATTTTAGACACCCCTGCATAAGAAATCCATTTATGAGATCCTTTATCATAAATAGTTCCTGTATCAAATAACAATCCATATAAGACACTATCCAAAAAATTTCCCATAGCTCCCGATAAGATAAAAGTGGTAGGAATTATTAAATAATTAGAAGATTTTATTTTGATTTTTTTGTAAAGAAAAATAGAGAGAAAAACAACTAGTATAATACGAAAAATACTTAAAAGAATTTTTCCTAAATATCCAGGAGCTAGATAAATCCCATAGGCCATTCCAGGATTTTCTACAAAAAAAATCCAAAAAAATGGAAAAATAGATACTCCACTTTCCAATTCAAAATGAGTTTTTACATAAATTTTTAAAATTTGATCTGTTAATAAAATAGAGAAAATACTTAGAAAAATTTTTTTCAAAAAATTAGAAATTTACTTTTTTTTTCAACTCTCCTTTTTCCTTCAATACTGAAAATAGTATGCGGAACTGCCATTAAACGTGATTTTTGATCCTTAATAAAGGATTCTATAAGGATTAACAAATCTTGTTTAGCTTTTTCTAGTTTTTCAAGTATCAGTTTCCGAAACTCATTCCTCTCTTCCATCGAAGATCTTTGTTTTTATTTTCATTTTTATATGTTTTCGATTTTCCGAATCAATATACATATGGAATTTTCTTCATAATTAACCATTATTCCTTTTTTTTCTATGTTTTCTTCTAACGAAATATCTACAGATAGAGTTTCTTGACAAATATATTTTTTGTGTTTCTGTATAAGAGATTTTATATTTTGAATGGCATTTATATGGATTAATATTTTTTCTACAACCTTATAGTTACACTTTTTTCTCAGTTTTTGTATCTCCCTAACCAATTCTCTTATAAACCCTTCTTCCCAAAGAGAATTATTAATGCGAAGATCTAGAGCGATTGTCAATTCCTTATCAAATAAAATAGACCAATTTTTAATAATTTCAGTGGTTATTTTAACATCTTTTAAAAAAAGTACAACCTTTTCTCCTTGAAGAAAAAAAACATATTTCTTTTTAATTTCTATTTCCTGGATCTCTTTCTGAGTGAATCTTTTGATGATATCAGAAATTTTTTGAGTTTTATTTCCAAATCTAGGACCTAGAGATCTATAATTTGGTTGAATACGCTTTTTTAATTCTAAAGATTTAG
Source organism: Blattabacterium cuenoti (assembly GCF_014252095.1). Lineage (NCBI taxonomy): Bacteria > Pseudomonadati > Bacteroidota > Flavobacteriia > Flavobacteriales > Blattabacteriaceae > Blattabacterium > Blattabacterium cuenoti. The sequence continues at coordinate 473,412 of NZ_CP059210.1, forward strand.
GAGAATCCGGATATTCGATTTCCTTTACATTAATTTCTTGTTTAAGAATTTCAGATATTTTTTGTAATTCTAAACGTATTTTAGGATCATGAACTAAAACAAGTAATTTTTGTAAAGGTTGACGAATTTTTATCCTATTCTTTTTTCTAACAGAAAAAACCATCGTAGTAATTTTCTGAACAATAACCATTTTTTTTTCCAATTCTTTATTGACAAAATTGGAATTATAAATTGGAAAATCAGCTAAATGAATACTTTCAAAATTTTCTTTTTTTGTAACAGAGTTTAAATCCATATATAATTTCTCTGAAAAAAATGGAGTAATAGGAGAAATTAATTTAGCAATTGTAATCAAACATTTATAAAGAATCTGATACGCAGATATTTTACTTTTCGCATATTCTTCTTTCCAAAATCTTCTTCTACATAACCTGACATACCAATTACTTAACTTATCTAATACAAAAGAAAAAATAAAACGAGCAGCTTTAGTAGGATTATAATTTGAATAATGTTCATCTACTATCTTAATCATTGTATTCAATTCAGAAAGAATCCAAAAATCTAATTCTGTGTTATGTTCTGAATAACAATCTTCTTCTTTATAGAAAAATCCGTCTATATTAGCATATAAAACAAAAAAAGAATAAATATTGTAAAGAGTTCCAAAAAATTTCTTGACCCCTGTATGAATTTCTTTTATGTTAAATTTTAAATTATCCCAAGGTTCAGAATTAAATATAATATACCAACGGATAGCATCCGGTCCATAATCTTCTATTAAATTGAATGGATTTATAGTATTTCCTTTGCTTTTAGACATTTTATGTCCTTTTTCATCCAAAACTAAACCAGTAGATATAACATTTTTATATGCTTTAGAATTAAATAAAATAGAACTAATAACATGTAATGTAAAAAACCATCCTCTTGTTTGATCTATCCCTTCTGCAATAAAATCTGCGGGAAAAACTAAATTTTTATCTATAAAATCTTTATTTTCAAATGGATAATGAAATTGAGCATATGGCATAGCTCCAGAATCAAACCATACATCTATTACATCAGGTTCTCGATTCATTGGTTCTCCTTGACTAGAAACTAATATGACCTTATCCAAAAAATGTTTGTGTAAATCTATTTTTTCATAGTTTTCATCTTTCATATCACCTGGAGTAAAATTCTCCCATGGTTTATGATGATGCATAAATCCATGTTCAATAGATTTTTGAATTTCTATAAATAATTCTTTAATAGATCCTATGACTATTTCTTCTTTTCCATCTTTTGTTCTCCAAATAGGCAATGGAGTCCCCCAATATCTAGAACGTGATAAATTCCAGTTTTTGACATTTTCTAGCCAAGATTCAAAACGTTTTTTTCCTATAAACTCCGGATACCAATTGACACTTTTATTTAAAAGAATCATTTTATTTTTTATTTGAGTGGTATTTATAAACCATGAATCTAAAGGATAATAAAGTATAGGTTTTTCTGTTCTCCAACAATGTGGATAAAAATGCGTGCACATTTCTACTTGAAAAACTTTATCTTCTTTCTCAAGAAAAGAAACTATTTTTTGATCTACAGAAACTTGTTTGTTATTTTTGTTTGATTCAAAATCCTTCTTGACATATTTTCCACCAAATCCATGAGGAAAATTTTTTAAAAACCTTCCCTGCATATCTACTAAAGGAACTAGCTTTTTTTCTTGATTTAAGACTAATAGAGGTGGAATATTATGTTTTTTAGCTATTTTTAAATCCTCTATTCCAAATGTAGGAGCTACATGAACAATTCCTGTCCCTTCTAGTGCATTGACATAATCTCCTTCTATAACTCGAAAGGCATTTTTTTCTTCTTGATGAGGTTTAAACCAAGGAATTAATTGTTCATATTTACTTTGAATTAATTGATTTCCTTGAAATCGATATTCAATAAAATAAGGAAATCTATTTTTTCTGATTTTTATATGATCAAATTCACTACTATTTGAAACGGAATAGAATTTTTTTGGAGATAAAATTTGATGAATTAACCTTTCAGCAAAAACAATGTTTTCTTTTAAAAAAGTATACGGATTATAAATTTTCACTAAAAGATAATCTATATTAGCCCCTACAGCTAATGCAGTATTAGATGGAAGAGTCCAGGGAGTAGTAGTCCAAGATAGAAAATAAATGTCTCCTGAAAAATTCCGAATTTCTTTTGGAAGAGTTTCTTTTCTTGCTTTAAATTTTAAAGTAGGAGCTATTTGCTTCACCTCCTTATAGGTTCCTGGAAGGTTTAACTCATGATGACTTAATCCAGTTCCTGCCACCGGTGAATATGGTTGAATGGCATAATCTTTATAAAGAATTTTTTTTTGGTATAATGTTTTGATTAACCACCATACACTTTCTATATATTTTGAATTATATGTAATGAATGGATTCCTCATGTCTAACCAGTATCCTATCTTTTTCGTAAATTTTATCCATTCTTTCATGGATTCGTTAACGAAACTTTGACAAAGCCTATTATATTCTTCTATACTGATATTCTTTCCTATATCATTTTTAGTAATTCCCATTTTTTTCTCTACATTGAGCTCAATAGGTAATCCATGAGTATCCCATCCAGCTTTTCTAATGACTTTTTTTCCTTTAATAGTATGATATCTACAAAATAGATCTTTTATAGTTCTTGCTACCATATGGTGTAGTCCTGGACTTCCATTTAAAGATGGCGGCCCTTCATAAAGAATATAGGTAGATGCTTTCTTCTCAGAAATATTTCTATATTGAAAACTTTTTTGAAAAATATTTTTCTTTTTCCAATATTTATATATTTCTGTAGCAATCTTTTTAAGATCTAGGTTTTTATACTCGCTAAATATTTTTTCCATAATGAATAAAAATTCAAAAAAAAGGTCTTTATCCTTATAATTAAACTTTTTTTATAAAAAAATCCCCTATTTTATTACTACATTATGAATAAAAAAAAAAATTCTAATTTAAAAAAGGAAGAAACTCCATTATTCAAACAATATAATGATATCAAAGCTAAATATCCAGATACTATATTATTATTTCAGGTAGGAGATTTTTATGAAACTTTTGGAGAAGATGCCATAAAGTGTTCTAAAATATTAGATATAGTTTTAACTAAAAGATCAAATAATCAAAAAAATACTACTCATTTAGCTGGTTTTCCTTATCACTCTTTAAATACTTATTTACCAAGACTAATACGATCAGGATATCGTGTTGCCATTTGTGATCAATTAGAAGAACCAAAAAAAGGAAAAAATCTTGTCAAGAGAGGGGTCATAGAACTAGTCACTCCGGGAATAGCCATAGATGAAAATATTTTACAAACTAAATCAAATAATTTTTTAGCCTCTATTCATGCAGATAAAAAATATTTAGGATTAAGTTTTTTAGATATTTCTACAGGAGAATTTTTCATAGTAGAAGATACTAAAGAAAATCTGCTACACTATTTAAAACATTTTAATCCAAGTGAAATTCTTTTTCAGAGAAAAGAAAAAAAGTATTTTGAGGAATTATTTCAAAAAAAGTATTATACCTTTCCTATGGATGATTGGATGTTCAATTATCCATTTGCATATGAAAAATTACTATCTCATTTTCAAACAAATTCTTTAAAAGGATTTGGAATTGAAAATCTAAAATTAGGAATTATAGCGGCTGGAATTATATTAACTTATTTGGATGATACACAACATCACAAGATAAAACACATTTCAAACATAAAAAGAATCAAAAAAGAAGAATACATGTGGATTGATGATTTTACTTTCCAAAATTTGGAAATATTTCATGGTCTGAATAAAAAAGGAGCTGCCTTGATTGATATCATAGATCAGACATTAACCCCTATGGGAAGTAGATTACTAAAACATTGGATTTATTTTCCTTTAATCAATATCCCCTCCATACAAAAACGTCACCAAATAGTAGAAGAATTATTTTCGAATATTTCAATTCGTGATTTTATCCAAAAAAAACTTAAAGAAATCTATGATATAGAACGAATGATTTCCAAAATGTCTATTGAAAAAATTTCTCCACGTGAAATCATTACATTACATCAATCTTTGATAGCTATTGGTAAAATACAAAAAATTTTGTTATCTCAACAATCTAAAATTCTTTTAGAATTAGGAAATAGTTTTCAAAATTGTCATGTAGTATCTAAAAAAATTACAAAAACCATCCACCCTGATCCTCCAAATCATATTGAAAAAGGAAATGTAATTGTAAAAGGATTCTCTCAAGAATTAGACAAAATTCGTTTTCTATATTTTTCCAAAAAAGAATATCTGGAAAAACTCCGTTCTATTGAACAATTAAATACAGGTATTCCCATAAAGATTGGTTATAATAACATTTATGGATATTTTTTTGAAATTAGAAGTACAAAAAAACACAAAGTTCCATCTCATTGGATCCAAAAACAAACATTAACTAACTCAGAAAGATATACTACCGAGAAATTAAAAAATTATGAGTTACAAATTTTAAATTCAGAACAAAAAATATTCTCTCTTGAAAAAGAAATTTTCCATAATCTAATCAACCAACTATTAAAATATATAAAACCTTTACAGAAAAATGCAAAAATAATTGCAAAATTAGATGTTTTATGTTCATTTTCTATTTCTGCATTAGAAAATAATTATGTAAAACCAGAAATAAATCATTCTTTTAACCTATGTATAAAAAAAGGAAGACATCCAGTAATTGAAAGACAATTTATTTCTAAAATTTCCTATATTCCTAATGATGTGTTTTTAAATAAAGCAGATCAACAAATTATGATTATAACAGGACCTAATATGTCCGGAAAATCAGCTGTATTACGTCAAACAGCTATCATTATATTAATGGCAAATATTGGAAGCTTCGTTCCTGCTCAATATGTAAAAATGGGTTTAGTAGATAGAATATTTAGCAGAGTTGGAGCTTCCGATAATATTTCTTTAGGGGAATCTACTTTCATGGTAGAAATGAATGAAACTGCAAACATATTAAACAATCTTTCTAAAAGAAGTTTTCTTATTTTAGATGAAATTGGACGAGGAACTAGTACATATGATGGAATATCTATTGCTTGGTCTATTGTAGAATTTTTACATGAAAATTCTTTTAGACCTTTAACTTTGTTTGCTACTCATTATCATGAATTAAACAAGATGAGTTCTTTTTTCAAAAGAATTCAAAATTACCACATTTCTGTAAAAAAAATTAATGAAAATATTATTTTTATGCGAACATTGATTGATGGAGGGAGCGAACATAGTTTTGGAATTCACGTAGCAAAAATTTCAGGAATGCCCATAAAAATAATCTACAGAGCGAAAGAAATATTAAAAACATTAGATAAAAAAAATCAATTTTTTCAAGAAAATCCTAAAATTTTCTTCAAGAAAAAAGCCTTTTTTCTATTAAAAAAAATTATGAATTATTTCTTTAAAAGAAAATAAATTTGCGACATATATTAAAGTGTTTTTACCTTTATGCCGTTATTTTTTAACAAGCGAGAATAGCTCAGTTGGTAGAGTACGACCTTGCCAAGGTTGGGGTCGCGGGTTCGAATCCCGTTTCTCGCTTTTACTAAAAACTACCACCCGGGTGGTGGAATCGGTAGACACACAGGACTTAAAATCCTGTGATCTGTTAAGATCGTACGGGTTCAAATCCCGTCCCGGGTATTCTTTCTACTCCCCTATTTTTTTATAATTGAAATAATTTGGAGATTCTTTTGTAATACTCACACTATGTGGATGATTTTCTTTTAATCCAGAATTAGTAATTGTTACAAATTTTCCCATTTTCATTAGTTCTGGAATAGTAGAGACTCCACAATATCCCATTCCAGAACGCAATCCTCCACAAATTTGATAGAGAACATCTTTCATTTTTCCTTTATAAGGGACTTTTGCTTCTATTCCTTCTGGAACATATTTTTCTTTTTGAAAATAGCGATCTTTACTTCCTCTTTTCATAGCTACTAATGACCCCATTCCTACATAAGTTTTGAACTTTCTCCCTTGAAAAATTATTTCTTCACCTGGAGCTTCATCAGTTCCTGCAAATAAACCACCAATCATCACAGAACTGGCTCCAGCAGCAATAGCTTTTACCACATCTCCAGAATATCTGATTCCTCCATCCGAAATTATATTTACATTTCTTTTTTTTGCATATTCACAAACATCTTGTATAGCAGTGATTTGAGGCATTCCTACTCCAGAAACAACTCTGGTTGTACAAATAGATCCGGAACCAATCCCCACTTTCAAAATAGTAGAACCTGCATCTATTAAATCTTTAGCCGCTTCCATAGTTACTATATTTCCAGCTATTAAAACAATCTTAGGGAAAGAAGTTCTAATGGATTTAATCATTTTTAATACACTGAGAGAATGACCGTGAGCTGAATCTATAGCAATCAGATCTACACCTACTTTTACTAAAGAGTCTACTCGATCCAAAGTATTTTTTTCTATGCCTACAGCTGCTCCCACACGTAAACGTCCTCTAGAATCTTTGCAAGCATTTGGATATTCTATCAAATTATCTATATCTCTAATAGTAATTAGACCAACCAATTTTTTAAAATCATCTACAATAGGTAGTTTTTCTATTCTTTCTTTCAAAAGAATATTTTTTGCCTCTTCTAAAGTTATGTTCTTTTTAGAAGTAATCAATTCTTCTTTTGTCATGACCTCTTCAACCAAAGAATCTAAATCCATGCGATATTTAATATCTCTATTAGTTATAATCCCTACTAAAGTATGATCTTTTTCAATGACGGGAAGTCCAGATATATGGTATTTTTTCATAAGAGATTGTGCCTCTCGAAGTGTTGATTTTCTGGATAGTGTAATAGGGTCATCAATCATTCCACTTTCACTTCTTTTTACTTTATAAACCTCTTCCGATTGGTTTTTTATATTCATGTTTTTGTGAATAATTCCTATTCCACCTTCTCTAGCTATAGATATAGCTAGAGAAGATTCCGTTACTGTATCCATAGCAGCGCTTAATATGGGAATATTAAGAGTTATATCAAATGTCAAGGAAGTTTTAAGAGATACTTCTGATGGAAGAGTAGAAGAGAAAGAAGGGACGAGTAATACATCATCAAAGGTTAATGCTTCTTTTAAAATTTTTTTATTTAAAGACATAATCTTGATAGTTTTTTTTAAGATATATATAATTTTAAATAATTTAAGTGATTCATTCAGATCTAATCTTCTTATTTTCAAACTAAATAAAAAAGAAAAAATTAGTATTCAATATGTCATCTTTCATTGAAAAAAAAAAAATCAAATAATGATATATTTTTTCATTCCAAATTTTTATATAAATTTGCCCAGAATATGTTATAACTGAAATATTATTGATTATGATGAAAAAATTAAGAATTACTGTAACCACAATTTTTTTAGCAGTATTTTTATTTACAAATAGTTGTAATAATAAATCTAAAAACGAAAATGGAAATCCTACTGCAACAGAAGAGGAAAAGACAGCTAATACAAATGAAAATACAACAAATCCTGCTCCTACTACCCCTCCTTCTACATCTAGTGAGGAAGAAACTTCCAATTCAAAAAATGAAGATTCAACATCTAATAACAATAAAGAAAAAGATAAGGTAACTTCAGAAGAAAACGAAAAGAATATAAAGTAAAGAGAAGTAGCCACCAAAACAAAAAACAAAAAAACAAAAGAGAAGAGATAAAAGAGAGGAAAAGCTCAAATTTTTTCTCTTTTGGTTCTCATATGGCCTTATTTACTTTTTACTCTTGCCTTCTTTCCTCGAAGAAATCTGAAATAATAAATTTTTGATTTACGTACTTTTCCTTTTTTATTTATCACAATATTTTGTATACTAGGTTGATTGGAAATAAATATACGTTCTATTCCTATTTCTCCACTCATTTTACGAACCGTGAAAGTTTTTGTTAATCCTTTTCCTTGTTTTTTAATAACAACTCCTTTAAAAGATTGAATTCTCTTTTTTTCTCCTTCTTTAATTTCAAAAAAAACAGTGATAGTATCTCCAGAACTAAATGGAGGAAAATTCTTCTTTTGAAGAAATTTTTCTTCTATATAATTCACACAATTTTTCTTTGACATACGTTATAAAATTAATTAGTATTTTTTACCTCATATAGAATCTTTTTTGTCAAAAAATCTGTTCTTTTTTTTGATGAACTTTCTATATGTAACCGAAGAATATTTTCGGTATTAGATTTTCTTATATGGATCCATTCATTATTTAGCAAGTGAATCTTAATTCCATCTTCAAGATCCATATTCTTTCCTTTATATTTATCTTTTATTTTTTCTAGGATTTCTCCAATTTTTTGATTAGAAGCTAATCGAATTTTCCTTTTAGACATAAAGTAATTAGGATATCTTTTTTTTAATTTAGTTAACGATATTTTAGAAAGTTTAGCTACATGAGTTAAAAATAATGCAATACCTACCAAAGCATCTCTTCCATAACGTAAGTCTGGGTAAATTACCCCTCCATTGCCTTCTCCTCCAATAATAGCTTGAACTTCCTTCATTTTCTTCACAACATGCACTTCTCCTACAGAAGTAGAATAATAGGGGGCTCCTTTCTTCGTAGATAAGTCTTTTAATGCCTGAGAAGAAGATGAAGTAGAAACAATAGGTCCTATTTTATTTCCCAATAAATAATCTGCAATTGATACCAAAGTATATTCTTCTCCAAAAAAGTCTCCATTTTCACAAATAAATACCACTCTATCCACATCTGGATCTACGGAAATTCCTAAATCTGCTCTCATTTTTGGTACTTCTTTGCAAATTTCTTTTAGATTTTTCTCAATAGGCTCAGGATTATGAATAAAATCTCCATGGGGATCACAATACATTTTTATGACCTTTACTCCCAAACATTTTAAAAGAATAGGCACCGCAATTCCTCCAGTAGAGTTGATCCCATCTACAACAATTTTAAATCGAGCTTCTTTAATAATCTCTTGATTGACCAATGGTAAAGAAAGAATAGTATCTATATGTTTATGAATATAATTTTTTTTACACCAATGAGTTCCTAATTTCTTAAAAGAAACAAAATGGAAATACTCTTTTTCCACTATATGAAATACTTTTTTAAAGTCTTCTTCAGACAAAAATTCTCCTTGGGAATTAAACATTTTTAACCCATTCCAATTTTTTGGGTTATGACTAGCTGTTAACATTACACCTCCATCTGCTTTTTCATTCATAACAGCTACACCAACAGTAGGGGTGGTAGATAAGCCAATGTCAATGACATTGACTCCAAGACTCTGAAAAGTTATAACCAAAAATCGTTGAAAAATGGAAGATGTCATACGTCCATCTCTACCTAATACTACTAAATATTTATTTTTATCCTTATATTTTCTTTTCATCCAGGAAACATATCCGGCTGAAAATTTGATAATCTCTAGAGGAGAAAAACCTTCCCCTTTTTTCCCTCCCAGTGTACCTCTTATTCCAGATGAAGATTTTACAAGTGTCAAAAATTAATTGGATTTTTCTATATAACAAAAATACAAAATTAATTCTTGAGAATTACTCAAATTTAATGACTTTAATAGGAGGAATTTTACTAATAATAAATAAAAAAGGAAGAAAAACGGAAAAAAGACATACTAATATAATAGATATATTAATAAATAAAAAGTGATTTATATTTAAATAAACAGGAACAACATCAACATAATATTGTGTTTGATTTAATGATATCAATCGAAATTTTTTTTGCAGTATTAAAAACAAAAAACCAATACTATTTCCTATGATTAACGGAGGTGTTAAAATATGCATAATATAATATAAAAATATTTTATATATGATTTTGTTTCTAGCTCCTAAAGTTTTTAAAATTCCTATGGTTTTCATTCTTTCTAAAAGGAGTATTATAGAAAATACTATTATATTAAATATAACAGCTATCATGACAGAAAAAATAATAACAAAAATATTAACATTAAAAACATTTAACCATTCTATAATCTCTTGATGAGATTGATCGTATATAGTTTTAACTAGAAATTGATCAGAATATTTCTGATTAATTTCTTTCTTTAGAGATTTAATTCTTTTAGGATCAAGAGAAGATATAAAAATTTCAAATCCTTCTACAGAGTCTCTTTTCCATCCATTCATACTCTGTATATGTTTCATATCACCAATCAGATAAACATTATCAAATTCAGGAATTCCTGTATCGTATAAACCACATATATAAAATTTTTTATAAAAAACAAAAGGTTTCCCATTTTTCATGGAAATAAAACCTATTAAAATAGAGGATCCTTTGTTTAATTTCAATAAAATCGAAATTTTTTTGGATAAAAGAATTTCAGGACGGGAAAACAAATTTTTATTTGACCCTGATACCAAAAAATTTTTAAAAAAAACAGGATTATAATCTTTTGATATTCCTTTGAAAACAAATCTTTCCACATCTTCTATTCCTTTATTTTCACATATATTTTTACATACTATTACATCTTTTTCAGAAAAAGGGTAAACAAAACTAATGGAATTAAAAAAAAATAAGTTTTTCTTTTCTAAAGAAAGAAAACAGGCCTCTTTTTTCGGATTATTTACAATAACAATTTGACCTTGAATATTTAATAATTTCTGGTTGATTACTGTTTTAAACCCAAAACCTACAGAAAAAGTTAAAATACTTATAATTACACTGAATCCTATAGTGGATTGTGTCACTACAACTATAGTGCGTAATATTTTATTTTTTCTACAATCTTTCCAAATTGTTTTTCTAGAAAAAAACCATTCAAAATTCAATGATTTTTCATTTAAAATGAAAAATTATCTTCATCTTTTAAAGACTCCTTATCATAATTCAAATTTTTTTCATTTTCATGAGAATTCTCTATAAAACAATTTTCTTTTTCAAAAATATTTTTTTGATAATCTTCCTCCCACATTAAAGAAGAATTTTCCCTTTCTTCAAAATTCATAAATTTTGCTTGATCACTTATAAATTTTAAACGAACCCGATCCAAACCTCCGTTTCTATGTTTAGCTATAATTATTTCTGCTTGACCTATGCAGGAATCCTTTTCCTCTGTATCCCAAGTGTTAAATCCATAATATTCAGGTCTATAAATAAATAAAACGATATCTGCATCTTGCTCAATAGCTCCGGATTCACGCAAATCAGATAGCAATGGCCTTTTACTTCCTCCTCTTATTTCCACTGCTCTAGACAACTGTGATAAGGCTATGATAGGAATATCTAACTCTTTCGCAAGAGATTTTAAACTACGAGAAATTATGGATATTTCTTGTTCTCGATTTCTAAATTTTGAAACAGGATCACTAATTCCCATTAATTGCATATAATCTATCATCACCAATTTTACTCCATGTTGAGAAATTAAACGACGACATTTTGCGCGTAAATTAAATATAGATAAAGATGGAGTATCATCTATAAAAAGTGGAGAAGTTTTCAACTTTTTAGTTTTATAAAACAAATGTTTCCAGTCTATATCAGAAAGATTGGCATTTTTAATTTTTCCGGAAGAAATTCCAGTTTCTGAGGAGATTAATCTCGTGATTAATTGAATAGAAGACATTTCCAATGAAAAAATCACTACAGGAACCTTTTGTTCAATAACAATGTTTCTAACCATAGATAACATAAAAGTTGTTTTTCCCATTCCAGGTCTAGAAGCAAGTATTATCAAATCTGAATTTTGCCATCCAGAAGTCACTTTATCTAATTTTTGAAATCCAGATGAAATTCCACTCAGCCCTTCTTTATTATTTTCTACCTCTTTTATCCTATCAATAGCTTTTCTTATAAGAAATTGAATCGTTTCATACTTTTTTGTTCTTAAATATTTTTGATTTATCTCAAAAAGTTTAGATTCTGCTTTATCTAAAAGTTCGAAAACATCTGTACTATCTTCATAACAATGTTCTATAATATTTGAAGAAATGCTAATCAATTTTCTCAGAATAAATTTTTGTTGCACAATGCGACTATGATATTCTATGTGAGCAGATGAAATAACTTTCTGTGTTAATTTGATTAGATATAACTCTCCTCCTGATTCTTCAAGTTTTTCATTTTTACGAAGTTGATTAGATACAGTATAAATATCTACTGGTTGAGAATTCTGATATAACTGTTGTATGGAACGAAATATTTCTTGATGTTCCTTTTTATAAAATACTTCTGGAAAAAGTATATCTATAATTTCATCTAACCCCTTTTTATCAATCATAACAGAACCTATAATCGCCTCCTCTAAATCTAATGCTTGAGGAGGGAGTTTTCCATTTTTAAGAAAATTATGACTAGGATAATGGATCCTATCTTCTTCTTTGATCATATCCACTTATTTTTTTCATGATATACTTGTTCTAATCATTAAAAACCCCTATAGAAATGTACTTATTTTTTCTAGATAAGATAAGTTCTTCTATATCAATACAAGATAATTCTTTATAGTATTTTATTATTTTTTTCTTGATCGTTTTATAAGCTTGTTCTGGACAAAAATGCGCTCCTCCTAAGGGTTCTTTGATTACATCATCTATAAGATTTAATTTATGCATATCTCCTGCTGTGAGTTTCAATGCTTCTGCAGATTGTTCCTTATTTTTCCAATTCCCCCAAAGTATTGTCGAACAACTCTCAGGAGAGATAACAGAAAACCAGGAATTCTCCATCATAGAAACTTTATCTCCTATTCCTATTCCTAATGCGCCTCCACTAGCTCCTTCTCCTATAATTAGAACAATAATAGGAACTTTCAGACACATCATTTCATAAATATTTTTTCCAATAGCTTCTCCTTGACCTCTTTCTTCTGCTTCTATTCCAGGAAAAGCTCCTGGAGTGTCTATAAATGTTACAATAGGTTTACGGAATTTTTCCGATAATTTCATAAGACGTAGCGCTTTTCTATATCCTTCAGGATTAGGCATTCCAAATCTTCTATATTGTCTATCTTTTGTATTTTTTCCTTTTTGTGTTCCGATAAACATAAAAGTCTGATTTTCTATTTTCCCAAATCCTCCTATCATAGCTTTATCATCTCCAATATGACGATCTCCATGCAATTCAATAAAAGACTCTTTTTTTGTTATAGATAATATATAATCTAAAGTATATGGTCTATTAGGATGACGAGATAGTTGGACTCTTTGCCAAGGAGTTAAGTGATTATGTAGTTGTTTGATGGTTTTTTCTAACTTATGTTGTAACTGATTACAGACTTCTTTCATATTCACTCCGCTCTTTTTTTCTATCATCAAACAATTAATATATTGATCCTGAATTTCTTGTATAGGTTTTTCAAAATCTAAATATTCCATGATTATATAAAAGACTGAATATACTCTCTATTCATAATAGAGATATTTTCTGTAGAAATCCCTTTTGGACAATCGATTTCACAAGCTTGAGTATTCGTACAATTTCCAAAACCCTCTTCATCCATTTTTTTTATCATATTCAATACACGTTTTTTTCTTTCAATCTTTCCTTGAGGTAAAAGAGAAAATTGCGCTATTTTTGCAGAAACAAATAACATGGCAGATCTATTTTTACATGTAGCTACACAAGCTCCACAACCAATGCAGACAGCTGCATCAAAAGCATTGTCTGCGTCTTCTTTTGGAATAGGAATGATATTTCCATCCACCGTTTTTCCAAAAGTATTTACAGAAATAAAACCACCTGATTCCATAATTCTATCAAAAGAAGATCTATCTACAACAAGATCCTTAATAATAGGAAAAGACTTAGCCCTCCAAGGTTCTATGTATATAGTTTCTCCATTATTAAAATGACGCATATGAAGCTGACATGTTGTAATCAAATCTTGAGGTCCATGGGCTCTACCATTAATATATAAAGAACACATCCCACAAATTCCTTCACGACAGTCATGATCAAATGAAATAGGGAGTTCTTTTTTTTTAGATAAAATTTGATGATTTAACAAATCTAACATCTCTAAAAAAGAACTATCAGGTGAAACCTGATCAACTTTATAAGTTTTAAACTCGCCTTTTTCTTTACTATTTTTTTGTCTCCATACTTTTAATATAAAATTGAGTAATCTTTTCATAATAATTCATTTATAAGAACGCGATTGCGGTTGAACAAAATTAAAAGTTAAATCTTCTTTATGCATAATTTCTTCACGAATAGATTTTCCTTCTTGATATTCCCATATAGAAACATATTTATAATGAAGATCATCACGAAGAGCCTCTCCTTCTGTTGTTTGAAATTCTTCTCTAAAATGACTTCCACAAGATTCTTTTCTATTTAAAGCATCCATAGCTATGAGTTCTCCCAATTCTAAAAAATCGGATACACGTCCTGCCTTTTCCAATTCTGAATTGAATCCATCTCGAATATTTCCAGGAACAAAAACATTTTTCCAAAATTCTTCGCGAAGTTCTTGGATCTTTTTGATCGCCTTAGATAACCCATTCTCATTTCTACTCATTCCGACATATTTCCACATGATATTTCCAAGTTTCTTATGGAAAAAATCAACAGATTCTTTTCCATTGGAGGAAAAAAATTTTTGAATTCTTTCTTTTACATTTTTCTCGGATTTATCAAATTCTTTATGTTTTATGGATATGTTTTTTTTCATACCTATATATCTAGATAAATAATCTGCTATAGTATAAGGCAAAATAAAATAACCATCAGCTAAACCTTGCATTAAAGCAGAAGCTCCAAGACGATTAGCACCGTGATCGGAGAAATTCGCTTCACCTATAATATAACACCCTGATATAGAAGACATTAAATTGTAATCCACCCATATTCCTCCCATGGTATAATGAACAGCTGGATAAATTTTCATAGGAGTTTTATAAGGATTTTTATTAGTAATTTTTTCATACATGTGAAATAAATTCCCATATTTAGATTCCATAACTTCTTCTCCAAATTTTATAAATTTCATGTCATTTGAATTTTTTATTCCAAGTTCATTGGCTTTTTCTATTCCATATCTTTCTATGGAAGAAGAAAAATCCAAAAATACTCCTTCTTTTGTTTCATTATTTTCTATTCCAAAACCATGATCACAACGTTCTTTAGCAGCTCTAGATGCTATATCTCTTGGAACAAGATTTCCAAATGATGGATAACGTCTTTCAAGATAATAATCTCTTTTTTCTTCTTTAATATCTTCAGGGTTCTTTTTTCCATTTCGTATAGAAATAGCATCTTCTATTTGTTTTGGAACCCATATGCGTCCGTCATTTCTCAATGACTCGGACATTAATGTTAATTTAGATTGATAGTTCCCATGTACTGGAATACAAGTAGGATGTATTTGAGTATAACAAGGATTAGCGAAAAAACCTCCTTTTTTATGAACTTTCCATATAGCACTAGCATTAGACCCCATAGCATTAGTAGATAAAAAAAACACATTTCCATAACCTCCTGATGCAATAACAACAGCATGAGCTGCATGACGCTCAATTTCTCCAGTAATTAAATTTCTAGCAATAATCCCCCTAGCTAAACCTTCTATTACTACTAAATCTAACATTTCATGACGGTTGTACATTTTTATTCTTCTTTTTCCTATTTGTCTAGACATAGCTGAATAGCAAGCGAGCAAAAGCTGTTGCCCTGTTTGTCCTTTAGCGTAAAAAGTTCTTGAAACTTTAGTCCCACCAAAAGATCTATTTTTCAGATATCCAGCATAATCTCGAGCAAACGGAACTCCCTGAGCTACACATTGATCAATAATGTTTGAAGATATTTCTGATAAACGATAAACATTAGCCTCACGAGATCTGTAATCTCCTCCTTTAATAGTATCATAAAAAAGATGATAAACAGAATCATTATCTCCCTTATAATTCTTAGAGGCATTAATACCACCTTGAGCAGCTACAGAATGTGCTCTTCTTGGAGAATCTTGATAACAAAAAACTTTTACTTTATATCCTAATTCAGCTAGAGTAGCCGAAACAGATCCACCAGCAAGTCCTGTTCCAATTACAATAATTTCCATATTAGATCTATTGTTGGGAGAGACTAATTCTAAAATAGATTTATGATGGATCCATTTATGAGTTAAAGGACCACTTGGAATTTTAGAATTTAATTTTAAAGAGTTTTTAATCATTCAAGAAATATATTATATATAACCTTTGAAAAAGAACCAAATAGCGATAATAGAAAAACCAGAACAAATAAACAAAAAATAAAAAAAACTAAACTTTCGTATCCAGAATAATTTCTTTTTATTAGATAACCCCAACGATTGAAAAGAAGATTGAAATCCATGGTTTAAATGAAATCCTAAAACTAGGAAAGAGAAAACATAGATGAATGTATATACAGGATTTTTAAATAAGGAGATGACTAAAATATAATCTGAAGTATGAGAATATTTCATAGGAATCATGAAATTTATTAAATGCAGAACTAGAAAAAAAAAGATTAAAACTCCCGTATAAACCATAGTCCGACTACTAAATGTCGATAAAGGTCTTATCATCGCATAATCCATTTTTCCTTTTGATTTTTTATTTTTTAAATGTAATTTAATTCCAAAAAAAATATGAATAATAAAACCTAAAGCAAGAACATATTCTAGCATTTTGACAAGAAAATTTCTTCTCATGAAAGAGACAGCGTTATTAAACGCTTCTTCTCCATAAAAAAGAAAAAGATTAACACTCAAATGTAATAACAAAAAACACATCAGGAAGATCCCCGTAATTGCCATAACTACTTTTCTTCCAATAGAAGATTGAATAAAACGAGATTGAATCACTGATTTAATTGCGAATTACTATCTATCGTAAAGATATTTATTTTTTTTTTAAAAATTATCAGTTTTTGATTTTTTGAAAAGCTTCAATTAATAAATCAACATCTTTTTTTTCATTGAAAATTCCAAAAGAAATTCTTATAGGCATCATTCTTTTTAAGAAATGTTTGCTGGTTATAGAAAGAATCACATGAGAGGTTTTTTTTAAATTTCTTGATTGACAAGAACTTCCCTTAGAAATAGCTATTCCCATTAGATCTAAATGAAAATATAATAAATGATCTTTTTTTGGATAAAAAATATTTAATATGTTAGGAAGACTCTTATCCATAGATTCTGATAATCCATTAAAAATAATGTCTGGAATGATTTTTTTCAATTCTGAAATACAATAGAATTTTAAATTCCTAATTTTTTCTATATGGTTTGGAAAATCACAATAGGATAAATGTAAAGCTTCCGCTAGTCCTACTATTCCATAAATATTTTCCGTTCCTGAACGAATCCCATGCTCTTGATAACCTCCTGTAATAAATGGTTTGATATCTCTAATGATTCTTTCTCTAATAAAAACAAAACCTATTCCTTTTGGTCCATAAAACTTATGTGCACTAGCAGTAGCAAAATCAAAAGGTAATTGTCTCATATTGACAGGAATATTTCCAATGATTTGAATAGTATCCGAATGAAAATATGCTTGATATTCTTTGCAAAGAAATCCAACTTTTTCTATATCCAATAAATTTCCAATTTCATTATTAGCGTACATTAAACTTACAAGTATTTTATTCGGATAATTTTTTTTTAATATTTTTTCGAGATAATTTAAGTCTATAACTCCTTGATTATGAATTTGAATAAATTCAACAACAACTTTATTCTTCTGAACTAAATCTATAACGGTTTGTAATACAGAATCATGTTCCAATGGAGAAGTTAAAATATATTTGACTTTTAAATCACAAACAGCAGATCTCAAAACTAGATTGTTAGCTTCAGTTCCACTAGAGGTAAAAAGAATTTCAGACGGAGAAGCATTGATATCCTTTGCTATACGTATTCTTGATTCTTCTATTATGGAACGTGCTAGCCTTCCATAACTGTGTTGTGTAGAAGACGGGTTTCCAAATGAATATTTTAATGTATTTACCATGACTTTTATAACTTCGCTTCTTACAGGAGTGGTAGCTGCATTATCTAAGTATGCTCTTTTCATAAAGAATAGAATTAAGTTGCATAGTTTAGTTAAAAAACTAGAAAATTTTATTCTAATTTATTCAAATTCCGTTGATTAAAAAAATATAAACCAATTCTCTCGTTATTAATTTTGTATATTTACCCTTTCTTAAAGTCTTTTTTTATAAGGCTTCTACTTATTACCTTTTGTTTTAAAAATGTTATTAAAATGTCTATTTTATTTTTATTTAAATTGAGTACATATGAAAATAAATGTTGGATTTTCGGTTCTCATGGGGTTTACAATTGGGATTATTACATGTTATTTCTTTGGAAAAAAAACCATCTTGAAAAGATATATTCATTTATTAGAAAAAGCTAAAATTCAAGCAAAAAAAATTATAAAAAATGCAGAAAAAGAAGGAGAGTCTATAAAAAAAAAGAAAATCATTCAAGCAAAAGAAAGATTTATAGAACTTAAATCTAAACATGAAAAAGATATTCGTCTTAGAGAAAGAAAAATAACGGATATAGAAAATCAAACAAGAGAAAAAGAATCTAGATTATCTAAAGAAATTGAAATTTATTTTAAAAGAAATAATCGTTTAGAAAATCAAATACATGATTGTGAAAAAAAATTCAAAATTCTTCAAAAAAAACAAGAAGAATTTAAAAACATGCAGAGAAAACAAGTAGAACTGCTTGAAAAAGTATCCAATTATTCTTCTGAAGAAGCTAAGAATGAATTAATTGAATTCCTTAAAGAAGAAGCAAAAGTCAAGGCACAAACACATATACAAAATATTATAGAAGAATCCCAACTCACTGCAAAAATGGAAGCAAGAAAAATAGTCATTCAAGCTATTCAAAGAATTGGAACAGAACAAGCTGTTGAGAATGCGGTTTCTGTATTCAATATAGAATCAGATGACGTAAAAGGTCGCATTATTGGACGAGAAGGAAGAAATATAAGAGCTCTGGAAAAAGCAACGGGAGTAGAAATTATTGTAGATGATACTCCAGAGGCTATTTTATTATCTTGTTTCAATCCTATACGTAGAGAAGTAGCTAGGTTATCGCTTCATAAATTAGTGATAGATGGACGAATCCATCCAGCAAGAATTGAAGAGATCGTCGCAAAAACTGAAAGACAAATTGAAGAAGAAATAGTAGAAATCGGAAAAAAAAACATAATCGATTTAGGAATTCATGGGATACATCCAGAATTAATTAGAATGATAGGAAGGATGAAATATCGTTCTTCTTATGGACAAAATCTGTTACAACATTCTAGAGAAGTGGCTCATTTATCAGGAATATTAGCTTCAGAATTAGGATTAAATGCAAAATTAGCTAAACGTGCAGGTTTATTACATGATATAGGAAAAGTTCCTGAAACAGAATCCGAACTTCCTCATGCGATTTTAGGAATGCAATGGGCTGAAAAATACGGAGAAAATATAGAAGTTTGTAATGCCATAGGTTCTCATCATAATGAAATAGAAATGAAAGTTCTAATATCTCCTATCGTACAAGTATCGGATTCTATTAGTGGAGCTCGTCCTGGAGTAAGAAGAAATTCTTTTGAATCTTACTCTAAAAGATTAAAAAATTTGGAAGATATCGCTTTGAGTTTTGATGGGGTAAATAAGGCTTTTGCTATACAGGCAGGCAGAGAACTACGAGTTTTAGTAGAAAGCGAAAAAATAGATGATCAAAAAGCTTTTCAGTTATCTTTTGATATAACAGAGAAAATAAAAAACGAAATGACTTATCCTGGACAAATAAAAGTAACAGTGATCAGAGAAACCAGAGCTGTACAAATAGCTAGATAAAATCTAATTATAAATTATGAAAGATTCTATTACTTCCTTTATCGAAAAATATTTTCTTCATTTTAATGCTCTAACTTTATCAGAAGCAGCTAAAGCTTATAAACATCATATTAAAAATAATGGAAAAATGATGATTACATTGGCAGGTGCAATGAGTACTGCAGAATTAGGAAAAATATTAGCTGAAATGATCAGACAAGATAAAGTTCATATTATTTCTTGTACTGGTGCTAATTTAGAAGAAGATATAACGAATTTAATAGCTCATTCACATTATAAGAAAATTTCTAATTATAGAGATTTAACCCCTGATGAAGAAAAAACTTTTTTAAAAAAAGGATTTAATCGTGTAACAGATACTTGTATTCCAGAAGATCAAGCTTTTAAATTTCTACAAAAACATATTCTCAATATATGGAAAAGAGCTAAGGAAAAATCTGAACGATATTTTCCTCATGAATATATTTATCAATTATTATTAGAAAATATTTTAGAACCATATTATGATATCAATTCAAAAGATAGTTGGGTCTTGGCTGCCGCAAAAAAAAATTTACCCCTGGTTGTTCCTGGTTGGGAAGATAGCACAATAGGGAACCTCTTCGCTTCATATTGTATGAAAAAATTATTTTCACCAATTCTTGTAAAAAATGGAATCGAATATATGATTTATTTAGCTAAATGGTACAAAAAAGAATCTGTGAAAAATGAAGTAGGATTTTTTCAGATAGGTGGAGGAATCTCCGGAGACTTTCCTATTTGTGTAGTCCCTATGCTTTCCCAAGATATAGGATGGAAACATACTCCTTATTGGGCATATTTTTGCCAAATTTCTGATTCTACTACCAGTTATGGCTCCTATTCAGGAGCTATTCCTAATGAAAAAATAACTTGGGGAAAATTAGATAAGGACACTCCTAAGTTTATTATTGAATCAGATGCTACTATTGTAGCACCATTAATTTTTGCTTATATATTAGATATGTAAGTAAACAGATTTGTATAACTTTATTAAATAAAATCTTTTAGTAAGTCATGAATAATTTATATGATCTTGTCGTTATAGGCTCTGGTCCAGGAGGTTATGTTTCAGCCATTCGTGCAAGTCAACTCGGACTTCATACTGCACTTATAGAAAAATATCAAGATTTAGGCGGGACCTGTTTAAATGTGGGTTGTATTCCTTCAAAATCTCTTTTATATTCTTCTAAATATTTTTTCTTTGCAAAAAATCATCATCATTCCCATGGAATTATTTATGATAAATTATCTTTGGATTTCGAAAAAATGATGAAAAGGAAAAATGAGATCGTGAAAAAAACAAATGAAGGAGTGAAATATCTCATGAAAAAAAATAATATTGATTTATATAATGGCATAGCTACATTTAAAAAAAATCATGTGATTTCTATCACAGATAGAAAAACTATTGAAGATATACAATTTAAATATTGTATAATAGCTACAGGTTCTAAACCAATAAGTCTTCCATTATCAAATTTTGAGAAAAGAAAAAAAATTATTTCCTCTACGGAGGCTCTTTCTATGGATGAAATTCCAAAAAAATTAATAATAATTGGAGGAGGAATAATCGGATTAGAATTAGCTTCTATTTACCATAGGTTAGGAAGTCAAGTAACTATTATTGAAACTATGGATAGAATAATTTCAAATATGGATCATTCTTTAAGTCAAGAAATCCAAAAAATATTAGAAAAATCTGGAATTCAAATAAAAACCTCCTTTATAATCCAGGATATAGTTTTATTAGAAACTAATGAAATTTCAGTTTATGTTAAAAATAAAAATAATGGAAAAAAAATGAAATATATAGGGGATTATTGCCTCATATCAATTGGGAGGTCCCCTTATACAGAAAATCTTGGATTAGAACATATAGGAATTCAAAAAGATCAAAAAGGGTTCATTTTAGTTAATGATTTTTTACAAAGTTCTGTAGAAAATATCTATGCGATAGGAGATGTCATAGGCGGAAAAATGTTAGCACATAAAGCGGAAGAAGAAGGTTTATATGTCGCAGAACATCTAGCTGGACAAAAACCAAATAAACTAAATTATAATTTAGTTCCATCTGTTCTATATACTAATCCTGAAGTATCTAGTATTGGGTTTACAGAAAAAGAAATCCAAAATAAAGGAATAGAATACAATATAGGTTTCTTTCCTATGAGAATATTGGGAATAGCTCGTGCTAGCGGATCTACAGAAGGTTTTGTAAAAATGCTATCTCATAAAAAAACAGATGAAATATTAGGAGTTCATATGATAGGCGATCATGCCTCCGATATGATAATGGAAGCTTCTGTAGCTCTTGAATTTAGGGCATCTTCAGAAGATATCTATAGGATTTGCCACCCGCATCCTACTTTTAGCGAATCTTTTAAAGAAGCCGCCTTGTTGAGTTTTGAAAATAAAGCCATACACATGTAATTACCACATTATAGGTTTTTTTCCTATTTTTTTCAAAAATTGATTAGTTTTTAAAAACTGTTGAGATCCTAAAAAACCAAAATTTGCAGAAAGAGGAGATGGATGTGAGGTTTTTAATATAAAATGATTATGAAAATCAATTAGAGAATCTTTTTTTTTGGCTAACTCTCCCCACAATAAAAAAACAATATGCTTTTTTTTATCCGAAATTATTCGAATGATTTTATCGGTAAAAATCTCCCAACCTTTATTTCTATGAGATCCAGGAAGTCCTTTTCTTACCGTTAAAACAGAATTAAGTAGTAAAACACCTTGGGTGGCCCAAAAAATTAAAGAGCCGCTAATAGGTAATGATTTTTTTTGAAAACAATTATTCACTTCTATAAAAATATTCTTTAAAGAAGGAGGAATTGCTACTCCATCCGGAACAGAAAAGGATAGACCATCAGCTTGATTATTTTTATAATAAGGATCTTGCCCTAGAATAACTACTTTTAATTTAGAAAAAGAACAATAATTAAACGAAGAAAAGATATTTTTTTTTTCTGGAAAACAAACAGAATTTTTATATTCTATCCTAAGGAATCTTAATAGTTTTTGAAAATAAGGCTGATCCCATTCCTCTTTTATGAAAAAAAACCAATCCTCATTTATGTTCAGAAATTTTTTTATTAATATTTCTTTTTTCATAAGATCTAAAACTTATCATTTTTTTATTTTCCTCATCCCAAAGTTTATATTTTGCACATTTTAAACTTCCTGAAAAGTTCATTTTTGTCACATATTTATCGAAAATAGGATTTTGACTATGACAGTCAGGTAAATAATAAAATGGAATACTGGGAACTAAATGATGGATGTGGTGATATCCAATATTTCCTGTAAACCAATGAATTATTTTAGGTAATTTGTAAAAAGAACTACCTTTTATAGCGGCTATACAGTAATCCCAATTAGTTTTCCATTCTTTGTAATTAGGATTATGTTGATGTTGAACATAAAAAACCCATATAGCCACAATAGAAAAAAAAACAATAGTTGGAAATTGAATAAATAATAATTTAAAAAAACCAATAAAATTTCCTATAAAAATATAAAAAGAAAAAATACAAAAATTACTGATCCAAAGATTTACTTTTGCTTTTTCCCAACCTTTTATATGAATTAATGGTAATCTACTATGTATAAAAATATAATAGATAGGTCCTAAAAAAAACATGACGATAAAAGATCGATACATTCTATACTTTATTTTTTTCCAAAAATTCAGTTTTTGATATTCCCTAACAGTTAAAATAGTTATATCACCTATATCTCTAAAATCCAATTGAGAATTATGTGCATGATGATAATTATGTGATTTAGCCCAATATTTAAACGGAATTAAAGTAAAAAGACTACAAATAAACCCTATGATATTATTAATTTTTTTTGAAGAGGTAAATGATTGATGTCCACAATCATGTTGAATGATGAATATTCTAATCAAAAAAAAGGAGTTGAATATAGATAAGAAAACTGTTATATACTTGGAATAATTGAAGATGCAAAAGACTATTGTTATCCAAATGAAAACAAAAGGAAAAAAAGTATTTAAAATTTGAATAAAAGCTTTCCAATTATTTGGATAATAAAGTTTTGCTATATCTTTCCAATTTTTAAATGCTTTTTTAATTTCTAAATATTGAGGATTCATTGAAATGAAAAATTCTTTTAAAAAGAATCATGCAAAAAATTTTTCTTTTTAAGAAGATCTTCTTTAGATTCTACATGATTATCATCTAGAATACAACAATTTACTGGACAAATTGTTACACATTGTGGTTCTTCATAAAACCCAACACATTCTGTACATTTTTCTGCTACTATAAAATAAATATCCTTTTTTTTTGGTTCCTGAGGAAACATTGGATCCATAAAAAAACCTTCTGACATTTTTTTTTTCCACAAAGAAGTTCCATCTGACATCCTCCATACTTTTCCTCCTTCATAAATTGCATGATTAGGACATTCAGATTCACAGGCGCCACAATTTATACATTCTTCTGTGATTTTTATAGACATTTAAATTAAATTTAATGTAGATTCTATAATCTAATGAACAATCTGATTCAGACTTTCTATAAATTAGGTTTTTTTCTTAGAGAATTTAAGAAATTTTATGCACATGAAAAATATATTTCTGAAAATTTTAAAAAATTTTTTTTTCCATTTCGGAATATTATAAAAAAAACCTCCATTATCAATAGTTGGTTTAGAACAGAAGATTTATTCATCACTATTGAACAATGGGGGAAAATACTTACAAAAGAAAAACTAGAATATTGGTTAAATAAATATTCTTTTATTAAGAAAAAGAACCCAATAAAAACTATTTTAGTTATTATGCCGGGAAATATTCCCCTAGTAGGGTTTCATGATTTTTTATGTGTTCTTTTATCAGGACATCGAATTTTAATAAAATTATCCGAAGAGGATAATTTGTTACTTCCTTTTTTATGCAAAATAATCACTCATATAAATCCTTTACTCGAAAAAAAAATAAAATTTTCTAAAAACTTTTTTAAAGAAAAATATGATTCTGTTATAGCAAGTTGCAGTAATAATACAGCTCGTTATTTTGAATACTACTTTAGAAAATACCCCATGATTCTTCGAAAAAGACGAACTTCTATAGCTATTCTACAAGGAAATGAAAGTAAAAAAAATTTAATTTCTTTAAATAAAGACATTTTAACTTATTCTGGAAGAGGATGTAGAAATGTGGGAAAGATATTCATTCCTAAAAATTATGATCTTCATCTCATCTTGGATCAAAATTTATCATCTTATGTAATGAAAAATTATAAGTACATGGATAATTATAATTATTATCTTTCCATATATACTCTAAATAACATAGTTATTAAAAGAAATCCTATGATGATTTTAATAGAAAGCAAAGACTACCATAGTCCAATATCAGTGGTATATTATGAATTTTATTCCAATGTAAACCAATTAAAAAAATTGATACACAAAAATAGAAAACATTTACAATGCTTAGTCTCAAGAAATATATGTAAAAACGAAGTTGATTTTGGAAAAACTCAATTCCCTAAATTATGGGATTATTCAGACAATATTGATACAATCAAGTTCCTTACAGAAAAAAATTAAGATGGAATTTTAATAATAAGTTTATCCTTTTCTTCTATATACATATTTTTGATAACTCTTCCATTTATGACAGGAGCCCTTAATCCATCTTTCAAAAAGATATTACAGACGAATATTCTAGATTCATCCCAAATATTATCTTTGATAAAACTCTCTAAGGTCGTTCTTCCTCCTTCTACAATTAAAGAAAAAATGTTTATCTGATGTAGATAATCTAAGATCTGTTTGATAATCTCTTTCTCAAAAGAAATCTGAACAAATTCTATATTTTTCTGATTTTCTTTTTTCTTTTCGGTAAAAACAATTGTTTTTTTCGTCCCATCCAAAATAAAATAAGAAGTAGATATACTTAATTTTCTATCCATAAAAATTCTAATTGGATCTGACCCAAACCATTCTCTAACATCTAATTTTGGATTATCATTAAACACGGTTTTTCTTCCTACTAAAATACTGTCCTCTTCAGATCTCCATTTATGACTCAATTGTCTAGAATAAATTCCACTAATCCATGAAGGATTTTTTTTTTTATCATTCCCTTTCCATGAGTCTATAAAACCATCATCACTTTGCGCCCATTTCAATATAATATAAGGTCTTTTTTTTTCATAAAAAGTAAAAAAACGTTTATTTAAAATTCTACACTGATCCTTTAAAACATTTTCTATCACTTCTATCCCATTTTTTCTTAATTTTTGTATCCCAAAACCGTTTACCTTATTACAAGGATCTTGTATTCCGATTACAACTCTAGGTATCTTACTTTTAATGATTAAATCAACACAAGGAGGGGTCTTTCCAAAATGCGCGCATGGTTCTAATGTGACATAAAGGGTCGAATCAGTTAATAAAGATGGATTTTTAACCCTATTGATAGCATTTACCTCTGCATGATTCATTCCTACTTTATAATGCCATCCTTCTGATAAAATCAAACCATTTCTTTCTATTAAACATCCTACCATAGGATTAGGAGAAGTGAATCCTAATCCATTTTTTGCCAATTGAATAGCCCTATGCATAAAGATTTTATCATGGTTCATTTCTTCCCTATTTTATGAATTCCATATTTTCCAAGATTCTTCTGCTTGAATACGTAACATTTCTAAACCATTTCTGATCATAGATCCTTTTTCTTCTCCTTTTTTTAAAAAAAAAGTTTTAGATGGATTATAAACCAAATCATAGAGATAGTGTTTAGAAGAAAGAAATTGATAAGGTAATGGTGGACATAAATGGATATTTGGAAAAGTTCCCAATGGAGTGCAGTTAATAATAATTTTATGATCTTCTAAAAGATCCTGGTTCACTTCTTCATAAACCAAAAAATCTTTATGTTTTTTTCGAGAAACATATCTGTATGGGATTCCCATTCTTTTTAGAATAAAGGAAACTGATCTAGATACCCCACCTGTTCCAAGAATCAGAGCCTTTTGATTTTTAGATGATAATTTATTTATGTCCTTTTTGAAAGAAAACTCAAAACCCAAAACATCTGTATTATAACCAATCCGATGTTTCTCTTCATTTATCTTTACTACATTAACAGATCCAATAGATTTTGCTTCTGGCATAAGTTTATTTAAAAAGGGAATAATGCTCTTTTTATATGGAATAGTGATATTGCATCCTTTCAAGGATGGGGTTTTAAAAATCCATAAAACATCTTCTATTTTTGGAATATCGAAGATTTCATAAGTGACTTCAGAAATAGATTCTTTTTTAAATTTTTTCATGAAATAATTTTTTGAAAAAGAATAACTAATTCCTCTTCCTACTAATCCAAAAACTCGTTTTTTATAAAAGCTATCATGATACATAGAATGATGTATCTCTATTTTTTTTTATTCTTCTTTCTTTAATCGCATACGTTCTCTATATCTAGCTCGTAAAATTTCATTTCTCCTATCTTCAGAAGGTTTTATATATTGTTGTTTTTCTCTAAATTCCTTTAAAATCCGCGTTTTATCAAATTTTTTTTTGCATTTTTTCAAAGCTTTCTCAATGGATTCTCCCTCTCTAACTGTTGTAATTAATACCATAAAAAATAATGTAAAAAAACAATGTGGACACTATCGGATTTGAACCGACGACCTCTACTCTGTCAAAGTAGCGCTCTAAACCACCTGAGCTAAATGTCCATTTTTCAGGACAAAATTAAATATTTTTATTATTATTACAATCATCATTGTATCATTTTAATGCGAGATATAATATAAAAAAAATGTCACATAATGTATTAGAAAAATCTATAGAATATTTAAAGGGATTCAGTTTAAAAAAAACACGTTTATTTAATATAGAATTACAAATTCATACATATGAAGATCTACTTTTTTTTTATCCTACAAAATATGTCCGTTATTT
>NZ_CP059210.1:501396-542941 GCF_014252095.1 Blattabacterium cuenoti
CCTCCAGAAAACACTCTTATACAAATAACAGGAAAAATTACCCATTTAGAAGAAATCAACTATCAAAATAAAAAAGGAAAAATATTGATAGCACGTTTAGAGGATAAAACAGGACATGTGGAATTGGTCTGGTTCCAGACCATCAATTTTTTTAGAAAAATCATCAAAAAAAATATGAAAATCACAGTAAACGGAAGTATAAAACATTTTCAAGGAAAAATTCAAATCATTCATCCAGATATTCAAAAATTGAAATTTTCAGAAAAAAATTACTCTATATATCCTATATATTCCATTCCTAAAAAACTTAGGGAAAATGGAATAAATAATTCTTTTATGATAGAAATTTTGAAAAATCTAATAGAAGAATCAAAAAATGATATAGAAGAAATATTTATTCAGGAGATTATGAAAAAAGAATTAATGCAAAGGAAAGAAGCATTGATTCAAATACATTTTCCACAATCTTTAGAGAAATTATTTCAAGCAAAACATCGTTTAAAATTCGAAGAATTATTTTTTTTAAAATTATTTCTTTTATCCAAAAAAAACAAAAATAAAAGTTATTCATCCAACAGTTATCCCTTTTCGAGATTAGGAAAAAATTTTTATAATTTCTACAAATATTGTCTTCCATTTCCTTTAACAGAGGAACAAAAAAGAGTATTCAGAGAAATACGTAGAGACTTAAAAAAACCTATGCAAATGAACAGATTATTACAAGGGGATGTTGGGTGTGGAAAAACTATAATAGCTGTTTTATCCATGCTACTTGCTTTAGATAATGGGTTTCAATCTTGTTTAATGGTTCCTACTGAAGTTTTAGCAATACAACATTATTCTTCTATAAAAAAAATGTTTTCTGGAATTGGAATTCAACTAGCTTTATTAACTAGTTCCACCTCTATTCAAATGCGAAAATGTATATATCATGATGTTTTTATCGGAAAAATTTCCATTCTTATAGGTACACATACTTTAATTCAAGATACTGTCCATTTTCAAAATCTTGGATTAGCTATAATTGATGAGCAACAGCGTTTTGGAGTGGAACAGAGAGCTAAGATTTTGGAAAAAAATGAAAGACCTCCTCACATATTAATCATGACGGCTACTCCTATTCCTAGAACTTTAGCCCTGACTCTTTATAATGACTTAAAAATATCCATTATAAAGGAATTTCCCATAAATAGAAAACCTATTAAAACCGTTCACTTTCGCAATAAAAATAGATCTAAAGTCCTTGAAATTATAAAAAATCAGATTCAAAAAGGAAGACAAATATACATTGTATATCCTACTATAGAAAAATTCAAAAAAAATGGATCTAAAAATTTAATGAATTTAATGAGGGGTTATCAATTTATAAAAGAACACTTTCCAAAGTTAGAAGATCGAATTGGAATTCTACATGGTAGAATGAGTTATCAAGAAAAAAATATTCAAATGAATCGATTTTTACGTGGAGAAACTCCAATTATGGTTTCTACTACGGTTATAGAAGTAGGAGTAGATGTTCCTAATACTTCAGTTATTCTAATAGAAAATGCAGATTGCTTTGGTCTGTCTCAATTACATCAATTAAGAGGAAGGGTAGGAAGAGGTCCACATCAAAGTTATTGTCTTCTTATGACTAATGACAAAATTAGTGTAGAAAGCCACTTTAGAATGAAAATTATGTGCGAAACTAAAGATGGTTTAGAAATAGCTAAAAGAGATCTTAAATTAAGAGGTAGTGGAGATTTAATAGGAACTAAACAAAGCGGAAATGCTTATTTCAGAATTGCTAATCTTCTTAAAGATTACAAATTAATAAAAGAAGTCATTCCTATTGCTAAAAAATTTTTTAACAAAAATCCTGATTTTCTGTTAAATCATAAAACCACTAGAAATCATTTCTATAAATACTATGAATCTTTTTGGGGAAAAAAAAGCTAAAAATAAAAAATATGGATTATACATCATCACTTAATCTGAATAGTACCCAACGAAAAATTATAGAAACAATTCATGGGCCTGTTCTAGTCATTGCTGGAGCTGGATCCGGAAAAACCCGTGTCATTACACATCGTATAGTGCACATGATTAATAATATAGGAATCAATCCATCTAGAATATTAGCTTTAACTTTTACTAATAAAGCAGCTAAAGAAATGAAGATGCGGATTTCAAATATGTTGAATCCAACGGATTTGAATCAGATATCACTGGGAACTTTTCATTCTATATTTTCATGGGTTTTGCGAAAAGAATCTCATTGGCTTGGTTATAAATCAAATTACACTATTTACGATCAAAGAGATTCAGAAAATGTGATAAAAAAAATATTAGATGACTTCAATTTTAAAACATCTCTCAGCCCTACAAAAATTAGAAGAAAAATATCTGAATATAAAAATAAATTGAAATCCATAAACAATGAAAAATCATATCAGGATATAAAAAAAATATATGAATATTATGTAAAACGTTGTTTAAAATCAGAAGCTTTAGATTTTGATGACATATTACTTCATACCAATTATTTATTTTTTCATTTTCCTCAAATACTACATAAATACCAAGAAAAATTCCAATACATATTAATCGATGAATATCAGGATACAAATTTTTTTCAAAATGCGATTATTAAAAATTTATCTTCAAAACATAGAAATATTTTTGCCGTAGGTGATGATGCTCAAAGTATATATGCTTTTCGTGGCGCAAACATATCAAATATTTTAAATTTTCATACGGATTACAATGAAGCAAAAATTTTTCGTCTTGAACAAAATTATCGTTCTACCCATCACATAGTGCAGGTCGCTAATAAGATTATTTCTTTTAATAAAAATCAAATTTTTAAAAAAGTTTGGACAAATAATGAAAAAGGAGAGAAGATAAAAATATATGGAGCTCCTTCTGAAAAGGAAGAAGCGCAATACATTGCTTCTTTCATCTATTTCACTAAAAAAAATACCCAATTTAAAAATAAAGATTTTGCTATTCTCTATAGAACCAATACACAATCAAATATCCTGGAAAAGGCTCTAAAAGAAAAAAAAATATCATACAAAATATACGGATCCATATCCTTCTATAAACGTAAAGGAATTCTAGATTTTTTAGCTTATTTAAAAATCATCAATAATCCCAACGAAGAAGAATCCCTATTACGTATCATAAAAAAAAAAATAGAAAATAAAAAAGCCATTAAATTAATATTCAATTTATCTAAAAAGGAAAAGAAAACTTTTTATAATCTTTTAAAGAATCTGATAAATTATTATCCTTTCCTAAGAATCCACAAAAAAACAAAAGAAAAATTAGAAAATTTCATTTTAAAAATAGAAAAATTTCGTTTGGAATTAAACGAAAAAAACACCTATAAAATAGCAAAAGACATAGCAAATTTCTTCTTAGAAGAAGATAAAAAAAATTATTATCATGCTGATGATTTTCAATATATATTAGAAAATATCTCTCTATATCTTAAAGAGCAAGAAATCTTAAAAAAAAATGGAGATATGAGTTTATCTGGATTTTTGCGATATTTTTCTTTAAGAGAAGGAATCGATGAGGAAAATGAAGAAAATCAGGTATCCTTAATGACTATACATTTATCTAAAGGTTTAGAATTTTCCGTAGTTTTTATTGCAGGATTGGAAGAAAACTTATTTCCATCAAAATCTAGTTTAGAAAATGCATTGAAACTTGAAGAAGAACGCCGTCTATTTTATGTTGCTATAACAAGAGCTCAAAAAAAAGCTATATTAACATATGCAAAATCTCGTTTTTTATGGGGAAAAAAAATTAGAACGGTTCCTAGTCGTTTTATTCAGGAAATAAGCGAAAAAGTTATTGACAGAGAACATGGAATTCAGAATCTAAATAAAGCCAATCCTATAATCATATCAAAAGATTTATATTCTGATGAAAAGAAAACATTATCCATGTTCAAAAAAGGAATTAAAGTATTTCACAAAAATTTTGGAATGGGAATGATACTAAACATTCAAAATGAAATAGCTATAATTAAATTTCAAAAATTAGGAATAAAAAAAATTTTACTGAAAATAGCTAAACTTGTTATTTATTCCTAATTATTAAATTTCTTTTTATGGAAGATAAAAAGATGAAACTCAATTTTAGTCTACAAAAATTAATTTTTTTTGTAGCTATTCTTTTATTTTTCATTAAGTTAATTACTTGGTATATCACTTCTTCTCTTTCTATATTTAGTGATGCAATGGAAAGTATAACCAATATTATTAGTGGATTGATAGGTTTGTATAGCCTGTATATATCCTCTTTACCCAAAGATCACAATCATCCATATGGTCATGGAAAAATAGAATTTATATCCACAGCTATAGAAGGATTATTAATTTTTTTTGTAGGAATGACTATTTTTATAAAAAGTTTTTTACATGTAAAACATCATGATCCTATTTTATTAAAATTAGATTATGCAATTCCTATGATGTCATTTACCGCTATTGTTAATTATGGGTTAGGTTTTTTAGCCTGTAAAATAGGAAATGAAAATAGAGCTTTAACGTTAATAGCTACTGGAAAACATCTTCAAACAGATACTTATTCTACTTTTGGAATAGTGATGGGATTAATATTGTTAAATATTACAAAATGGATATGGATAGATCCTATTATTTCTGTTATTTTTTCCTTTGTAATTTTATATACAGGATTAAAATTGTTAAGATATGCTACAGCTGGTATTATGGATGAATCGGATAAAAAACTTTTAAAAAAATTATCTCTTTATATAAATGAAAAAAGAGATCTCCATTGGATTGACCTTCATCATTTAAAAATTATTAAACATGGAAGCGCTTTACATGTAGATTGTCATTTAACTGTTCCATGGTTTTTTAATGTCAAAGAATCCAATGAAGAAGTCAAAAAATTGACAAATTTAACAAAAGATAAATTTGGACATAAAGTAGAATTATCTGTACATGTAGATGCTTGCAATAATGATCATTGTGTATCCTGTTTCAATATTTCTTGTAAGGAAAGAAAAAATTTTTTGCATAAAAAAACTTCTTATTTACACAGTAATCATTAAACTTTAGAAGCAGAAAAGATCTTATTTTTATAAAAAAAAATCAATATGGAATATAATACTAATCGTTTCAAATTGGTTATCCCAGAATATGGTAGAAATATTCATAAGATGATTGCTTATGCAATACAAATAAAAAATAGGAAAAAACGTAATCGTTGCGCTTGGAGTATCATTAAATTGATGACGGATTCCAATCCTAAATTGAATAACCCATATTTTCAACATAAACTATGGAATCAATTATTTATTATGTCTAAATATCAATTAGATATTGATCCTCCTTTTCCAAAACCTCATCCAGAAAAAATAAAATATTATAAAAAAGTGGAATATCCTGAATATTTAACTAATTTCAGGTATTATGGAAAAATCATTAGAAATATGATACATGTAGCAATACATTGCAAAAATAGACAAAAAAAAGAAGGGCTATTTTATGCTATAGCAAATACTATGAAAAAAAATTATTTGAGATGGAATAAAAACCTTGTAGAAGATGATATTATCTTTAAAGATTTAAAAGAGCTTTCAAAAGGAAAAATCTGTTTAATGAATAATACCGATCCTTTATTACAATGTTCCTATCTTTTAAATCCAAAGAGAAAAAAGAACTATATGAGAAAAAAGAAAATAGGATGAATTATGGCTTCTTTTAAGATAGAAGGAGGATCTCCTCTAAAAGGAGAAATCCAACCACAAGGAGCAAAAAATGAAGCTTTGCAAGTTTTGTGTGCGGTATTGCTAACCTCAGAGAAATTGAGAATAAAAAATATTCCAGAAATAGAAGATGTAAAATGTTTGATGCAAATACTTCAAAACTTAGGAGTTGTCATAAAAAAAAATGATATTGGAGATTTTACTTTTCAAGCTAAAAATATTTGTCTAGAATATTTAAATACGAAAAAATTTCGTGAGAATGGAAAATGTATTAGAGGTTCGGTCATGATGGCGGGACCTTTGCTAGCTAGATTTGGAAAAGGGTGTATGCCTATACCTGGAGGAGATAGAATTGGTCGTAGACGTTTAGATACACATCTAAGAGGTTTTGAATCTTTAGGAATTCATATAAATTATAATAGAGAAAATCAGTATTTTGATCTTACCTCTAAATATTTAAAAGGAAAATTTATTCTTCTAGAAGAAGCCTCTATAACAGCTACAGCTAATATTATCATGGTTTCGTCTTTAGCTAAAGGAAAAACCACTATTTATAATGCGGCTTGTGAGCCTTATATTCAACAATTATGTAAGCTATTAAATAGAATGGGGGCAAAAATAAAAGGCATAGGTTCTAATTTAATTCATGTTAATGGAGTTACAGAATTAGGAGGATGTACCCATACTATTTTACCTGATATGGTAGAAATAGGAAGTTGGATAGGATTAGCCGCTATTACTAGTTCTGAAATAAAAATTCGGAATGTTAGTTGGAAAAATCTAGGAATTATCCCGAATATATTCCAAAAAATGGGAATCTTCTTAGAAAATAAAGACGATGATATTTATATCCCCTCTCAAAAATCCTACCAAATAAAAAAATTATTAAACAACGCCATATTAACAATTTCTGACGCCCCATGGCCAGGTTTAACACCAGATTTACTAAGTATTTTCACTGTAGTAGCTACTCAAGCGAAAGGAAGTGTCTTAATCCATCAAAAAATGTTCGAAAGTAGATTATTTTTTGTAGATAAATTAATTGAAATGGGAGCACAAATAATATTATGTGATCCTCATAGAGCAACCGTTATTGGTTTGAATCATCAATCTTCTTTACGAGGTTCTCTATTAAACTCTCCAGATATCCGAGCTGGAATATCTCTTCTTATAGCTGCACTTTCTGCTAGAGGGACTAGTAGGATAAAGAATATAGAACAAATAGATCGAGGATATGAAAATATTGATCAAAGATTACGTCTTTTAGGAGCAAATATTGTAAGGACAGAATGATCTTTTTTTTCTCCAATTATAGGGATCTATAGGGTGATTTATTTTCCATAGTCCAATTTTCTTTTTTCTCGCTTTAGATTCAATTCTTTTATATGGAATATTTTTAGAAAATTTCCAAACCCATGCCAACCCTGACTCTAGAATATCCTTTCCTAAATCTTTATTTTTATCATAAAAAACCAAACCAACAATACGATTATATTTGTCTCTTTTGAGATTTTTGATGAAAACAGTTTTATTTAGAATTTTTTTTGTTAAAAAATTTTTCGCTTCTTTTCCATAAGATTGATTTTTTTCTGGACAATCAATATCAGAAATTCTTATTTTATATTCTTCCATTTTTTTCGTATAAATTCTAAAAGTATCTCCATCATAAATTTTGATTACTTTTCCCATAATTGAGGGTATTATGGACAATGAAAGAATAAGAAAAAACTGAACGATACACACCATATTTTTAAAATATGTATAAATTCAATCAATTAAGAAAAAAAATAATTTACATAATTATTCACAAAATCAACTAACTTTATAATTGGATGAAAAGATCGAAAAATGAAAAAAATACTATGGAAAAAGAAAAATTCGAATATATCACTAAAGAGGGATTAAAAAAACTACAACAAGAAATAGAAAGATTAGAAAACATTGAAAGACCAAAAATATCCATGCAAATAGCAGAAGCCAGAGATAAAGGAGATCTTTCAGAAAATGCAGAATATGATGCTATAAAAGAAGCACAGGGATTTTTAGAAATGAACATAGCCAAATTAAAAAAAAAACTATCCAATGCAAGAATTATTGATGGATCACAAATCAATAGAAACAGAGTTTCTATTCTATCTACAGTTAGGGTGAAAAATTTAACATATGGAGGAGAACAAATATATACCTTAGTTCCAGAAGGAGAAGCAGATCTAAAATCTGGTAAAATTTCTATCAATACTCCTATATCTACAGGATTACTTGGAAAACAAGTAGGACAAATTGCTCATATTAAGTTACCTAATAAAATGATACTGGATTATGAAATTTTAGAAATAGCATTTAGTGAATGAAATGAGTCAGAAAAATATATTTACACATATAATAAAAAACGAAGTACCTGCTTATAAAGTCGCAGAAAATTCTGAAAATCTTGCTTTTTTAGATATTTATCCAATAAAAATTGGTCATACCTTAGTGATCCCAAAAAAAAAGAATCCAGAAAAAATATTTTCTCTTCCAGAAAAAGATTTTTTATCTCTCATGTCTTTTACTAGAAAAGTAGCTATCGGGATTGAAAAAATAATTCCTTGTAATCGTGTTGGAATATTTGTGATGGGTTTTGAAATCCCCCATGTTCATATCCATTTAATCCCTATGGATCAAGAAAGTGATGGGAATTTTTCTAAGAAAAGAATATCTTTGTCTGCAAATCATTTCAAGATTTTATCAGAACAGATTAAAAAATCTATCGATTTATAAATTCACATTCTCTATCTATTCCAATGAAATAGAATTTTTAAACCTTTTATTGTATGCAATTTATCTTTAAGATGAATTTTTTTAGTTAAAGGAGTATAAATATGAGAAAGCCCTCCTGTAGCTATAACAAAACAGTTTGTTTTTAATTCTTTATTAATTCGGTTAATGAGTCCTTCTACCATACTGATGTATCCATAAATAATTCCACTTTGAATACAGGTTTCAGTATACTGTCCTAATATATTAGGGGGTTTTTTTAATTCTATTTGCGATAGTTGAGCCGTATTACCTATCAATGCAGATAAAGAGCTATTAACTCCTGGAGCAATAATAACTCCTTGAAGAGTTCCGTATTTATCTATGCAGGTTAAACTTAAAGCCGTTCCAAAATCTACTACTAGAGTATTTTTTTTATTATGATATAATGTATATGCAGCTATAGCATTAGCATATAAATCTGTTCCTAATTGATGAGAATAATGTTTTATTGGAGAAGCGGAATATCTATCTACTACTATCGGTTTTATTTTATGAATTTCATATAAAGATTGTTCTACAATATTTGTAAGAGGAGGGACTACGGATCCAATCACAATATTTTGTATTAATTTAGATAAGATTCCATATTGTTGGTAAATATTCCTAAACAATAAAATATATTCATCCAATGATCTATGTGGATTACTGTTAATAATCCATGAACAATCACATTTTAAATTATAATTATTATTAAATAGTCCAAAACGAAGACTTGAATTCCCAATATTTATAGTTAACAACATTATTCACTTCATTTTTGAATAAGAAAAACGTAATTTCTATAATTATTAAATTTTTTTATTTAATATTTATTTAATATAAGAAGATGTTCATATATTTTCATAATCAAAAAAATATCTATTATAAAACAAAAGGAAATGGAATTTCCATGGTTTTTTTACATGGATTTATGGAAAGTTTAGAAATTTGGAATTATATATATGATATTTTTTCCAAAAAATACAAAGTCCTTGCCATTGATTTACCTGGTCATGGAAAAAGTTTTCTAGAAAAAAAAAATTCTTCCACTACCACAATGGAAGAAGTGGCTTCTATGATTAAATTTCTTTTACAAAAAGAGAATATAGAAAAAGCCGTTTTTATAGGTCATTCTATGGGAGGATATATAGCTTTAGCGCTTGCAGAAGAATATCCAGAGATATTTTTAGGTTTATGTTTACTTCATTCAACTGCAGAATCAGATACAAAAGAAAAAAAAAATCATCGTATTCGATCCATAAAATCTGCAATAGATCATTATCAATTATTTGTATCTACTAGTATTAATAAATTATTTGATCCTAATAAATTAAATTCTTTCCAAAAAGAATTAAAATTTTTAAAAAGAATAGCTATTTCAACTCCTATTCAGAGTGTAATATCTTTTTTGCGTGGAATGTCTATTCGTAAAGATAGAAGATTTTTATTAAAAAAAACTAAATTTCCAAAATTATATGTGGTTGGAATATATGATTTAATCATTCCTGCAAAAAGACTCCGTGAAGAAGCAAAAAGCGGATATAACAGTTATTTTATTGATGTCTCCACTGGTCACATGGGGCCAATAGAAAATCCTCAAAAGATAGTAAAAGTATTAGAAAGTTTCATGGAAATTATAAAAAAAAATCAAGATTCATAGAGATCATGAATGAAAAAAAAATTACGAAAAAAATATTTTTTTTACAGAAAGTCACTGACTAAACAAGAAGTATTGAAAAGTAGTTATGATATATTTATTCAAGTAAAAAAACTTTTCTTTATATGGGAGAAAACATATTATCATATTTTTTTACCTATAAAAAAATATAACGAAATCAATACTTTCCTCATTGCTAACTTTCTTTTTCAAAAAGGAAAATATATCACAGTTCCTTATTCAAATTTTCATAGTTTATCCATAGAAAATTGTCTTCTTGATAGAAAAACTACCTTAAAGAATAACAAATATGGAATTCCTGAACCTGTACAAAAATATATTATTCCTCCTTCCTTTATTGAAGTAATATTTATCCCTTTATTAGTTTTTGATTTAAAAGGATATCGGATTGGTTATGGAAAAGGATTTTATGATAGATTTCTTACACTATGCAAAAAAAATGTTCTAAAAATAGGATTGAGTTTTTTTAACCCAATAGATAGTATTCCATCAATTCATAAAAATGATCTTATGATAGATATAGGAATTACTAGAAATAAAGTTTTTTTCCTTAAAAATTTTTTAATAGAAAAAAACTTTAAAAATATCCCAAATAATAACCATAATCATCATCAAACTGATCATTAGAAATCCAATGATGGTACAACGCTCAAAAATTTTTTCATTTATTCTTCTTTTAGTGATCATTTCTATCAGAATAAATAAGATATAACCTCCATCTAATGATGGAATAGGAAATAAATTTAAGAAAGCTAACCATATGGATAAAGTGGCGGTTAAAGTCCAAAACACGCCCCAATTCCATTGAGAAGGAAATTCTTTAGCCATAGAAAAAAAACTACCAACCTGTTTATAAGCTTTAGTTTCTATATGAAAAACATTTTTCAAAAAAAATATTTGATTTTTTAAAACTTCCCAAGTCCTTTTTACTCCATAAGGAAAACTTTCAATTATGGAATAACTTTTTTTTTCGA
The DNA here is from genome assembly GCF_014252095.1 of Blattabacterium cuenoti. Taxonomy (NCBI): domain Bacteria; kingdom Pseudomonadati; phylum Bacteroidota; class Flavobacteriia; order Flavobacteriales; family Blattabacteriaceae; genus Blattabacterium; species Blattabacterium cuenoti. Next base: position 512,555 of record NZ_CP059210.1, read on the forward strand.
ATAAAAAAATATTATCCATTTCCATAAAATTTTTGAGAGAAATTCCTAAAATTCCTTTTTGATCTAAAAAAACTTCTTTTTGAAGTAGCCTCCCATTTCTATTGACAGAAATCAAAATGGTTTGGTTCTTATATTTTGATAAAATATCTTTTAGTTGATCTGAAAAGAAAAGAAACTCTGAATTAATCGCTAAAATTTCATCATTATTTTTTAATCCATATTTATAGGCTCCTGAATCTTTTATTACGTAATTTATAATAGGTGGAACACGAGGTTTTATTATAAAAAAACTGAATTCTTTTCTATCAAAAAAAAATCTTTTTTTATCATTATTTAATGATAAATGGATAATTTTTCCCATGCGATCTATAGTAATGGAATTCCCGAAAAGAATTTCTTTAGGAATCTCATGAAAATAAGGGATATATTTTCCGTTAACAAGTAGAATGCGGTCACCGTTTCTTAAACCTATTTTTTTTCCTAAATAATCTACCTCAATTCCATATTTAACATTTTTTGTAGGGAGATAAATTTCTCCATATTTAAATAGCAAAAAAGAAAAAATCATAAAAGAAAATAACATATTCGAAAGAATTCCTCCAGATACAATCAAAAGTCTTTTTATTGCAGATTTTGAACGAAATTCCCAATCTCTTGTTTCTTTATCTGAAGAATCTATCTCTTCATTTGTCATCATTCCAGATATTTTAACATACCCCCCCAAGGGTATCCAACCTATTCCATAAATAGTTTCTCCTATTTTTTTTTTGAAAATAGAAAACCAAGGATCAAAAAACAAAAAAAATCTCTCTACACGTACTTGAAATGCTTTAGATAATAAAAAATGACCTAATTCATGAATAAGAATCAATATAGATATACTTAGTAGTAACTGTATAGATCTAACAAAAAGAGACGTCATAAGTTATAACATATTTTTGAAGATAAATTTAAACCTTTATTTCATTTTTTCTATCTATAAAAAGGAATTTCATTTTTTTATAAAAAACATAAAATATTCTTTGCATAAAGAAAGTATATTTAACGAATAATAAAATTTTAAATACATATCAATTTGAACTTATCTAATCTTAAAAAAGGAGAAAAAGGGATTATAAAGGGATATAAAAATGAAGATTTTCCTATAAAATTGTTAGAATTAGGTGTTTTACCTGGTGTTAAGTTTGAAATACTTTTTGTTTCTATTTTTTATGATCCACTATGCATTATTTATGATCAATCTTGTTTAGCTTTACGTAAGAAAGAAGCGGAAAATATTCTCATAGAACCTATTATTTAGAAATGCGGAAAAGAATCATTAAATTAGCTCTTATTGGAAATCCAAATGTAGGAAAAACTTCTTTGTTTAATCAATTAACTGGACTCAACCAAAAAGTGGGAAATTATTTAGGTGTCACAGTAGATAAAAAAATAGGATTTTTTTCTTACGAAAAGACCCACTATCAGATAATAGATCTTCCAGGAATCTACAGTATATATCCATCATCTGAAGATGAGGAAATAGTTTGTAAATTACTAAACAATATAGATGATATTGATTATCCAGATAAAATCATTGTTGTAGCTGACTCATCGAATCTTAAAAAAAGTCTTTTATTATTTAGACAGATACAAGATTTAGGTTTTCCTGTTCTTTTTATCCTAAATATGCTTGATGAAGCAAAAAAAAAGGGAGTTCTTATTGATATAGAAAAACTTAAGAAATTTCTTTTAACTGAAATAGTCTTAATAGAGGCAAGAAAAGGAATAGGAATAGATAAGGTAAAACATAAAATCAGTAGTCTGAAAAAGAAAAAAAGCTTTTCCTTTTTTTTTAATCCCGGATCATCTCATTCCATTGCTATTCAAGATGTCAAAGATGGTTATCAGGTAAACACTTATAGAGCTTGGTATTATTTAGCAAATAATAAAAAATTCTTAAAAGAGGATGAACTTTTGAAGAAGATTAAGAAAAAACACAATATCATTTCTAAAAAATTACAAATTAGAGAAACATTAGATAGATATGAAGAAATAGGAAAAATTTTTTCTAAAACAGTTTCTGAGTTTCTTTTGGATCCAAAAAGAAATTCTTTAGATTTTTCTAAAAAGATAGATAATTATTTATTATTACATCCTGTTTGGGGTTATTTCATTTTCTTTTTTTTATTGTTTATCATATTTCAAAGTGTTTTTTTTTGGGCAGAAAATCCTAAAAAAATTCTAGAATTTTTTTTTTCTATTCTTCAAAAAAAACTAGAAAATATTTATCCTGGCCCACTAAACAATTTCTTTGTACAAGGTTTTTTACCTGGAATTAGTACGATTATCACTTTTATTCCACAAATTTTTTTTTTATTATTTTTCCTCCTTCTTATGGAAGAAAGTGGTTATATAAGCAGAGTGATATTTTTAATGGATAGAATTATGCGACCATTTGGATTAAATGGAAAAAGTGTAGTTCCTCTTATTTCTAGTGTAGCCTGTGCTATTCCTGCAATAATGTCTGCTAGACATATTGAAAATTATAGAGATCGTTTAATCACCATTTTAGTAACTCCTTTTATCACCTGTTCTGCTAGATTACCTGTTTACACATTAATAATTTCTCTTATCATTCCGGATAAAAAATGGTATTTCATTCAATTGAGAGGATTAGTACTTATGGGAATGTACCTTTTAGGTTTTTTTTCTGCTTTAAGTATATCTATGATTCTTCATCTATTTCTTAAAAAAGATTATCAAAGTCATCTGATTATGGAAATGCCTACTTATAAATGTCCCATATTTGGAAATATATGGATTACCCTATGGATAAGTATCAAATCTTTCATGTATAACGCTGGGAAAATTATTGTATTATTAAGTATATTAATTTGGAGTTTAGGATCTTTTGGTCCGAAAAAAGATGTTTCCCCATCCAGTAAATATTCAATTAATTTTGAAAATATATTTGAAAAAAAAGAATTACCCAATTCTTATTTAGGTTTACTAGGAAAAAAAATGGAACCTATTCTTCTTCCATTAGGATATGATTGGAAAATAGGAATAGGATTAATCTCCTCTCTTGTAGCAAGAGAAGTATTTGTTAGTACTATGGCTTCTGTATATAGTATAGAAAAAAATGGAAATTTTTTTTTAAAAGAAAAAATGAAAAAAGAAATATTCAGTGATACGGGGAAACCCGTTTACAATTTTGCTACAGGATTTTCTTTGCTTTTTTTCTATGCTTTTTCTATGCAATGTTTAAGTACCTTATCTATAGTCAAAAAAGAAACGAAGTCTTGGAAATGGCCCATCATACAATTCTTTTTTATGACTACATTCGCTTATATTTCTTCTTTTTTTATTTATCAAATATTAAAAACCTAATAAAATGTGGCAGTATATTATAATTGGTTTATTTTTTTTGTATTCCATATTTTATTTTCTCAAAAATTTTTTGAAATTTTTCTCTACTAAAACTAGTAGTTTTTGTAAAAATAAATGTAAATGTAATTGCAGATTATGAATTTTTTTTCTTGAAAATTTCAATAGAATCGTATATATTTTTTTTAAATAATTCAGATAAAGATATTCCGGCTATTTTTAATTGCTTTGGAAGTATACTTTCTTCAGAAAGTCCAGGAATTGTATTAATTTCTAAAAAAAAAGGATCTCCGTTTACCAGTATATATTCCGATCTAGATATACCTGATAAATTGAAAATTTCATAGACCTTTTTTGCCAATTTTTGTATTTTTTTTTCAATACCTGGTAATAATCTAGCAGGTGTGATTTCTTGAGATTTTCCAGAATATTTCGATTCAAAATCGAAAAAATCATTTTTACTGATAATTTCTGTAATAGGTAAAACTTTAATATCCTGATTCCAGGAAATAACTCCTACTGAAACTTCAGTTCCTTTCAGAAAAGATTCCACAATAATTTCTTGATCTTTTCTAAAAGCATGTTGTATCGCATTGGATAATTCTCTTTCTTGATAGACTTTAGATATCCCTAAACTAGATCCGGATCTGTTAGGTTTTACAAAACATGGTAATCCTACTTTTTTTAGAATTTTTTTTACACAAAAAGATTGGTTTTTATTTAAAAAAAAGGAAGGAGCTGTTTTAATTCCAAATTCTTTCAAGAAGGTTAAACAATATTTTTTATTAAAAGTAATACTTGCATGATGAAAATGGCATCCTGTATAGGGAATTTTCAGTAAATGAAAATAAGCTTGTAAAACTCCGTCTTCTCCTGGAGTTCCATGTATAGCATTAAAAACACAATCAAATTTCAAAATTTGATCATTTGTAATACGAACGGTAAAATCCTGTTTATTCACAGGATACTCTTTATTATTTTTATCCTTGAAAATCCATTTTTCTATGAATAAATAGATTTTATAAACTTCAAATTCTTCTTTACTTAGATTTTTGTACACTACTTCTCCGCTTTTTAACGAAATAACAGATTCCTCTGTATAACCTCCCATAACAATCGCTATTTTTTTCATTATTCTCTATTTTTTTTATATTAATCAGTTACATTTTATTTTATTCTTACATGAAGTATTCAAAATATTGTTTGATTTTACTTCTAAATTTATTAATTGCTATATTTATTTTATATAAAATAACTAGCCTGGCATTAAAATGGGTCGATATTTACACAAGACACGGGTCTTACGTGATTGTCCCAAACCTCCGCTATTTAACTTTAAACCAATCTATATCTCTTCTAAAAAAATTAGGATTAAAATATGATGTAGATACATCACATTATGATCCATCTTTGAAACCTTATCAAGTCCTTTCATTTTTTCCAGGAGCAGGAGATCCTGTGAAAGAAGGAAGATATATATACATACAAGCTAATGCAAAAAAATTTAAAACCACAGTCCTTCCTAATATAATTAATAAAAACAAACGGATAGCAATCAAATTACTTCATGCTAACCATATCCTTGTGAAGGATATAAAATATGTAAATGATCTTTCTAAGGATACGGTTTTAAAAGTAGTTTATAAAGGAAAAATCATTCCTTCTGGATCTATTCTTCCACATCAAGATGGAATTACATTAATAATAGGAAAAGAATATGAAAGAAATAATTCTTCCTATCCGGTTCCAAATGTAACTGGAATGTCTTTATCTAATGCAACCTATACTTTGAAAAAAAAATTATTTAACATCATTAATTTTTATTATGAGGATCCCTTGGATGATGCTTCTTCTACGAAATCAAAAGTATATCGTCAGGAACCGACTCCTGGAAAGAGACAGGATAAAAATCAACCTATTAATTTATGGTTAACTACAAAACCTTTAGATGGCTTAACATCTGAATTCAAAAAAAATGATTCAAAAAACGAAGAAAAAATTCCAAAAAACGAAGAAAAAATTCCAAAAAACGAAGAAAAAATTCCAAAAAACGAAGAAAAAATTCCAAAAAACGAAGAAAAAATTCCAAAAAACGAAGAAAAAATTCCAAAAAACGAAGAAAAAATTCCAAAAAACGAAGAAAAAATTCCAAAAAACGAAGAAAAAATTCCAAAAAACGAAGAAANTTGAAAAAAAAATTATTTAACATCATTAATTTTTATTATGAGGATCCCTTGGATGATGCTTCTTCTACGAAATCAAAAGTATATCGTCAGGAACCGACTCCTGGAAAGAGACAGGATAAAAATCAACCTATTAATTTATGGTTAACTACAAAACCTTTAGATGGCTTAACATCTGAATTCAAAAAAAATGATTCAAAAAACGAAGAAAAAATTCCAAAAAACGAAGAAATGGATGAAAAAAAAACTAAAAAGAAATCTATTGAAAAATAAAAATAAAAAAAATGTCTATAAAAAAATTTAAGTTTTTTGTAGAAAAATATCAAAAAACTATTCGAATTGACAAATTTTTGAGGAAATCTATTCAAAATATCAGCAGAAATCAAATTCAAAAGGCAACTAATTCTGGAAAAATTTTAGTCAATCAATGTGTTATAAAAAAAAATTATAAAATAAAACCTTTTGATCTTGTGGAAGCTGAGATTTCTTATCCTCCCATTTTAGATTCAGAATATAAAAATATTATTGCAGAAAACCTCCCTCTAAATATTCTTTATGAAGATGAAGACGTTCTTGTTATAAACAAAGCTGCAGGAATGGTAGTACATCCAGGTTTTGGAAACGAAAAAGGAACATTAATTCATGGAATTAAATATCATTTTAAAAATAATCATCAATTATATCGATTGGGTTTAGTACACAGAATAGATAAAGATACTACAGGTTTACTTGTGTTAGCTAAAAATGAATATGCCCAAAAATATTTATTTCAACAGTTTATTTCTAAAACTATTCAAAGAAAATATCTCGCCTTAGTATGGGGAAACATACAAAGAAAAGAAGGAACTATAAGTGGGTATATAGGAAGAGATCCTCATAATAGAAAGAGAATGACTCTTTTTCAAAGAAATTTTTACAAAAGTAGGTATTCTGTTACTCATTATAAAGTTTTAGAAAGATTTAAATATCTCACCTATGTTTCTTGTCATTTAGAAACAGGAAAAACGCATCAAATCAGAGTTCATTTCAAATATTTAGGACATCCCTTGTTCAATGATTCTACTTATGGTGGAGATAAAATTTTTATGAAAAAATATTTATCGAATAAATCGATAGATTTTTTCAAAGATTCTTTAAATCTTTTGAAAAGACAAGCTTTACATGCAGGATCCCTTTCTTTTATTCATCCAAAAAATGGAAAATGCCATTTTACCTGTTCAATTCCTAAAGATTTTAAAAAAGTTCTCAAAAAATTAAGAAATCAACATTTTATAACAAGCTCCCCTGAAGAAGAAGATAAGATATTGAAAAATATATAATCAAACCGACCACATCTACCAATGTAGCTACGAATGGGGCAGAAGAACTAGCTGGATCTCCCCTAAATTTTTTGATAATAAAAGGTAACATAGATCCACTAAATGTTCCCCATAGGACAACTCCAATTAAAGATAAAAAGATAGTTATCCCAACTAATATCCAATGAGGTCCATAATTAAAAAAATTTATTTTATGCCATGTTAAAACACGAATAAAACCCGTTAAACCCAAAATACTTCCTAAAAAAAAACCACATATGATTTCTCTTCGCATTACTATCCACCAATCTTTCATTTTCACTTCTCCTAAAGCCATTGCTTGAATAATTAGACTAGCTGCTTGAGATCCACTATTTCCTCCACTAGAAACAACTAAAGGAATAAATAAGGCTAAAACAACTGCTTTTTCTATAGCACTAGAAAAATACTGCATGACTGTGGTCGTCAACATCTCACCTATAAATAACAATGTTAACCATCCAGCTCTTTTCTTAATCAGTTTGAATAAAGGAACATTCAGATAAGATTGATTCAAAGCTTCCATTCCACCTATTTTTTGGATATCTTCTCTATAATTTTCATTTAAAACCCATAAAATATCATCTATAGTAACTATTCCAAGAAAAATTTTTTGATCATCTATGACAGGTAGTGATACTCTATTATTCATAGAAAATATTTTAGTAGCTTCTTCTTCTGTATCAGTGACACTTAAAGCTGCTGTGTATCGTCCATCCATCAAATCAACTACTTTTGTAGTTGGATCTACTAATAAAAATTCTTGTATTTTTATATCGTCCACTAATTTTCCTTTTTGATTGACTATATAAACTATTTCTATCACATCACTATTTTTACCTTCTTTACGTATGTAGTCTAATACCTCTTGTACGCTCCAATTTTCTTGGACCGCAAGATAGTATGGAATCATTAAACGACCTACACTGTTCTCAGGATATCCTAAAGAAACTAATGTCTTACGTTTTTCTTCCGGATTTAAATATTTAATTAAATCTTTCAAAGAATTTTTTGGAAGATTTTCCAAAAAGGAAACACGATCATCTACTGATAGTTTATTCAATAACTCCATCATTTTAATTGAAGGAAGACTTTCTATAATTTTTTTTTTTATAGGAAAATCTAAAACTTTAAAAACAGAAATTCCTCTATTTATTTTCAATAAAATAAATATATCTATAACCTTATCTGGATGATCTTGAATGAATTTAACTAGAAAACTAATAGTTTGATTATTTAAAAAATTTTCGTCAAAATGATTTTCTAAACAATCTTGATGTTGATTCAACATTTCTTTTCTTTTTTAGAAAAACTTTTTTTTCATTATCATCAAATTTTGAAATTAAAAATTCCCTTCAGCTAGAAATTACTAAAATTACGTAATAAAATCATTGTAATTTTACAAAATTTAAAATAGAATAAACATGGAATATAATTTTCGTGAAATAGAAAAATATTGGCAAATATTTTGGAAAAAACATAATATTTTTCATACAAAAGAAAATAACGGAAATCAATCTTACAAATACTATTATATATTAAATATGTTTCCTTATCCTTCTGGTTCAGGACTCCATATAGGACATTGTTTAGGATATATTGCTTCAGATATTTATGCACGATACAAACGTGCAACAGGTCATAACGTTCTATTCCCTATAGGATTTGATTCTTTTGGACTTCCTGCAGAACAATATGCTATTCAGACTGGACAACATCCTTTTAAAACCATTCGTAAGAATGTAAAAAAATATCAAAATCAAATGGATAAAATAGGACTTTCTTTTGATTGGAGTCGAAAATTATCGACTAGCGATCCTACTTATTATCGTTGGACTCAATGGATGTTTATCCAAATATTTAATTCTTGGTATGATAAAACTAGTGAAAAAGCTAAATCGATAGATCTTTTAGTAGAAGAATTTAATAAAAATGGAAATCTTTTGGTTAATGCTAGTCATTCTTCTTTTAACTATAAATTTGATTCGAAAATGTGGAAAGAATTCAATTCTTCTAAAAAGGAATCTATTCTTTTGAATTATCGTTTGGCTTTTTTATGTGAAAATACAGTAAATTGGTGTCCAGAATTAGGAACAGTTTTAGCCAATGATGAAATTAAAAATGGAAGAAGTGAAAGAGGTGGGTATCCTATTCATAGAAAAAAAATGCTACAATGGCATATAAGAATTACCGCTTATATAGAAAGACTTTTAAAAGGATTAGAATCTGTTGATTGTTCCAAATCTTTAAAAAAATTACAATATAATTGGATAGGAAAAACATTAGGATATTCTATTTTTTTAGAACTTTTTTTCCAAAAAGAGAATATCAAAAAAATAGAACTATTTATCTCTCGTCCAGAAATTATATTTGGAATGACATTCATTATTTTATCTACGGATCATCCAATGGCAGAAAAAATTTCTATTTCTTCTCATCGGGAAGAAGTTTCTCTATACTGTAAAAAAAATCTTGTAGAAGAAAAAAATATTTCTGGTGTTTTTACAGGAAATTATGTGATCCATCCTTTTCTTAAAAAAAAGAAAATTCCTATTTATGTTAGTAATAGTTTTTCTATAGATAATGAAACCCTATCTATAATAGGGGTCCCGGGGCATGAAAAAATTTGCAAAAAATTTGCAAAAAATATGGGTTTAGAAATTTTGTCTGTCCTAACTCCTGAAAAAAAAGAAGAGAAGACTAATGATGAACTTTATGAAGGAAAAAATGCAAGATGCATTAATTCTGATTTTTTAAATGGGTTAAAGGTTCAAGAAGCTAAAAAAAAAATCATTCAAATCTTGGAAAAAAAAAAGATAGGGGTTAAAAAAAATAGTTATCGATTACGTGATGCTATTTTTTCTAGACAAAGATATTGGGGGGAACCCATTCCTATTTATTTTAAAAATAAAATTCCAAAAACCATTCCCCTTGAAAAACTTCCTTTGCTTCTTCCAGAAATAAATAATTATCATCCAAAAAATGGAAAATCTCCATTAACTAGAGTCAAAAATTGGGCTTGGGACGAAAGAAAAATGAAAATAGTTTCCAATACTCTTGTGGATAATCAATATGTCTTTCCAATAGAAACTAGCACTATGCCAAGTTGGGCTGGATCAAGTTGGTATTTCCTTCGCTATATGGATGTTCACAACAATCAATTCTTTTTGGATAAGAAAAAAGAACAGATTTGGAAAAATATTGATTTATATATAGGGGGAACTGAACATTCTACCGGTCATTTAATTTATGCAAGATTTTGGCATAAATTTCTGAAGGATAGAGAATGGATCAGGACAGAAGAACCCTTTAAGAAAATATTCAATCAAGGAATGATTTTGAATTATTCAGCTACTATACTAAAAATTATTGGAAAAAATATATTTATTTCCTATGGATTAAAAAATTCTCATAATCAAAGAGATAATTTACAAAAATTATATGTAGATATATCTCTAGTAAATTCTAAAAATGAATTGAATATCAATAATTTTAAAAAATGGCGACCTGAATTTTCTCATTCAAAATTTTTTTTAGAAGAAGGACGTTTTTTTTGTCAAAGACAATTAGAAAAAATGTCAAAATCTAAATATAATGTCATCACTCCAGATCAGATTTCTGAAAAATATGGATCAGATGTATTTCGTCTTTATGAAATGTTTTTGGGTCCTGTTATGGAATCAAAACCTTGGAATGAGGAAAAAATCAATGGAATAAAAAATTTTTTAAAAAAATTTTGGCATTTATTTCATATAAATAAAGTATTTCAGGTTAGTGACTTAAATCCGACATTTCAAGAACTCAAAATTTTACATTATACAATCAAAAAACTACAGGAAAGAATGAATTCGTTTTCTTTTAATACATCCATTAGTTATTTGATGATGATGGTTAATCAATTAAGTATTTTAAAATGTAATAAAAGAAAAATATTGGAACCGTTAGTGAAATTAATAGCGCCTTTTTCTCCTCATATAGCTGAAGAACTTTGGAGAAAACTAGGAAAAGAAAAATCTATTATTTTTGATTCTTTTCCTGTGTATAATCCAAAATTTCTTGTGAAAGAAAAAATTACTTATCCGATTATGTTTAATGGAAAATTAAAATTCCAGGAAACGTTTGAATCCAAACTAACAATTGAGGAAATTCGAAAAAAAATTTTAAATCATCCTAAAACAAAGTTCATTTTAGATGAAAAAGAATTACAAAAAATTATCATCATCCCAAAAAAAATAATAAATATTTTATTTTTTTAAATCATATTTTTTAATTTAAAATTAATCGATGTTTGATGAAAATTGTATTGTTATAAAACGTAGATTTGTATCTGGTTATCTGGCAGGCGGGATCAAATTTTTTTAAATGTGTAAAAACTTTTTTTATGTCAAAAAAAAACAAAAGTAAAGCTGATGCGTCTAGTTTTTTTAGTTGTATAGAAAAAAATTTTGATAAAGCTGCACGGTACCTTTCTATTAAAAAAGGTCTTTTAGAGCAAATTAAATCTTGTAATGCTGTGTATCGCATACATTTTCCTGTAAAAATAGGAAAAGAAATTCAAGTGATTGAAGCATACAGAGTTCAACACTCCCATCATAAACTCCCCTGCAAAGGGGGCATTAGATATAGCACAAAAGTAAACCAAGATGAAGTGATGACTTTAGCTGCATTGATGACGTATAAATGTGCTATAGTCGATGTTCCTTTTGGTGGATCTAAAGGGGGAATTAAAATTGATCCACAAATTATTTCTGTAGAAAATATAGAAAAGATAACCCGTCGTTACACTTCTGAATTAATAAAAAAAAATTTTATAGGTCCAGGGATAGATGTTCCAGCTCCTGATTATGGAACCGGAGAAAGAGAAATGAGTTGGATTTTTGACACATTTTTATCTCTTAGTCCTGGAGAAGTAGATGCTCTAGCCTGTGTTACAGGAAAACCTGTTTCTCAAGGTGGTGTGAGAGGAAGAAAAGAAGCAACAGGATTAGGAGTATTTTATGGAATTAGAGAATTATGTAAGATGAAAGAAGAGATGTTATCTGTAGGTCTTGATGTAGGATTAAACGGAAAAAAAGTCATTGTACAAGGTCTAGGAAATGTAGGTTATCATGCAGCTACATTTTTTCATGAAGCAGGAGCTATTATTGTAGCTTTAGCAGAAAGGGAAGGGGCTATTTACAATCAAGAAGGTTTGAATGTCTCAAATGTGATTCTTCACTTGAAAAAAACCGGATCTATATTGAATTTTCCAGAATCAAAAAATATAGAGGATACAGAAAAAGCTTTAGAATTAGAATGTGATATTCTTATTCCAGCTGCGTTAGAAAATGTGATTCATAAACATAATGCTAATCGGATTAAGGCAAAAATTATTGGAGAAGCCGCCAATGGACCTTTGACCCCTGAAGCTGATGAGATATTAGAGAAAAAGGGAGTTCTTATAGTTCCAGATATTTATTTGAATGCTGGAGGAGTCACCGTTTCTTACTTTGAATGGTTAAAAAATTTAAGTCATGTTCGTTATGGACGTATGGAAAAACGTTTTAGTGAAAATATGAATACAGAATTGCTACAAGTTGTAGAAACTTGTTGTAGAAAAAAAATTCCAATAGAAGAAAAAAAAATGATTTTAAGAGGACCAAGGGAAATAGATCTCGTACGTAGTGGACTAGAAGATACAATGATCAATGGATTTCATAAAATTCGTGATCTAAAAAAATCCTTAAAAATAGAAAACCTTCGTACTGCTGCATTTGTTTTTGCTATAAACAAAATCATAGATTCTTATGAAAAATTAGGTATTTTTCCATAATCTTTTTTTGAATATCTTTTTCATGAAGTACAAAAGATCTTTGTTGAAATTAAGCGGAGAAGCTCTTATGGGAAATCACGAATTCGGACTTCATTCTACTCGTCTTCAACAATACGCTGAAGAAGTAAAAAAAGTAGTAGAAATGGGAGGCCAGGTAGCTATCGTGATTGGTGGAGGAAATATATTTAGAGGATTTTCTAGAATAAAGGAAAATACGATAGATCGTATAGGAGGGGATTATATGGGAATGTTAGCTACTGTTATCAACGGAATAGCTTTCCAAGCTTACTTAAAAAATGTCGGAATCTGTACTTCTATACAAACAGCTATTAAAATGGATCAAATAGCAGAACCATTTGCCAAAGATAAGGCGATTCATCATCTTGAAAAAGGAAAAGTGGTGATATTCGTAGCCGGGTTAGGAAATCCATATTTTACCACAGATACAGCTGCCGTTTTACGTGCTATAGAAATTAAAGCCGATGTTTTATTAAAAGGGACCAGAGTGGATGGAATTTATACAAAAGATCCAGAAAAAGATAAATATGCTAAAAAACTTAAAAAAATATCCTTTGATATGGCTTACCAAATGGGAATCAAGGTAATGGATCAAACAGCCTTTATTTTAGGAAATGAAAATAATTTACCTATTATTATTTTTGATATAAATAGGAAAGAAAATTTTAAAAAAGTAATTTCAGGAGAAGAGATAGGAACTCTGGTTTCTAACGAATTATAAAAATAGAAAAAATTATGGATGAATTAAATGAAATTTTTTTTTCTTGCAAAAAAGATATGGAGAAAATTTTGAAAAAACTTCAAGAAGAAATTCATCGTATTCGATTGGGAAGCAAATCCGTTGTTTCCCTTTTAGAAAAAATAAAAATAAAGTGTTATGCTTCTTTTTTTCCTTTAATTGAAGTGGCCACAATTACCATTGTAGATAATATGAATATTACGATTCATCCTTGGGATCGTGCTATTATCTCCTATATAGACAAAGCAATTATAGATGAAAATCTTGGTTTTATGCCAACCAATAAAGGAGAATACATTCACATTCGTCTTCCTATTCTTACGGAAGAAGGAAGAAATAATTTAATGAAAAAAATTAAAACAAAAACAGAAAAAGCAAAAATATTTGTGAGAACAACACGAAAAAAGTATAACCAATCTATAAAAAGATTAAAAATCTCTGAAGATTTATCTAAAACAGGAGAAAGTCATATACAAAAAATTACTAAGGACTCTATTCAAAAAATAGATGTTCTTTTTTTTTCAAAAGAAAAAGAAATCTTAAGTATATAATTCTTTGATCCATGATTGAAAAATATTCAATTAAAGAATTATTGGAAAAAGGAAAAAAATTTTTAAATAAAAAAGTTTTAGTTGAGGGATGGATTCGGTCTTTTAGAAATTCCATTTTCATCACATTAAATGATGGATCTACAATAAAAAGTCTTCAAATTATTTTATCTAAAAATTTAGAAAGGGAGTTTTTGAAAAAAATTACCATTGGGAGTTCAATTAAAGTTATCGGGATAATCATAGAAAGTTTAGGGAAAAAGCAACCCATAGAATTAAAATCTTTGGATACAAGAATCTATGGAAAAGTAGACTCAAAAAGTTTTCAAAAAACTATTTTACAACCTAAACAACATAGTTTAGAAACCTTACGAAAACAAGCACATCTACGTTTTCGTACAAATATTTTTAGTAGTATTACGCGTATACGTCATCATGTAGCTTTTTCTATACATAAATATTTTCATGAACATGGTTTTTTTTACATCCATACTCCCATTATTACCACTTCAAATGCTGAAGGAGCTGGACAAATGTTTCAGGTAACAACTATGGATTTAAAAAATATTCCACATATAAGAGAAAATGTAGATTATACAAAAGATTTTTTTCAGTGTAAAACCTATTTAAGTGTATCTGGACAATTAGAAGCAGAAACCGCTTCTTTAGCTTTAGGAAAAGTATATACATTTGGACCTGCTTTTCGTGCAGAAAATTCCAATACTTCACGACATTTATCTGAATTTTGGATGATAGAACCAGAAATGGCTTTTTATCATTTAGAAGAAAATATGAATAGAGCTGAAGATTTTTTAAAATTCGTTATACGATATACCATGGAAAATTGCATAGAAGATCTATCCTTTTTAAAGGACCATATAAAAAAATGGAATAAAAAACAGGAATCTACAACACTTTTAGAAAGATTAGAGCTTATACTAAAATCTCCGTTTCAAAGAATTAGTTATACGGAAGCAATCAATATTTTGAAAAAAAGCCTCCATAAAAAAATGGTGAAATTTTTTCATCCGGTTATTTGGGGAATGGATTTACAATCAGAACATGAACAATATCTAGTAAAAAAATGTTTTCAATGTCCTGTAATTATTTTTGATTATCCTTCTTGTATTAAAGCCTTTTATATGCGTATAAATAATGATGGAAAAACGGTTAGAGCTATGGATATTTTATTTCCAGAAATAGGAGAAATCATTGGAGGGTCTCAACGGGAAGAACGTTATGAGATTTTATTAAAGCGTATCAAGGATAAAAACATAGATGATAGGAAACTTTGGTGGTATTTAGATACACGTCGTTTTGGTTCTGTTCCTCATAGTGGATTTGGCCTAGGATTTGATCGTTTAGTTCAATTCATTACAGGGATGAAAAATATTCGAGATGTTATTCCTTTTCCAAGAACTCCACATAATGCAGAATTCTAAAAAATGTTAAAACAAAAATTTTTACAAAAAGGACAACAAAAACTTTCTCCACAGCAAATAAAACTAATGAAATTAGTGCAATTATCTACTTTGGATTTTGAACAAAGAGTGAAACAAGAATTGGAAGAAAACCCAGCATTAGAAGAAATAGAAGAAGAGACCTCTTCTATTATAGAAGAGGCAGATGATAATAATACATCTGTCATTGATTTTGATCTTCCAGAACAAGAAGATAAATCCATAGATCTTTCGGAAATAAATATAGATGAATATTTAAGTGATGATGAAATTCTAGATTTCAAAAGCAATAACCAAAATAATCACAGTGAAAAAAAATATATCCCCATAGTTTCTGGAATTTCTTTTCAAGAATATTTAAAAAGTCAATTACATACTTTTCGTTTAAATCAAGAAGATTTGTTAATCGCAGATTTTATATTAGGAAATATAGACGAAGATGGCTACATAAGAAGAAAAATTCCATCCATCGTAGATGATATTCTTTTGATACTTGGTATTCCAGTAACTGCAGAAAAGGTGGAAAAACTACTTGTAAACTATATACAAAAACTAGAACCTATAGGAATAGGAGCTAGGAATTTACAAGAATGTCTTTTTATACAATTAGAAAATAAAAAAAAATCACAAAATGTAAATTTAGCCAAAAGGATAATAAGAAACAATTTCGAATCTTTTATAAAAAAACATTATCAAAAACTGCAAAATAAATTAGAAACCACAAAGAGTGATTTACGAAAAGCTATCTATCAAATAGAAAAATTAAATCCAAAACCAGGAAAAATTTACTCTGGAAATCCTAGAAATTTAGATCATCTCATTCCAGATTTTACTATTTGTATTTCAGATGGAAAATTAGAATTATCTTTAAATCATAGAAATACTCCAGAAATAAAAGTATCCTCCTTATATTTAGATATGTTAAAATCTTATAAAAGTTCAAAAGAAAGGAACATGAAAAAAAATGAAAATACTATTTTGTTTTTAAAACAAAAAATAGATTCAGCAAAATGGTTTGTAGACGCTATAAAACAGCGTCAAAATACATTAATGTTAACAATGAATGCCATTATGGATTATCAAAAAGAATACTTTTTCACTGGAGATCCATATAAAATAAAACCGATGATTTTAAAAAATATATCTCAAAAAATAGGTGTAGGAATATCCACTGTATCTCGTGTTGCCAATAGTAAATATGTCAATACTCCATATGGAACTTTTTTGATAAAAAGTTTTTTTTCTGAAAAAATGATCAACGAAGAAGGGATGGAAATTTCTTCTATTGAAATAAAAAAGTTGTTGGGAGAATCTATTGCTAAAGAAAATAAAAAAAGACCACTAACTGACGAAAAATTATCGAAAATTCTCAAAAAAAAAGGTTATTTGGTGGCAAGACGTACTGTAGCTAAATATAGAGACCAAATGCAAATTCCAGTTGCAAGAATGAGAAAAATCCTTTGAGAATCATTTATTGATAATAATAGTTTTACAATTAGAAAACTCTTTGAGAGATAGAACAGATAATTCTCTTCCGTATCCAGATTTTTTTATTCCTCCAAAAGGAAAACGAGGATCAGATTTTACGATTTCATTCACAAAAACCATCCCTGTATTTATTTTCTTGGATAAAAATTCCGCTTTTTTTAAGTCTTTAGTCCAAATAGAAGCTCCTAGACCATAACAGGTTGCATTGACCATAGAAGGAATTTCTTCCTCATTAGAAAAAGTATAAACGATTCCTATTGGTCCAAATATTTCTTCTTGATTGGAAGAAAAATTCTTATCTTCCATTTTCAATAAACAAGGAGAAAAAAAATTTTCATCTCTTGTAGTCTGTAAACAGATTTTTCCTCTATTGGAAATAATATCTTTATATTGTTGATATAATTTTTCAGATAAGTCTACACGAGAAATATATCCTATTTTAGTAGATTCATCATGTACATCTCCCCTCTGATACTGTTTCATTTCTTGAATAACTAGATCTATAAAATCATCTACAATAAAATTATCTACTATAAACCTTTTAGCGGAGATACATGTTTGTCCTGTATTATTCAATCTAGATTCCGTAGCTAATTTAGCCGTTTTTTTTAGATCATCTACATCTCTCATAACTACAAAAGCATCATTTCCGCCTAATTCTAAAACAGATTTTTTAATATATTTTCCAGATAAATATCCTATATGACTTCCAGCTAAATGACTTCCTGTAAAAGAAACACCTTGTATAATTGGATGAGCTATAACAGATTTTATTTTAGGTATATCCATTAAAAAAACTTGAAAAACTCCTCTTGGAAAACCAGATTCAATAAATATTTTTTCTAAAAGAAGAGAACATCCAGCCGTATTAGTAGCAGGTTTCAGTACTATTACATTTCCTAATAACATATTAGGAATGGCATATCTTATAGTTTGCCAAATAGGATAATTCCAAGGCATAATTCCTAATATAGATCCTATAGATTCAAATCGAATAGAAGATTTTTCATATTCAGTAGATATATCTTGAAAAAAAATAGTTTCTTCTAAACTAGAATAATACTTGCATAATTTGATACACTTTTTGACTTCCAAACGTGATTGAGTTATAGGTTTTCCCATTTCTTGAGTTATTAAATAGGCTATAATGTCTATGAGATCTTGCATGGAAGAAGATAATTTCATGATATATCCTATCCTAGAAGAATAGGATATATTTTTCCATTTTTCATAAGCTTTTTGAGATAGGAAGAGCTTATCCATAATATTCTTATCCTCTATAAAAGAATAAGTATTTAGTATATTATTATCAACAGGATTAATAGTATGAAACCTCATATTTTCTTTTTTTTTATAAAATAAAGAAAAAAATGGTAAAATTTTTACAAAATTTTACCATTCAAGCTAACAGATAATTTGACATTAAAAGCAATGGCATAAAACTTGATTTTTTTTAAAAATAAGAGTATCCCATTAGCTCGAATCGGAGATAAAAATGTTTGAAATCCTATTTCAGAAATAAAATTTTCCTTCGAAGAAATAATTTCAAAAGGAGAATGTCCAGAATAAACAAAAATCATAAGAGCTGCCATTCCTTTAGGTAATAAGGCGTCACTATCTGCATCAAAAAAAACCAGTTTTCCTTTTAATTTAGAATCTAACCAAACTTTAGATTGGCATCCATGAATCAATTTATCTTCAGATCTAAATTTATCAGATTTTTTTGGTAATTTTTTTCCTAAATCTATAAGATATTCATATTTTTCTTCCCAATTTTTAAGAAAAGAAAATTCTTTTTTGATTCTTTCTTCTTTATCCTGTAACGTCATTTCAAATATTTTACACAAATATAGAAATATCCTTTTTGATAATAGATTTTTCTATCTAATTTTTTCTCTTGCCTTTTTTGCTGCTTCTGTCATATTTTTAAGTGAAGGAAGAACTTCCTCCCATTTTCTAGTTTTTAATCCACAATCTGGATTAATCCAAATATTTCTGATTGGTAATTTATTAGAAGCTTTTTGAATTAAATTAAATATTTCTTCCACAGTCGGAATTCTTGGAGAATGAATGTCATATACTCCTGGTCCAATTTCATTAGGATAAGAAAATTCTGAAAAGGCCTGTAGCAATTCCATTTTAGACCTGGAAGTTTCCATAGTAATGACATCTGCATCCAAATCTGCTATATGTTCTAATATATCATTAAATTCACTATAACACATATGTGTGTGAATTTGTGTTTCATCTTTTACTCCGCTTGAAGAAATACGAAAAGCTTTAATAGACCAATCAAAATATCCTTTCCAATCCTTTTTTTTTAAGGGAAGTCCTTCTCTCAGAGCTGGTTCATCTATTTGAATGATTTGAATTCCAGATTTTTCTAAAGATTCTACTTCATCTCTAATAGCCCAAGCAATCTGATAAGCAGTAGTATAAAGGGGTTGATCATCTCTGACAAAAGACCATTGTAAGATAGTCACAGGTCCGGTTAACATTCCTTTCATTAACTTATTCGTTTTCGACTGTGCAAAACAGATCCATTTAACTGTCATATCATGAGATCTGCTTACATCTCCATAAATCACAGGAGGTTTCACACAACGACTTCCATAACTCTGAACCCATCCATTTTCAGTAGAAAGAAATCCTTTTAATTTTTCTGAAAAAAATTCTACCATATCATTTCTCTCAAACTCTCCATGCACCAAAACATCTAGATTTATTTCTTCTTGTTTTCGAATAAGATCTATAATAAATTCTTCAATTCTTCTCTCATATTCTTCTTGACTTAATTCATCTTTCCGAAATTTATTCCTTAAAGTACGAATTTCTTTTGTTTGAGGAAAAGAGCCAATCGTAGTAGTAGGAAACAAAGGAAAACGAAATTTCTTATGTTGTTTTTTCTGACGTATTTTAAAAGAATTTTTCCTTTTTATCTCCTCTTTTTTTACTTGTAAAATTCTTTTTTTTACCTCTTTATTGTGAATAACTGAAGAATCTTTTGCTTTTTCCAAAGAATCCAAATTTTTCAATAAAATCTTCTGATTTCCCTTTATGATATTTTCTAAATCACTTAATTCATAAATTTTTTGTTTGGCAAAAGACATTCTGTTTTTTATATCTGGATGAATAGATCTCTCATATTCTATATCTAAAGGAACATGTAAAAGAGAACAATTAGGCGAAATCATTACTCTTTTTTCTCCTAAAATTTTGATGGATTTTTCTATGTGTTTAATGGAATTCATATAATTATTCTTCCAAATATTTCTTCCATCGATTAATCCTAAAGATAACATCATCTCTTTGTCTCTTAAGAAATTTAAGATATCTTCCAATTGTTCTGGATTTTCTATCAAATCAATATGTAAAGCTTTTATAGAAATTTCCCTAAGAAGAAATAGATTTTCAGAAATTCCATCGAAATAAGATGTTAATAAAATATTAATTCCGGAAAACATATTGGATATTTTTTTGTATGCATATTGAAATGCCTCTATTTCTTTTTTAGTTAAATCTAAAGCTAAAACAGGTTCATCTATTTGAATCCAAATAGCTCCTTGAGCTATCAATTTTTGTATGATTTTGATGTAAGCAGGAAGAATGTTCTCTATTAAATCCATTCTATGAAAAGATTTATTCTTCTCTTTTCCCAAAAAAAGAAAAGAAACAGGACCCATCAAAACCGGTTTTGGAATTCCATTGACTAAAAATTGTCTAGCTTCTTTAAACTCTTCGAATACTTTTTTAGAGAAAACATGAAATTTTTGATCTTTTTGAAATTCTGGAACTATATAATGATAATTCGTATTAAACCATTTAGTCATTTCCATAGCCTTGATATCCCATCCATTTTTTTGAAATCCTCTAGCCATAGAAAAATAAAGATCAAGATCATCATGTATAATGGGAATTGAAGAATAGGATTCTGGGATTACCCCTAATAATAGAGACATATCCAATATGTGATCATAAAAACTAAAATCATTACACGGAATCAAATCTAAACCAGATTTTTCTTGTGTTTTCCAATTTTTTTCCCGTATTTTTTTACCAATGTGGAATAATTCCTTCTGAGTAATTTTCTGATTCCAGTAAGCTTCACAAGCTCTTTTTAATTCCCTTCGTATTCCTATGCGAGGATAACCTAAATTATGTTTCAGCATAAAATCATTTTATTTATTATACAATCTAAACTAAATAACTAAAAAAAATTAGAGTTTATATATCCATTCTTTGGATAGAAAAAGAAATAAAAATATATTTCATTCATACATAGAATTATATAAATATTCTAAAATCTCCTTATCTGAAAAAGAAAAAGGAACATTTCTCCTCTTCATCATCCTTTCAGCTGTTTCACATACTTCTTTAAAAGAAACGACTTTTCTTTCTTGTATTCCACCTAGGGTGAAAGAAGGAATGTATCTAGGTGGAAATCCATATCCAAAAATATTCGCATTTATGCCTACGATTGTAGCTGTATTAAATTGAGTATTAATCGAAGATTTCGAATAATCTCCCATAATTAAACCAAAAAATTGAACATTAATAGGAAAAAAATCTTTTTTTTCATAATTCCAAACTGTCACATTAGAATAATCATTTCTTAAATTAGAGATATTAGTTCCAGCACCTAAATTACACCATTCTCCCAAAATAGTATTTCCCAAAAAACCATCATGAGCTTTATTAGAATAAGAAAATATTACAGAATTCATTATTTCTCCCCCTACTTTACAAAATGGACCAATAGTTGTAGATCCATACACTTTAGTTCCCATATTTAGTGTAGATTTTTTACAAATAGCTACCGGGCCTCTAATCATAGATCCTTCCATAATTTGAACTCCTCTTTCAAGGTATATTGGACCTAATTTTGCGTTTAATACGATATTTTCTGCTATGAGGTCTTCTTCTAAAAAAATCTTTTCCTTGAAAATGAGGCGGTTTTTTCCAAACAAAGAAAAGGAATTTTTTCCTTTTGTTAAAAAAGAAAAATCTTGTTTCAAGATAATTTCATTTTTTATAAATATATCCCATGGATGTTGGATGTATACCACTTGATGAATATGATATATTTTTTTATACTTTTTCAGATGAATAGGATCTATTCTATATCTATAATGAGATCTTCGTACTGCTACCATTTTTTCCTTGAAAAATATAGCTTCATCCTCTTTCAAACTATAGATTATTGGAATCAATTCTTCATTAGGAATCAATGAAGAATTGATGAATAATATATTTTTTAACACGTCTTTAACAGTAGGAAAATTTTTTCCCATTCCATATTTTTTTGAAAGATATGGCTTAGTAAGAATAAGAGCTTTTCCTCCAAGATATTTTTCCCATCTTTCTCTTATTGTTAAAATTCCTAAACGGATTTCTGAGATAGGCCTAGTCAAGGTAATAGGCCGCAAATTTTTCCATTCTTGACTTCCATCATATAATATAAAAGAATCCATTTATCCAATTTTTTTATATTTTTCATATTTTTTCTTAAATCTTTCTGCTGGTCCTGTTCTTCCTAAAAATCTCTTTTCTCCAGTAAAAAAAGGATGGGAATAGCTAGAGATTTCCATTTTATATAGTGGATAGATAGATCCATCTATTTGAATAGTCTCTTTAGTTTTTACTGTAGATCTACAAATGAACATTTTTTCGTTATTAATATCTTTAAAGACTACAGGTCTATAATTTTCAGGATGTATTTTTTTTTTCATAATAATAATTTTTTTGTAGGAAAACGATAAATCATCCCATTTATATTCATTCCTGCTCCTAATGAAGCCATCATGATGGTATCTCCAGGTTTAATTTCATGAGGAGGCATTTTTCCTTGAAGAATCAAATCTAACAAAGTTGGTACCGTCGCTACAGAAGAATTTCCTAATTTTTGAATAGTCATAGGCATCAAATTTTGACAAAAATCTTTGTTAGAAGATGAATAGTTATACAATTTCAATAATCTTTTTAAGATAGCATAATCCATTTTTGCATTAGCTTGATGAATAAGAATTTTTTTTATATCCTTAAGATGTAAATTTGCACGATCTAATATACTTTTTAGCATATTTGGAACTTCTGTCAATGCATATTCATAGATACGTCTTCCATTCATTCTAATATTTACTAAAGATTTTTTATAATCAGGATTTAAAGAAGGTCCATTAGTCAAATAATGTAATTCTTCATTGTTATCGCATTGAGAGTCATAATAAAGAATTCCGTGATTTCCTTTTCTTATTTCCATAGCGGACAAAACGGCAGCTCCCGCTCCATCTGAAAAAATCATAGCATTTCTATCATGTGGATCTATTACCCTAGATAAGGTTTCAGAACTAGTAATCAGTATATTTTTTGCGTATTTAGATCTTAATAATTGATCTGCTAATATCATTCCTTCTATCCATCCTGGACAACCAAAAATCATATCATAGGGACGACATTTCTTATTTCTTATTTGAAGTTTATTTTTTACTCTAGCAGCTATAGAAGGCACTAAATCAGATTGAAAAGAAATAGGATGCAGATCTCCATAATTATGGGCAGATATGATGTAATCTATTTTTTCTTTATAAATTTTTGAATTAACTAAAGCTCTTTTTGCAGCTATAGTGGCCATATCAGAATTAAATAAAGTGTTATTTACATATCTTCTTTCTTTTATCTCTGTAATTTTTTGAAACTTTTTAATAATATCTTCATTTGATTTATCAATTTTAACCCCCTTCTTATTGTAAAACGTATGTTTTAAAAAATGATCACTTTTTATAACCTTTTTTGGCAAATAATGCCCCGTCCCTGTAATGATTGATCGAATCATTTTTTTTTTGTAAATAATAACTAAAAAGTAAAAAAAATTCTTTGCAAAGAATCGTTTTTCTTAAGTAAATTATACATATAAATAATATTATGAACAAATATCCTTTTTCTTCGAAAGAAGAAGAATTAACAAAAATGTTTGATAATATTTCATCTAAATATGATTTTCTTAATCACCTTTTGTCTTTTGGAATAGATTTTATATGGAGAAAAAAAGTAATAGAACTACTAACTAAATTTAGTACAAAAAACATCAAAAAAGTATTGGATATAGCTACAGGGACCGGAGATTTGGCACTATTGATAGCTAAAAAATTTCACAAAACTTATGTTATTGGGTTGGATCCTTCTACAGAAATGCTAAAAATAGCCAGAAATAAAATAAAAAATAATTTTTTGAAAAAAAGAATTCAATTTGTTCAAGGATATTCACAAAATATGCCTTTCGAAAACGCTATTTTTGACGTGGTTACCATCTCCTTTGGAGTAAGAAATTTTCAGAATTTTCATCTTTCTTTTCAAGAAATATATAGAATTCTTAAACCAATGGGAATTTTGGAAATATTAGAGTTTTCTAAACCATCGAATCCTTATATAAAAAAATTTTATCATTTTTATTCTCATTCTATTCTTCCCAGAATAGGAAATTTTTTATCAAAAAATAATTTTGCTTACAATTACTTACAAGAATCTATTAAATCTTTTTCTTATTGTGGAAATAAAATGAAAAAATTTTTAAAAGATTCCGGATTTCATCCCATACATTCACAAAAACTAACATTTGGAATTGTATCTATTTATTTATCCAAAAAAATAATCTAATATAATGAAGTATTTGTCTGGATATTTCACTTCTTCTTTTCTTAAAAAAAGAATAAAAAAAATCGAATCTATCATTCGTAATCCAATAGAAATACAATACAAATTAATTCATCAATTGATGGCTTATGCTAAAAATACGGAATTTGGAAAAAAATATGGATTCTACGATATAAAAAAATATCAACAATTCTCTGAAAGAATACCTATATGCAAATACACAGATTTACAACCTATAATTGAAAGAATTCGTAAAGGAGAAAAGAACTTATTATGGCCAGGAAAAGTAAAATGGTTCGCTAGATCTTCTGGAACTACAAGTACGAAAAGTAAATATATTCCTGTCACAAAATTATCCATGCATGAATGTCACTACAAAGCTGGAAAGGACATGTTGTCTATATATATTCATAATCATCCAAAAACAAAGATCTTTTTTGGAAAAGCTTTACGTTTAGGAGGAAGTCACGAATTATATAGAAATTATAATACTTTTTATGGAGATTTATCTTCTATTTTAATCAAAAATCTACCTTTTTGGGCAGAATATATTAGTATTCCTAGAAAAAAAATAGCTCTTATGAGTGAATGGGAAGAGAAATTAGAAACCCTTGTTAAAGAAACAGCTAAAAAAGATGTTCGTCTTCTATTAGGAGTTTGTTCTTGGCTCCTAATCTTTTTAAATCATTTATTAAAAAAATTTGACAAAAAAAAAATCAATGATATCTGGCCCCACATAGAAGTCATCTTTCATGGAGGCGTAAGTTTTCAACCATATAAAGAACAATATAATGATTTATTTAGTAGTCATTCGGTAAATTACTATAACGTATATAGTGCTTCAGAAGGGTTTTTTGCAGTACAAGATCAAAAAAACGTAGAAGATCTTTTACTTTTATTAGATCATGGAATTTTTTATGAATTTATTCCTATGGAAGAAATCCATAATCCTTATCCAAAAATAATTCCTATTGAAAAAGTGGAATTAAAAACGAATTATGCCCTAGTGGTTTCTACAAATGCTGGACTTTGGAGATATATAGTTGGAGATACTATTAAATTTACCAGTTTATCTCCGTACAGAATTTCTATTTCTGGAAGGACCAAGCACTATATTAATACTTTTGGAGAAGAATTAATCATAGAAAATGCAGAAAAAGCTTTAAATATAACTTGCCAAAAAACAGATTCTATCATTCATGAATATACAGCTGGTCCTATTTATATGAATCAAAAAAATTCTGGTGCTCATGAATGGATTATCGAATTCAAAAAACCACCAAGAGATTTATGTTATTTTCGGGATATTTTGGATAAAGAATTAAAGTTCTTGAATTCTGATTATGAAACTAAAAGATATAAAAACATGATATTACGTCCTCCGGTAATATTCGTGGCTAGAAATGGATTATTTTACGATTGGTTAAAAAAAAACAGAAAACTAGGTGGTCAAAATAAAATCCCCCGTCTATCCAATGACAGAAAATATATAGATTCTCTGCTAAACATGAAATAATAGAATATAAAAAAAACATATTAGAAAAATGTTTTTAACTTTATTCTCAGAATAATAAAGATTATATGTATGTATTTGAATGCAGAGAAAAAAAAAGAAATATTTCAAACTTATGGGACTTCCGTTTTCGACACAGGTTCTCCAAAATCTCAAGTAGCTTTATTTACTTATCGTATTAATCATTTAAGTAAACATCTTAAGAATAACCAAAAGGATTTTAATACTGAAAGAGCACTAGTAAGATTAGTAGGAAAAAGAAAAAAATTACTAAAATATATAGAAAAAAAGGATATAAATAGTTATAAAAAAATTATTCAACTCCTAGGATTAAGAAAATGATCATTACATGCATGTGATTTCTTCTATTAATTAATAAATAAGAATTAAGAATAAAATATGCCAGATACACTAAAAGAAATCATATCTTTAGAAGATGGTTTTCCTATTGTTATAGAAACAGGAAAAATAGCTAGACAAGCAGATGGGGCAGCTATTGTTCGGTCGAAAAACACCATACTGTTAGCTACTGTAGTAGTTTCTAAAGAAATAAAAAATGAGATTAATTTTTTACCATTAACAATAGATTACAGAGAAAAATATTCTGCAAGTGGTAAAATTCCTGGTGGATTTATAAAAAGAGAAGGAAGACCTTCTGATGAGGAAATTTTGACTATGAGACTAGTTGATCGTGTCTTAAGACCTACTTTTTCAGAATCGTTTCGAAATGAAATACAAATCATGATTTCTCTCTTATCATATGATCAAACAGTTTTGCCAAATGAATTAGCTGGATTAGCCGCTTCCACAGCTTTATCCATAGCTGGGGTCCCATTTAATGGACCTATCTCAGAAATCCGGATTATCCGCATAAATGGAAAATTCATTATAAATCCAAGTTTAGATCAATTAGAAAAAGCAGATATAGATTTAATAGTAGGAGCTTCTGAGCATTCCATTATCATGATAGAAGGAGAAATGAAAGAAATTTCAGAAAAAGAATTTCTACAAGCCATAAATATGGCTCATAACGCTATAAAACCTCAAATAGAGGCTCAAAAAAAATTGGTAAAAAAAATTCCAAAAAATCGTTTTTTTAACTTTCAAGAGAACAATAGGATAATCATAAATCCTTCCTTAGAGAAGGAATTCTTAGAAAAAGAACTTTTTTCTTTTTCTTACGAAAAAATTTATAGAATATATAAAGATTTTTTGGATAAAAAGACTAGGTCTATTCAAGAAAAAATTATTTTAAACAATTTTAAAAAAGAATTATCCATAGAAGAGAGGGAAAAAAATGAAATTTTTATTGATCAATATTATGAAGAGATTAAAAAAAGAGTAGTCAGACATATGATTTTGGAAGAAGGAATTCGACTAGATGGAAGAAAAAACCAACAAATACGTCCCATATGGAGTATGGTGGATTATCTTCCTGGAGTCCATGGTTCCGCTTTATTCTCAAGAGGAGAAACTCAATCGTTAACTACTGTAACATTAGGTTCCTCTTTGGATGCAAATAAGATTGACAATGTTATTATGGAAAACCAGGAAAGATTTTATCTCCATTATAATTTTCCTCCTTTTTCTACAGGAGAAATTCGTCCAATTAGAGGAGTCTCTAGACGTGAAATAGGCCATGGAAATTTAGCACAACGTGCTTTAAAAAATGTAATTCCTGATAATAATCCATATACAATTCGTGTAGTCTCGGATATTTTAGAATCTAATGGGTCTTCTTCTATGGCAACAGTTTGTGCAGCTAGTTTAGCCTTAATGGATGCAGGTATAGCTATTGAAAATCCTGTTTCCGGTATTTCTATGGGGTTATTTACAGATAAAGAAAAAAAAGTGATCTTATCTGATATCATGGGAGAAGAAGACGGATTTGGAGAACTTGATTTTAAAATAACAGGAACAAAAAATGGAATCACAGCATGTCAAATGGATGTAAAAAAAATACAAGGATTGACTAATGATCTTTTAAATCAGATTTTAATGCAAGCTTTAGAAGGTCGTCAGTTTATTCTAAAAAAAATGCTGGAAACTTTACCAAAATATAGAAATCAACAAAAACCGAACGCTCCTAAAATATATACTTTCAATATTCCTAAAGATTTCATAGGATCGGTTATTGGTCCTGGCGGAAAGGTGATTCAAGAAATACAATCTTGTACAGATACTAGTATCCTTATTGAAGAAAAAGGAGATATGGGGGCTATTGAAATTATAGGAAAAGATTATAAAAAAATGAAAAAAGCCATTAATAGAATTAAAGAAATTACTTTCGTTCCT
Organism: Blattabacterium cuenoti; assembly: GCF_014252095.1. Lineage (NCBI taxonomy): Bacteria > Pseudomonadati > Bacteroidota > Flavobacteriia > Flavobacteriales > Blattabacteriaceae > Blattabacterium > Blattabacterium cuenoti. The sequence goes on from NZ_CP059210.1 coordinate 540,967, forward strand.
GAAATTGGAAAGGTTTATAAAGCAAAGGTCAAGTCCATAAAAGATTTTGGAGCTTTTGTAGAGATCTCTAAAGGAGTGGAAGGTCTATTGCATATTTCTGAAATAGGATGGAAAAGATTAAATAATATAGAAGATGAATTGCACATTGGAGATATTATTGAAGTAAAATTTATGGGAATTGATGATAAAAATAAAAAAATAAAACTTTCTAGAAAAGTGCTTTTACCTCGTTCAAAGAATTAAAAATAAGAAAAATACATGAGACAACTTAAAATTACTAAACAAGTAACAAATCGTGAATCTGAATCATTAGATAAATACCTTCATGAAATAGGAAAAATTCCCCTATTGACCCCTGAAGAAGAAGTTGAATACGCTCGTAGAGCAAGAGAAGGCGACTCATCTGCTATAGAAAAACTTGTTAATGCAAATTTACGTTTTGTAGTTTCTGTTGCTAAACAGTATCAAAATCAAGGATTAAGTTTATGTGATTTAATTAATGAAGGAAATTTAGGTTTAATAAAAGGAATTTTACGTTTTGATGAGACTAGAGGATTTAAATGTATTTCTTATGTGGTTTGGTGGATTAGGCAAGCTATTTTACAAGCCATAGCAGAACAGTCCCGTTCGATTCGTCAACCTACAAATAAATTAGCTTTATTGAATAAAATACTAAAAACTCTAGCTCAATTAGAACAAGAACTTCAAAGAACGCCTTCTGCAAGAGAAATAGCAGAACATTTAGATATGAATGAAAAAGATGTGGAGGAATCTATCAAAAATTCAGGAAGACATGTCTCTATGGATGCTCCTTTAATAGATGGGGAGGATTCTAATTTGTATGATTTGGTAAGGTCAGATGAATCTCCTCGCCCAGATGAACATTTAGAAAGAGAATCTCTTCGCAAAGATATCAAAAGAATTTTGGAAACCTTAAGCGAAAGAGAACGTCGTGTGATCATATTACATTTTGGATTAAATGGGTCTCCACCTATGACTCTGGAAGAAGTTGGACAATCTTGCGATTTAACCAGAGAACGGGTAAGACAAATTGAGAGTATAGCTTTAAAAAGATTGAAACATTCTTCTAGAAGCAAAATCCTAAAACCTTATTTAGGATAATAATCCATGAGACCTCGAAGGGATTCGAACCCATAACCTTCTGATCCGTAGTCAGATGCTCTATCCTATTAAGCTACGAGGCCTAACCCATATAAATATATTAAGATTGAATAATTTTCAAAAATTTTTCTATTTCTAGTGAAGAATTTCCTACAAGACCTCCATCTATATCTTCTTGAGAAAAAAGATTTCTTGCATTGAAATCGTTTATACTTCCTCCATATAAAATAGACATTTTTTTGGAAACTTTTTCTCCATATTTATCTAGGAATAAAGATCGAATATATCGATGCATGGTTTGAGCTTCTTCAGAAGTTGCTGTTTTTCCGGTTCCGATGGCCCATATAGGTTCATATGCTATGATAAAATAGCTAATTTCTTCTAAAGAAGAACAATGAAATACAGTTTCTTCTAATTGTTTTTTGACAATCAAAAATTGTTCGTTTTTTTCTCTTTCCAAAGCAGTTTCTCCGATACAAAAAATAATATGAAAACTATATTTTAATGCTATTTTAATTTTTTTTAGTAATATATCATTTGTTTCATAAAAATATTTTCTTCGCTCACTATGTCCTAATATCACTTTATGAATTCCTATGGATTTTAACATGGAAGCAGATACTTCTCCAGTATAAGATCCATTTTCCATTAGACAAATATTTTGTGCTGCAAGACTCAAAGAACTTCCCTGCAATATTTGATTTGAAATATGCAAGAAAGGAAAAGATGGAGCGATAATTATTTTCTTTTTGTTATTGATTTTTTTTTCAAAAAAAATTTTTAATAAATTTCTGAGAAAAGAAGTGGTCTCATAGAAATCATGATTCATTTTCCAATTCGCAATTACAATTTT
>NZ_CP059210.1:543217-630985 GCF_014252095.1 Blattabacterium cuenoti
TTTAAACAGATATTTTCTAATTTTTTGTATAAAATTTTTGTTTTTTTTTGTTTCAAATACAAAATTTCTTCTAATAAATTTTCTATTGAAATACTTTCCTTTTGGTTATTATCATCATATAACTCTTTAATTTTAGAAAATTTTTGAATATAAATGTTCATGACTTCAGAATGAGAAACCTTTTTTTTAAAATCAATATTTAATTTTATTAATGTAATTATAATATAATTAATTACATCGATAAATGTATCGATAACTTTCTCTTCTTCTACTTCTTGAAATCCTCTTTCTTGAATATTTTGAATACGAACTACTTTAATGAAAATTTGATCTATTATAGAAGATATTTTTATTTTTTTCCATGAAAGATCATAAATTTTTAATTTTTCTTTAAATAATTCTTCACATTTTTTCATGAGAAAATCAATAGAAATATGATTCATATCATTTAATTTTATATATGGATATAGGTGTAAAAATAATTTTTTAATGACAATTAATTGTGGAGGAACCTTATTGTGTTTTAAAGAACCAAAAATTATGGGGATAGTTAATTTAACTCCTGATTCTTTTTATGATGGAGGAAAGTTTAAATCCGAACTTCATATGCTACGACATGTAGAAAATCTATTACAAGAAGGATCTGATTTTATAGATGTGGGAGGTTGTTCCACTCGTCCATGGTCTAAATTTTCTACAGAAGAAGAAGAAATCAAGAGGGTTATTCCGTCTATTCGTTCTATACTAAAAACATTTCCAAATACTAGAATATCTATAGATACTTTCCGTAGTAAAGTGGCTAGAATTGCTGTAGAAGAAGGCGTTTTAATTATAAATGATGTTTCTGGAGGAAATCTAGATAAAAAAATGTTTTCCGTGTTATCGGAATTTAGGATTCCATATGTATTATGTCATATGAAGGGGATCCCTTTTAATATGCAAAAAAAACCATGTTATCAGAATCCAATCATAGAAATAAACAATTTTTTTTCTCGAAAAATTGCTCTTTTAAAAAAATATGGGATCAATGATATAATTCTAGATCCTGGTTTTGGTTTTGGAAAAACATTACAACAAAATTTTCAATTATTAAAACATTTATCTTTGCTAGGATTTGGAGATTACCTAATTTTAGTAGGTGTTTCTAGAAAATCTATGATTCAAAAAGTTCTAAGTATTTCTTCCGAAGAATCTTTAAATTCTACTTCGATCATCCATACTATAGCTCTCTTGAAAAAAGCTAATTTTTTACGTGTCCATGATGTAAAAGAAGCTGTAGAATGTATCAAACTGGTGCAGTATTATAATAGGAATAGAATATAGTATATTATTTTTGTATGAATCCGTTTTTTCATTATTATATTTTTTGAAAATTTCTTTCATTGATATTTTAGATGTTTTTCTAGTAGCCCTGATTTTTTTACAAATATATAGACTTGTTTATAACACAGCGGCTTTAAATATTTTTTACGGAATTATTGCGACTTTTGTTTTCTGGAAAATAGTCGAAGCATATGAAATGAAATACCTAAGTATAGTAATGAGTGCTTTTTTTAAAGGAGGTTTTTTAGCTTTAATTATTCTATTTCAACCAGAAATAAGAAAATTTCTTCTCATAGTTGGGAGCAGAATTTTTTTTAAAAAATTTATTATTTCTCTTTTTAGAAAATCCGGTGTTTCTGTGAAAACAGAAACAATAGATAGTATCGTAAAAACTTGTGCTATTTTATCAGGAGATAAAACAGGAGTATTAATTGTTATTCAAATGCATCAAGATATAAAAGAATTTATACAGAATGGAGATGAAATGGAAGCGAAAGTGAATATTCCTATTTTAGAAAGCATTTTTTATAAAAATAGCCCATTACATGATGGAGCAGTAGTTGTTATAGGAGATAAAATAGTAAGAACAAGAGCTATCCTTCCCGTTTCTTACAATAAGGAAATTCCATCTCGTTTAGGTCTTCGTCACAGAGCCGCTATTGGTTTATCCGAAAAAACAGATGCCATATGTCTAGTTATTTCCGAAGAAACAGGTTATATTTCTTATATTAAAGATCAAACAAGAACAGTGATTACTAACATTAATAATTTAAAAATGAAGTTGGAAAAAGATATTCTGTAGAATTTTTTTTTCAAAATTCATTTTTTATAAATTAGATCTGTGAAAACACAAGATTTGTATAGATGGTATACTATTTCTTCCGGGATAGAAATAAATAGTAAAAAAGTAAAAAATGGTTCCATTTTTTTTGCTTTAAAAGGAAAAAATTTTGATGGAAATCAATTTGCTCATGAGGCGATTTCAAATGGTGCTATGATAGCCATTGTAGATAATATGAAATATTCTTTTCCTCATAAAAACATTTTTTTTGTCAAAAATGCTTTATTTTCTTTACAGGAGTTGGCTCTCTATCATAGATTAAAACTTAATAGAGTTCCTATTATTGCCATTACAGGAAGTAATGGAAAAACAACGACTAAAGAATTAACAACAGCTATTCTCTCTAAAAAATATAAAGTAATTCATTCTACAAAAAAAAATTTCAATAATCATATAGGAATTCCATTAACCTTGTTATCTATGCCTAAAAATACACAGATTTCTGTTGTAGAAATTGGAGCAAATCAAGAAAAAGAAATACAAAAAATGTGTTCTATTATTCATCCAAACTATGGATATATAACAAACTTCGGAAAAGCTCATCTGGAAGGATTTAAAAATATAAAAGGAGTGATTCGTGGAAAATTGGAATTGTATAATTTTTTAAAAAAAAACAAAAAAAAAGTTTTTGTAAATGGAGATGACGCTATTCAATTAATTCATAGTTTAGGTATGGATAGATATATTTTTTCGGAAAGAATTAATTCGGATGTAGATGTTCCTATTAAATATTTTTGGAAAAATACCGATTTAAAATCGGTATTATGTATTAAAGATATGAAAATAGTTTCTTCATTGGTCGGTCCTTATAATTTGTATAATATAGCTTCTGCTATAACTATAGGAAATTATTTTAAAGTTCCTTTAAAAAAAATAAAAGAAGCTGTAGAAGACTATATCCCCAATAATTATCGTTCTCAAATTTTAGAGAAAAAAAATGTAAAAATTATAGTAGATTGTTATAATGCAAATCCTAGCAGTATGAGAGAAACTCTTACCTTTTTTAATAAAATTAAAGGAAATAAAATAGCTATATTAGGAGATATGTTAGAATTGGGGGCTTTTTCTAAGAAAGAACATGCGAAAATCATTTCATTTTTAGAAAAAAGCGATATAAATACAATTTTCTTAATTGGAGAAATATTTTCTTCTACAAATAGAAATTCCTCTAATAGAATCCAAAGATTTTCTCATAAAAATATTTTTATTCAATGGATAAAAATAAATTCTCTAAAAGCAGATTATATCTTAATTAAAGGATCTAGAAAAAATTCCTTAGAAAGTCTGATTCATTTCATATAAATACTTTAGAAAGTCTGATTCATTTGTAGATTTATATCTTAAAGATTAAATTTGTATTACGATAATTTCATAAATTTGATGAAAGAAATTACCACAGAAACTTACTTAAAGTGGTTTCAAGATATGTCTTTTTGGAGAAAATTTGAGGACAAATGTCGTTCTCTATACTTAAAACGAAAAATTAGAGGATTTTTACATCTATACAATGGACAAGAAGCACTTCCTGCTGGTTTGATTCATGCTATGGATATGTCTAAAGATAATATAATTACCGCTTATAGATGTCATATTTTACCTATTTCTATGGGAGTGAATCCAAAAAAAGTTATGGCAGAACTCCTAGGAAAGGTCACAGGGACTTCTCATGGAATGGGAGGGTCTATGCACATTTTTAGCAAAAAATATCGTTTTTATGGTGGACATGGAATTGTAGGAGGACAAATTCCCCTAGGAGCTGGAATTGCTTTCGCAGATAAATATTTTAATAGAGATGCAGTTACGCTTACACTTATGGGAGATGGGGCCGTTAGACAAGGGGCTTTCCATGAAACTTTGAACATGGCTATGATATGGAAACTTCCTGTTGTTTTTATATGTGAAAATAATCAATATGCCATGGGCACCTCTGTAAAAAGAAGTACAAATATAGAAGAAATTTATAAAATTGGTCATTCGTATGGAATGCCATCTTTTCCTGTAGATGGAATGGATCCTGAAAAAATAGCTAAAGCGGCTTATACAGCTATTGAAAGAGCTAGAAGTGGAAATGGATCAACTTTTTTAGATATTAAAACTTACAGATATAGGGGACATTCTATGTCTGATTCTGAATCATATCGAAGTAAAGAAGAAGTTCATTCCTATAAAAAAAAGGATCCCATTTTGAAATTGAAAAAAATCATTATACAAAATAAGTGGGAAACTATAGAAAGATTAAATTCTATTGAAAATAAAATAAAAGAAGAAGTAGATTCTTGTGTAGAATTTGCAGAAAAATCTGATGATCCTTCTTTAGAACATATGTATAATGTTGTTTATAAAGAATCAAATTATCCTTTTTTGGATAAAGTGATCCCTTTCTGATTTTATTAGGTTACTTTAAATATCTGAAAAATCATGGCGGAAATAATATCCATGCCCCAATTGAGTGATACAATGGAAGAGGGGACTGTAATTAAATGGAATAAAAAAGTAGGAGACAAAGTGTCCGAAGGAGATATTTTAGCAGAAATTGAAACGGATAAAGCTACTCAAGATTTTGAAATTGATGTTAGTGGAATTCTCCTTTTTATTGGCGTAGAAGAAGGAGGAAAAACACGTGTCAATGATATATTAGCCATCATTGGAGAAGAAGGAGAAGATATTAGCCATCTTATTAAAAATTCAAAAGAAAAAATAGAGGAGAAAAAGGTAGAAAAAATCCTTTCTAATGAAAATAGAAAGAAGAAGAAAGACAGGGTTTTTATCTCTCCTTTAGCAAAAAATATGGCTAAAAAAATAGGAATTTCTATCAAAAAGATAAAAGGAAGTGGAGATTACGGTCGGATCATTAAAAGAGATATTGAAACATACGAAAAAACATTAGATGATAATAATAGAAAAATAATCCATGATAAAATGAATGAAAAACGGGTCGTTCTTTCTTCTATGAGAAGAAAAATAGCTGAACATTTAACTCATTCTAAATTTACAGCTCCTCACTATTATCTTATTATTGAAATTGATGTAGAAAAAATGATCCAATTAAGAAAAGATTTAAATGAAAAACTCTCTATGGAAGAAAAAATTTCTTTTAATGATATTATTATTAAAGCAGTTGCAATTTCTTTGAAAAAGAATCCTAATGTAAATGTTTCATGGAAAAAAGAAGAAATAATTTATCATTCTTTCATTAATATTGGAGTAGCCGTAGCAGTAAAAGAAGGATTAATTGTTCCAGTGATTCACAATGCGGATAAAAAATCATTACTACAAATATCCCAAGAAATCAAAGACAAAGTTTTACGTTCAAAGTCTAGAAAAATAAAGCCTGAAGAGATAGAAAATAGTACATTTACCGTTTCAAATCTAGGAATGTACGGAATAGAATTTTTTACTTCTATTATTAATATTCCTAATTCTTCTATTCTTTCTATAGGAACCATTACAGAAAAACCTATTGTAAAAAATTCAGAGATTTTAATCGGATATGTCATGAAAGTGACTTTATCTTGTGATCATAGGATAATAGATGGATCTATAGGAAGTAATTTTCTTCAGCATTTAAAAAACCTGTTAGAAGATCCAATCCTCATATTAATTTAATTTATTTTTTGTAAATTTCCAGGAAATAATCATTGGAAATAAAAATATGGCTATGGTAAGAAATGAAAAAAAACTATCCAAAAAAAATTTTTTTTTCGAGAAAATGGAATGTATAAAAGGAGATAATAAAAGTTTGATCCCAAGTAAAAAAATTACGGAAAATGCTGAATTTTTTAAAAATGGATATAACTCCAATAGTTTCACAAATCCTTGAGCTGCAAATCTCATAGAGAAGATTCCTATAAAAACCCCTAAAAAAATTAATAAAAAGTTTTCTGATAAAGCTACAGCAGCAAATAGATTATCTATCGAAAAAGCTAAATCCATTATTTCTATAGAAAGAAGAACCATCCAAAAAGAATTTCTAAGTTTTCTCTCTTTCTTTTTTTTAATAGAAGAATTTTTGGATGAAAAAAAATAATTTAATCCAAGATAAATCAAATAGAGTCCTCCTAATGGTTTTAACCACCAAATTTTAATTAAAAAAGAAGCGCATAAAAGCGCAATTCCTCTGAAAAAATAAGCTCCAAAAATTCCGTATTTCAAAGCTTTTTTTCTATCTTCTTTTTTCAAATCCATAATCATAGAAGCTAGCACAGCAGCATTATCTATTGATAAAATACTTTCTATAAGAAATAAATTTCCTATAATGGAAATGGAAATGAGAGGATTTTCCACTATATCTATAATAGAATTTAAGAAAAAGTTCTTCATTTTGACTATTAAAAACCTTATAATCTTCTGTATTCTCTAGTAGTTTTTAAATTTGAATATTGATTCCGTCAATAGTTATTTCCTCTTTATTATAATATATGTCCAGGATACATGACGAAATAAAATTTCATTTTTAACATGATAATTAGTATTCAAGATTTCAACAATACGTTCTGTATTTGAATATTCGATATGGAATTAAAAGTTTTCCTCCATTTACAACACAAGCGGAAAGTTTTCTTTGACATTATTAAAAATATTTCTAATTTTTGTAGAATTTAAAGTTTTTTCTATCACAGAAAACAATTTTCTTAATTGATTTTTAGCTTCTATAGCATTATGTTTTAAACTTTTACCTATACCGATGAGAGATATGAAAGTCCCCATTATTAGAAAAAATGCCAATAAAGTTAACTGAAATAGGAGAACTAATGATGTTGGCTAAATAATTCACCATAAATCCTTCTATTTCATTTACATCATTAGATCATCTTGACATTAATTATCAGAAAAGTAAAGACAATCCTTTCTGATGAACATCCTTCCGAATATTTCTGACTATAGATGTTCTGATTTCTATCATGAAATATTCAGCTAAATACTTTTAAATATATTACGAATAAAAAAAGATTCCAATCGTTTTGATTTTTCCATATTTAATTTATATGAGAAAATTTCTATATAGTCATGAAAATTTTTTTGAATAAAATTAAAATAACCATGTTTTTTTATCAGAAATTTCTAATAAAATACTCAATACAGGAGAAATAAATATTATTGATATGACTGAAAATAAAGAGTGTAAAAAATTACATGATATATTAAGAATATAATGATCTTTATAAAATTTTGAGTAAGTTAAAATTTTTCCAAGTGCATTAATTTCTTTAAGTACACTGAACAAAGATAATTATAAAATTTTATAAGTAAACGAATAGAAAAATATTCAAAGATTTATTTCATCTCTATTTTTTATATTTTTACCGTAAAACCATGTAAATAGAATGCGTATAAAAAATTCTTTTACGATTTTTATCGTCTCCTCACTTACTGTTATTTGTTTTTACTACATTCTTTTTAGCCTGTATTTTTATAAATTAGAAAGGAATGCTGATGTATATTCTAAAGGAAACTTAGAAATCAAAAAAAAATATCTTGAATCCAAAAAAAGAATAGGATTTTTAAAATATAATCATTCTAACGCAAGAAATAAAGTTTTAAATCTAGGCCTAGATTTAAAAGGAGGAATCAGCTTGATTTTAGAAATATCTGAAAAAGATCTATTAAAAAAATTTTCTAATAATTCCAAAAATCCTATTTTTTTAAAAGCATTAAATCATGCAGATCAGGAAAAAGAAAAAAATCCTAATGTAGATTATTTTTCTTCTTTCCTAAATTTTTTTTATAAAAATAAAAAAAAATTCCAAACGGATTTTTCTATTTCTGATTTTTTTGTAAATAGATCTTATGTAGATGAAATCAACTATACAGATAGAGAACTTGAACAAGTGATTAGAAAAAAACTAGAATCATCTATTTCGGATACTTATGATATTCTTATATCTAGAATGGATAAATTTGGGGTAGTCCAACCAAATGTGCAAAGAATCAAAAAATCCAATCGGATTTTAATAGAACTACCTGGAATAGAAAATATAGATAGAGTAAAAAATATTTTACGAAAAAGAGCAGAATTACACTTTTTAGAAATATACAATTTTCAAGAAATTTTTCCTTTTTTTGAAAGGATAAATAAAATTTATTCAAAAAATGAAAAATTAGAACGAGTTGAACCGAATAATTTATCCTATGAAAGAAAAACTAAGTCTTTCATAAAAATGTTAAATATTTCCAAAATAAAAAAAATGGATAATAATCTTTTTCTAGTAGGATTAGTCCATAAGAAAGAGATGAACAAGATTACCGATTTTTTAAACTCTATGGACGTAATGGAATATCTTCCATATACATTACGAAATGTAAAATTTTTATGGGGAGCTAAAACTTATCAAGAGAATCAGGAAAAATATGTTCCGTTATTTGCTGTAAAAGAAGAAAATAATTCCTTGGATGGGGATATGATTACTAGTGCATATAAATCTTTTGGCCCTCTTAACGAAATATTCATCAATATAAAAATGAATCAGGAAGGAGCTAAAAATTGGAAAATATTTACTGAAAAAAATATTGGAAGAAACATAGCTATAGTTCTTGATGATTTAGTTTATACAGTCCCTTTTATAAAATCAGTCATTCCCAATGGGATTTCTCAAATATCTGGAAAGTTATCTTTACAAGAATCCGAAGATTTAGTCAATATACTAAGTACTGGTAGATTGCCTACTTCAGTCAAAATAATTCAATCAGAAATAGTGGGTCCTTCTTTGGGAAAGGAAACTATACAGAAAGGAATATTTTCTTTTTTTATAGCCATTATTTTTGTATTTATTTGGATGTTTTATTATTATAAAATTCCAGGATTATATGCTAACATAGCATTAATTTTTAATTTGTTATTTATATTCGGTTTTCTTATTTCCATTAATTCTGTATTAACCTTTCCTGGAATTGCAGGGATCATATTAACATTAGCAATGTCCATGGATTCATATGTTCTAATTTATGAAAAGATTAAAGAAGATATGAGAAACGGAATTTCTATTCATTCAGCTGTATATAATAGCTACACTTTACAAGGAGCTTTATCATCTATTATCGATGGACAAGTTACTACTTTATTATGCGGGATTATCTTATTTTTCTTTGGAATAGGACCTATTAAAGGTTTTTCTACTACCTTAATTATTGGAATTTTTACCTCTTTTTTTTCTTCTATATGTTTGGGAAAATTATTTTTAGAGTGGCACTTAAATAAGTATCAAAAAATATTCTTTAGAATATGGAATTCTAATAAAGTTTCATGGGATTTTTTATCTAAAAGAAAATTTTCTTATGCTATCTCCTTTCTCTGTATTTTAGGAAGTCTTATCTCTTTTTATTATAAAGGATTAAATCTTGGAATAGACTTTGTAGGAGGTCGGACTTATATTATTCGTTTTGATCGTAAGGTCTTACCAGATCACATTTCTTTTCTTTTATCCAAATATTTTATAGAAAATGGAAAACCTTCTTTTCCAAAAGTACTTCCTTTTGGAGAAGAAAATAAAATGAAAATAGTAACTAAATACAAAATATGGAATGAAAAAAACCAAATAGATCAAGAAATTTTTGAAAAAATGTTTTTGGCATTAAAACCGTATTTTCATACGATAGATTTCCAGGATTTTAAAACTATAGATAAAGATAAAACTTTAGGAATATTGTCTTCAGAAAAAGTAGAACCAGTTATAGCAAAATATATAACTAAAAATGCTTTTATTTCAATACTTTTGTCCTTATTTGGAATATTTTTTTATATTTTTATCAGATTTAAAAAATGGCAATTTGGTTTAGGTGCTTTGGTTTCTTTGCTACATGATATAATAATTGTAATTGGATTATTTTCTATATTTCATGAATGGTTTTTTGTTCTAGAAATAGATCAGTCTTTTCTTGCCGCATTGTTAACCATAATAGGTTATTCTATCAATGATACAGTAATTGTGTATGATAAGATTAGAAAATTTTCAAGTAAAAAATTTTTTTCTATAAAAGAAATTATAAATAAGGGTATTCATAGTTCTTTAACAAGAACCATGAATACCTCATTTATGACCATATTGACCATATGTATTATTTTTTTCTTTGGAGGAACGACTATTCGTAGTTTTATGTTAGCTTTGTTTTTCGGAGTAAGTATTGGAACTTATTCTTCTATATTTATAGCATCATCCATAGTATATGATCTTTCTAAAAAAAAAGAAAAAAATGATAAATCCTTTATTTATTAGTTTCGAAGAAAGTTTTTTCATTATTCTCATAGCTATTATTATATTTGGCCCAAAAAAAATACCGGAGATAGCTCGTGGAATGGGAGAAGGGATGAGATATTTAAAAAATGCGAAAAATAAAATTCAAAATGAATTGAGACAAAGTGATATTGAAATAGTAGGAAAAAAAAGATCTCTTCTCAAGCTCAAGAAAGAAAATAAAATACATTCTTCTATAAAACGTCATTGAAAATGTTTTCTATAATCTTTTATTATTGATTTTTTGATTAATACATTTCCTATATTTTCTAACATTTTTTTCCTCAAAAGAGCATTTAACATTTCTATTTCATGGGAAAAATAAGAAGGTTTTTTAGAAGGAAAAAAATGTCTTGATGGTCTTACAAAAAAGACTCCTTTTTCTCCTAAAATTGGTTTAGATGTTTCATATAATCTTAAAGAGGAGGCATAACCAACCACTTTTGGTTCGTTATAGTCATTAACCATAGAATCATAAAAATTTATTTTGCAATTTTTTATAATTTTCTTGGAAAAATAAGATGCTATTTCTTCTAAATTTCTGGTAAAAAATTTCTTTTTTTCCATATTGGATAAAAGCCGATTGATTTTTTCTCTTTTAAGAAAAGGAATCAAATTATTTTTGATTTCTGGAATAGAAAATCCTTCTTTTTGAATCTTTGAAAGATAAACGATAATATAATCTTTATTGGAAGTAGAAAAAATATGACTGTCTCCTTCTTTTCTATTTTTATCAAAAGACCAATCAATAATTTCTTTATCTATTTCTGTTTTCAAATCATCTATATCCCATTGAGTAGATCTAATATATTTTAAAAATATAGTTTCATACCCCTCTTTTCTTGCATTATTAATAAATGTATTTAATTTATGATTTTTATTTTTTTCAAAAAATTTTCTGATCCGACTATAAAGTTTATCTTCTGTTTCTTTGGATGGAATAAGGGTTTTTACAATTACAGCAAATTGATAAGCAGGTTTTGGGATACTTTTCTCATCTATTTTAATAATATGATAACCGAATTGAGTTTCAGTAATCCCTATCATATTTTTTCTATTTTCCGAATCAAAAATATTAAATTTTCCAATAGAATTTTGTTCATTATATTTTAACCATCCTAAACTTCCTTGATATTTTTTTGCATTAATTAAATCATCAGATTTTTTTCTCACTAATTCTTCAAATCTAGAAGGATCTTTTTGAAGAATTTTATAGACTTTCTGAGCTATCACTTCCGCTTCTTTTTTATTTCTCTTATTGGAAGAACGTATAGCATCTTTATGAGAAATCAATATATGACTAGATAAAACAGAATCAGAAATCATCTTTTTTCCAATTATTTTGGCCATAATATATGTATGGTTTTCTTTTATAGGACCAAACATACTTCCAATTTTATTATTGTTCACAACAAAATTTTGCAAAATAGGAGGAAGATGATTTTTTAAATAGAAATTCGAATCAAAAGGTTTCTCAGACTTCGTCAAAACAAATGTATAATTTTTATTGGTTGATTTAAATTTATGAAATAATTTTTCCATTTTATTTTTCATGTTTTTTTCATCTTCCAAAGATGGTTCCGATCTACAAATCGCAAAACTAAGACTCCTTAAATTTTCTCTCTTATAAAGAAATTTATGTTTTTTAATAAAATTTTCAATTTCATTTTTTCCTATTAAAAACATGTTATATTTGTGTTCTATTTCTGAATAAGGAATAAAAATATAATCAATGATAGAAAAAAAGTTTTTTTCCTTATAATTTAATTCTCCTTCTATTGAAGAAGTATTTAATCCATACATTAACATTTCTACATATTTCTTTGCAAGAATTCTTTTGGGAATACTATTTTTTTCATAGGACCAAATATTCTTTTCTATTTCTATTTGAGGATGGGAAACAGGAGATGTATTTTCTAAATTTTTTAGGTATAATTGAAATTTTTTGAGATCTAACTTTCCGAAGTTATCCTGTAATTCTGGAATATAACTATATATAGATTGTTTAGATATAGCCTCCAAAAAATCTTTTCTTGTGTTTTGTATTCCTAGTTTCACAGCTTGTTGATTTAACAATTTTTCATGAATCAATAAATTCCAAGTTTCCTTTTTTAAATGGGAATCTGATTCTCCTTGACGAAATTGTTTTAAAAATTGAAAACAATTAACATATTCTTTTATGGAAATATTTTCTCCGTTTACTTTCCCAATAATACTGGATTTTTCAGTAAAAAATTTAAATAATACATTAGGATCTAATATGAAAGCCAATATGGCTATTCCTATGAGGAAAAATAAAATCCATGTATTTTTTCTAATTTTTTCTAAAAAATTCATCTATAAATTATTTTTTTTAAGAAAAACTTCCTCTATTTTATTTTTAGAAACTTTTTTTATTTCCATATTCCAAGTATCATTAATGATTATTTTTTCTCCATTTTTTGGAATATATCCTGTATGAAAAACAATTAGACCACCTAAAGTTTCATATTCTTCTGATTTAGGAAGACCTAAGCTATATTTAGCATTAAGAAAATCAATTTCTAGACGAGCAGAAAATAAAAATTCATTATCATTGAATTTATTTTCCACAAATTTAGTTTCATCATGTTCATCTTTTATATCTCCGAGAAATTCTTCTAAAATGTCTTCTATAGTTATCATCCCAGCTGTTCCTCCGTATTCATCTAATACAATAGCTATGCTTTTTTTTTTCTTAATAAGAAGATCCATGATCTCTCGAACAGGAGTAGTTACATGAACTAATTCTACAGGTCTAATTATAGACTCTATATTTTTTGGGTTCTTTAAAACTTCCAAATAATGAATATATCCTATAATATTGTCTATATTATTTTTATGAATCAAAATTTTTGAAAGTCCTTTTTCCGTAAATATATGACGAATTTTATCAATAGAAGAAGTGTATATATTGGAAGATACCATTTCTTTTCTAGGAATTATACACTCTCTTGCCTTTTTTTCAGAAAAATCTAAAGCTTTATGGAATATTTCAACTTCAGATTCTACCATACCTTGAATGTTATTTTTTATGTTTTCTGAAACGAAATAACTTAAATCTTCTTTATCAAAAATTTTTTTTTTATCATCTTCT
Organism: Blattabacterium cuenoti; assembly: GCF_014252095.1. NCBI lineage: Bacteria > Pseudomonadati > Bacteroidota > Flavobacteriia > Flavobacteriales > Blattabacteriaceae > Blattabacterium > Blattabacterium cuenoti. The sequence continues at coordinate 556,725 of NZ_CP059210.1, forward strand.
TTTTCTCCTAAAATTTTTAAAAAAATATTAGAAATAAAAATAATAGAATTTGTGATAGGATAAAAAATCTTATATATCATATATACTGGAACAATAAAAAAGCTTAATAATTCATTGGAATACAGGCTAAATATTATTTTAGGAATAAATTCTCCAATTATGAGAATAATAGTGGCGGATACTACTGTTTCTAACAATAAAATGAAAAAAGAATTATCGTGAATTAAAAACCATTTAGAAAGAATATATAAAAATAATTTTTCCATATATATTCCATATATCACCAAAGATATAGTATTTCCAATTAGCATTGTAGTGATAAATTTCTTTGGTTTTTTAATACTTTCAGAAAGAAGTTTAGAACGCAAAGATCCTTTCTTTTTTTCTAATTCTATTTGAAACAAACTAGAAGAAATTAGAGCCATTTCCATCCCAGAAAAAAAAGCAGATAGAAGTATAGTAACAAAAACTATACTAATATGAAAAATCATAGGACTTCTTTCATATGGGAAAAATTCCACTAATATTTTTTAACCTAATTTTTTTGAAATCTTCAGAGGCTTCCAATCCATTCATTGCATGTAATATTGTTCCATCAGAACAATAGATAACTGTAGGTAAGTTATTGAATATTTTTTTACGTTTTCTATTCCAGTATATTTCCTCTGTTGTTAACAAATCTCCATTAGGATTCATAATCATTATCTTTCCTTTAAGATGATAAAAGTATTTTTCAGTTGATTTAACCCAATTTGCACTAAGATAAGTATACTGATCTTTTCCTTTTTCATAAAGAAATAATTTCAATCCATTTGGAAACAAAGTAAAAATAGGATATTCTTCCATAATTGGAGAATAAATAAAAAACCGAACAAGGCCTTTTTCTTTATATAAAATACTAGTCTGAATAAAAACTCTATAAGGAATTTCCTTTCTATTTTTTTTATTGAAAATTTCTTTTTTTGTTTCAGAACAAGAAAAAAGAGAAAAAAATAACAAAAAAAATATACTTATAAAACTTTTTAGTTTTTTACTTATTATTATCGTATTTTTGTTCTTTGGTTGGTATCTTAGCTCAGTCGGTAGAGCAAAGGACTGAAAATCCTTGTGTCCCCGGTTCGATTCCGGGAGATACCATTTAATCAAATGCCTAACTCTTTCTTGACTTCTTCTGTGATGTCTACCCCTTTATTAACCAATACCCCTTTTCCAGGACTACAATCATCAACTCTTATAATTGTTTGATCTTTATCCAGAACTCTGTGAATAGCATTTTCTATTTTTTTATAGATAGGATTTAATAATTTATTCTGTTTTTTAGCTAAATCGTCTGCTGCGTTTTTCTGATATGCTTGAGCTCTAGCTTGTAATATTTCCAGTTCTTTTTTAAGAATTGGATTTTTATTTTTCTGAAATTTTTCCGCTTTTTTGTGGAATTCTTTTGCCAATTTTTCCAATATATTCTCATGATTTTTACTTAATTTTTCTATCTCTTTCTGAGCCTTAGAAAATTCAGGCATTTTTTCTACAAGAATCAAACTATTCAGACAAACAATTTTCTGATTGCAATCTTTGAATTGTTGTAAAGACTTTCCTTTTCCAAATATTCCAAACAACAAAAAAAACAATAAACAATAAAGAATCGTGTTTTTTTTCATATAATTATTAATTTTGTAATTATTAATTTTGTATAGAGTTATAGAATAATATTCTATATAATTATAAATCTTTACCTATAATGAAATGGGTTTTCCATTTTGATTGAATCCCCCTTCCCCCATCTATAGGATAACCTAAATCGATTCCAATAAGACCTATTGGTAAACAAAAAAAACGAAATCCAAATCCAAAAGATTTTTTTATTTTCAATGGATGAAATTCTTGATAAGAATCACTAATATTTCCTCCTTCTATAAAAAAATTTGTCCATAACTTAGATAAGTTAGAAAAATCCTTAACTAAATAACGAATTTCTAAAACTAATTTATTATAAATAACACCACCATTCTTTGGGGTAATATAATCTGAATCATTTATATGAGAAGAATATCCCCTTAATGGAATATAGTCTATATTTTCTAACAATTTGAAATCCGTCGTATTTTTTATCCCTCCCATATAAAATTTTTGAAATGAAAACAAATTTTTTGTAGGATATTTTCCTAATATTCCAAATTCTCCACCTATTTTCATTATCATTTTTTCTATAATTTTTTTATACCAAAAAGAATTGATCTTAAATTTAAAAAACTCTATCCATTCTGATCTACTTTTTTTAAATAAAATGGAATGAGGAAGGGTAAATATACTATTCAATTGTATGTTTGATCCTCTTAAAGGAAAAACGAAATCAGGTTCACCTGAAAATCTTTGTAAAGAGATTAAATAACTCAAATTATTTAATTTGAATAAATTTTTCTCATAGAAAAATTTATCATAATTCATGGATAATTCTATTTTAGTATAGGGGTCTAAAAATGTTAAAAGTTTATCTAACTTAACGGAAGTCCCTATTCTTTCTAAAAATCCATCATGAGGAATTTTTTCACTGATTTCATTTAAGAAAGGAAGAAAATAAATATCCTCATTATTGACCTTTTTTTTGGAATACTTTATATTTAAAGCCAGAGCGGTTGGTTTATCTTTTTCTATCCAAGGTTCTATAAAGGAAAAACCATAAGATTGAAAATACTTTCCAAATTGACAAGACAATATAAGTTTCTGTCCGTCTCCTTGAGGAATTGGATTCCATGATTTTAACTGAAAAAGATCGCTAAGAGAAAAATTTCCAAAGTTTAATTGGAGATTTCCAAGCAGTTTATCCTTTCCGTATCCTCCATACAATTGAATTTGATTAGCGCTTTTTTCTGTAACACGCCATTCTAGATCTATGGTTTTATCATTATTTTTTTGGATATAGGGATATATTTTATTTTTTTCAAAAAAATTTAAATTTATTAAACGAAACAAACTAGACTTTATTTTTTTAGAAGAAAAAAGATCACCTGGATAAATGTTTAACTCACGTCTAATAACATGATCTTTAGTAATCGTATTGCCTGATATGTGTACTTTATTTATATATACTGGTTGATTTTCTTCTATTTTTATTTCTAAATGAATTTTATCATCTTCGATCCTTTTTTCTACAGGGACTATTTTTACAAATAGATATCCTAAATCTAAATAATGTGAAATTATGCTGGAAATATTTGTGTTTAAAATGTTATTATTAATTCCATTTTTGTTATAAATATCTCCTCTTTTATAGGAGAGGATTTTTCTCAAAAGATCCGTTTGTACAATATTATTTCCTATAAAATTAATATCTCCTAAATAATATTTTTTTCCCTCAATTATCTTAATTTTTACTTCATAATCTTCCGTCTCATTTTTCCATATAGAATCTAAAATTACTTGAACGTCTATAAATCCCATTGATTGATATTTAGATCGAATATTTTTTAAATCATCTTTGATGTTTTCGTACACAAAATAGGAGGATTTTTCTATGATAGGAATATGGATTTTTTTTCTAGTTTTTTCCATTAAATTGAGTAAATTTTTTGTAGAAAGTGATTGGTTACCATCAAATAAAATATTCCCTATCCCAATTCTTTTTCCTTTTTTTACATATATATTTAATATGTTTTTTTTATTTTTAATAATTAATCGACTTTTTATAGACACTTCAGGGTATCCTTGTTTTACATAATAGTTTTTAATATCATTTTTAATATTTTGAATCAAATGTTCCGTAATTTTATCTCCTGGATGTATCTTTTGTATAGTAGGAAACTGCATATTTCCTATTCCTTCAACATTTATTTTATGAATTTCTATTAAATCTTCTAAATCAAAAAATAGATCAATTTCATTTTTAGAGATATTCTTTTTATAGATGGAAATCTTCCCAAAAAGATTACTCTTCCATAATTTTATGATAGCTTGATCCACTTTATTTTCAAGGATAGAAATTTCTTCACCAGGAAAAAGATGGGATAAATTTGAAACAAAAGAACTGTTATATTTTGTTTTTCCCATAACATAAATATTTCTTATCCTTATTTTGGAAAAAGATTCATGATTTTCTTGATCGAAACGCATCAAATTATCCATTCTATTTTCTGTTTTAGAATAGGGGATATGCAGAAGAAAAAAAATTAACGAAAATAAGAATAAATTTTTATTATCCAACTTTTCCAAAACGACGTTGTCTTTTTTGATAATTTATTATGGCTTTGAAAAAATCTGTTTTACGAAAATCTGGCCATAAGACTTTCGTGAAATATAGTTCTGCATAAGCGGATTGCCAAAGCAAAAAATTGCTAATTCTCTGTTCTCCACTGGTTCTAATAAGAAGATCTACATCTGGAATTTCTTTAGTATATAAATGATCTTTAAAAGAAGAATTATCTATGTCTCCTAAGGATAAGTGCCCCATACAAACTTTTTTAGCTATAGTTTTTGTAGCTCTTAAAATCTCTTCTCTAGCTCCATAACTTAATGCTAAAATTAATGTGACAGATGTATTATGTTTTGTTTTTTTTCTAAAAAAAAATAATTCTTCCTGAATGACATCAGAAAATTTTTCTACCTCTCCTATAGGAATAATTCTTACATTATTATCGTGGATTTCTTCTAAATGATTTTTTAAACTAGAATGAAATAAATGCATTAAATCATCTATTTCTTTTTTAGGACGATTCCAATTTTCTGAAGAAAAAACGTATAGAGTCATATAAGGGATTCCTAATTCTTTACATCCATTTATGGAATCTCTCACAGATTGCATAGCATTATGATGTCCAAAAGTTCTCAATTTCCCTCTTTTCTCAGCCCAACGTCCGTTTCCATCCATAATGATGGCTACATGATGAGGAAGATTATTTAAATCTATTTTTTCTAATAAATTTTTCATACACTTTAATCAACAAATATAAAAGAAAATAAAAAGTAAAAAAATATGGCCTTTTTATTTTTTTCCTCCTTTAATTTCTTTGATCCATTCCCCACAATAATTTTTCTCGTAAAGTTTGATAATATGTATGTTTTTCTTCTTGAATAAGATATATGTAAAATGGAGCTTTTTTAATGTATAACTCATTATCCTTTTTTAAAGAAGTCAGTCTCGTATCCATAGATAAAGAATAATACTTTCCACGACTATGTATTTTTAAATGCAGTTTTTGATGATCTGAAATAATTAATGGACGGGAAAATAAATTATGTGGAGAGATAGGGGTAAGAACAAAATTTTTATTTCCAGGAGTAATAATAGGACCTCCACAACTTAAAGAATATCCAGTAGAACCAGTAGGAGTAGAAATAATTAATCCATCAGCCCAATAAGAAGTTAAAAATTCATTATCTATATAAGCATCTATAGTGATCATAGAAACTGTTTCCTTACGGAGGATAACGATTTCATTTAATGCAAAATTAAAAAACTGATCATCATTTATGATAGATGTTTCTAACCATAATAAAGTGCGAGGAATTAAATGAAATTTTTCATGAAAAATTTTATCCATTTTTTTTATAAAAACATCTTTGTTAAAAGTGGCTAAAAACCCTAAATTTCCTGTATTCACTCCAACAATAGGAATTCCAGAATCTCTAATAAAAGTAATTGCCGATAGTATGGTCCCATCTCCCCCAAAAGTAAACATTAAACTAAAATCCTTAGTTAATTCCTTATAATGAGAAAAAACAGGAAAGTTTAGATTTTTAAACTCTTCAAAAGAAGATAAAATGTTCAAAAAGGATTTTTCAATGTAAATTTCTATAGAATGATTGGACACATAGCCAATGAACTGATTCATGTATGGAATATTTTTTTTTCCAAATTTTTGTCCATATAGGGCTATTTTCATTATATATAAATAATTAGTTTAAAATAACTACAAAAAAGAAAAAATACAAAATTAATCAGTAATTGGTCAATGTTGATTGAAAAAAAAGAATTACTTCATTTTTGATTAAATTTGTTTTTCTATATTAAGAATAAAAAATGAAACCATCTTTATTTCCTGCAAAAGTTCTCTTATTTGGAGAATACGGAATAATAGAAAATTCTAGTGGACTTTCAATTCCTCATAGTTTTTATCAAGGGACCTTGAAATTCCATTCTAATTTATCTTTTAAAAAAGAGTTTTTACATTCTAATTCTCAATTGGAAAAATATTACAAATTTTTGTTTTTTTTGGAACAAAAAAAAAAAAACTTAGCAAAAATTGATCTTAAAAACTTATATGAAGATATTCAAAAAGGAATTTCTTTTCATTCTAATATCCCTCAAGGATATGGAATAGGAAGTTCAGGAGCATTAGTTGCCGCTATTTATGAGAAATATGCAAAAAATAAACTCTGTTTAAAAAAGAGAAATATAAATATAATAACTCTAAAAAAAATATTTAGTCAAATGGAATCTTTTTTCCATGGAAAAAGTTCTGGAATAGACCCCTTAATTTGCTATTTAAATCTTCCTCTACTCATTCGTTCAGAAACAGATATTTATTCCATAGGAATTCCTGACAAGAATAATTTTCAAGAAAAAAAAGGAAAAGGAAGAGGAGCGATTTTTTTAATCGATTCTGGTTTTCCCAGGAAAACTTATTCTATGATAGAATTTTTTTTCGTAAAATTAAAACACGATAGTTTTAAAAAAATACTAAAAGAAGAGTTTATGAAATACAATGAAAAATGCATTGAAGCTTTTCTAAAAGGAGATTTCAACAATTTACTTAAAAACGTTAAGTTACTTTCTACTTGGGTTTTTCATCATTTTCGTCCTATGATTCCAAAAAATTTCTGGAAAATATGGGAAGAAGGTCTTTTGACTAATCTTCATTATTTAAAGTTATGTGGATCTGGAGGAGGTGGGTTTATTTTAGGTTTTACTCCAAATTACGAAATCTCGAGGGAAAAATTAAAAGAATATGCAACAGAAGTTCTTTTTCGTTTTTAATAAATGATCATGAATCAAAAAAAGATAGAAGGAGAGAAATTGATCAGATTAAATCATTACTTGTCTAATGCTGGAATTTCTTCTAGGAGAGAAGCAGATAAATTAATTCAATCAGGTCTCATAGAGGTGAATGGAAAAATCGTTACAAAATTGGGCAGTATAGTCCAGAAAAATGATGTTATTAAATTTCATGGAAATAGAATAAAAAATCAGGAAAATATATATATACTTCTTAATAAACCCAAGGGATATATTACTTCTACTCGTGATCCTTTTAATAGAAAAACTGTCATGAATTTGATCCCAAATTTCCATAACTATAGAATTTATCCTATTGGAAGATTGGATCGTTCAACTACTGGGGTTTTACTTCTTACTAACGATGGACTGATAACTGAAAAATTAACCCATCCAAAATACAAAGTCCAAAAAATATATCTAGTGGTATTGAATAAAATCGTTCATGATCAAGATTTAGAGAAAATTAGACAAGGAAAAATATATCTAAATGAAGGAAGAGTAAAAATAGATTTTATTTATAAATATGCAAAAAATATAGTAAAAATTGGATTACATATAGGATGGAATAGAGTAATTAGACGTATGTTTAAAAAAATTACCTATCAAGTAATCAAACTGGAAAGAGTTTATTTTGGAGGATTTACTAATAAAAATCTTAAAATAGGAAATTGGTGTTTTTTAAGTAAAAAAGAAGTAGATCAGACTGTAAAAAATTTATTCCATGAAAAAAATAAGCATAATTAATGGTCCTAATTTAAATCTTTTGGGAAAAAGAGAGCCAGAATTATACGGAACAGAAAATTTTGTAGATTATTTAAACAAACTAAAAAAGAAAAAAATTTTTTCTGAGATGGAGATTACTTATTATCAAAGTAATCATGAAGGAGAAATTATAGATATATTACATTCAATCGGTTTTCAATCAGACGGAATCGTTCTCAATGCGGGAGCTTATACTCATACTTCTTTGGCGATTGCTGATGCTATCAAATCTATTCTTTCTCCCGTTATAGAAATTCATATTTCAAATATTCATTCAAGGGAATCTTTCAGAAAAAAATCATTTTTATCTTCTGTTTGTCAAGGAACTATTTTCGGTTTTGGATTAAAATCTTATGAATTAGGGATATTTAGTTTTTCTTCGTAAAGAAAAATTTTTTTTATAAATCTCGTTAATATATTGGATGATTTTCTCTCTTCCACTTCTATTTTTTATGGATACTTTAAAATATTTAGGCATTGAAAAAAAGATTTTTTCAAATTCCTTTTTGAAAAAATCTATATTCTTATTAAGAATCCGTGGATAAATTTTATCCGTTTTTGTAAAAACAATGCAAAAAGGAATTTGAAAAAATTTCAATTTTTGTATAAAATGTATATCTGATTTCTGAAGAAATATTCTACTATCTATCAATAGAAATAGATTAACTAAATTTTTTCTATAAAAAATATAATCCATCATTAATTTTTGTATTTTCTTTTTTTTCTTTTGACAGATAGAAGAATATCCGTATCCAGGCAAATCAATTAAATACCATTGATGATTGATTAAAAAAGGATTTATGAACTGCGTTCTTCCTGGAAAAGAAGAAATTTTAGCTAATTTTCTTCGATTAGTGATCCAATTAATTAAACTCGATTTACCTACATTAGTACGTCCAATAAAAGCATACTCAGGAAAATTATAAAGAAATAATTGATTTGATTGAATCTTACTCCCTTCAAATTGTACAGAAATAATTTTCATGATTTAAATTAAATTTAGAAAGCCATTTTTCTAATATTTTTATAAATTCTCGAGGATGTTCCATCATAGGAACATGTCCACATTTATCTATCCAATATAATTCTGAATGAGGAAGTAACCGATGAAATTCTTCTGCGACTTCTGGTGGAGTTACATGATCTTGTTTTCCCCAAATCAAACAAATCGGCTGTTGAATAACAGATAAGTCTTTAGACATGTTATATTTCATAGCACTCTTTGCAATATATAAAGTTTTCATTCCTTTCTTTTTATCATTCACAATGTGAAATACTTCATCTACTAATTCTTTTGTAGCTATTTTAGGATCATAAAAAACTTCTTGAGATTTTTTTCTAATATATTCATAATTTTCTCTTTTAGGAACAGCATCTCCAAAAGCTTTTTCAAATAGACCAGAACTTCCCGTAAGAACTACAGAATGTACTAAATCTATTCTTTTTTTTGCTACAATTAAAGCTATATGTCCTCCGAGGGAATTACCTATTAATGTAGCTTTTTCAATTCCTATTTCTATCAATAATTGAATCACATATTTAGATAAGTTAGAAATATTTGTAAGAAATAGAGGCATGTTATAAAGAGGAAGTCTAGGAATAATTACTTTGTATCCTTTTTTTGGAAAAAAATCTAAAAGAGCATTAAAATTACTTAACCCACCCATTAATCCATGAAGCAATACCAATGGATGACCGGATCCCTGTTTTATAAACTTTTTTTCATGATTAAGAATGAACATAACATATGATGATATATCAGAAATAAAAAATATTAAGTATTTTCTTTACATTTTTTTTGAATAAGAAAATAAGCGGCCTTTGCAGCCATTTCTTCCGATTTTTTTTTTGAAGAACCTCTTCCTTCCGTTTGAATTCCACATTCAGATATAGTAAATTTAGAAAAATAAGTGATCACATGTCTATTTTCAATTTTTTCTTTTTTTTCTCTAAAAGTGTTGAAATTTATAATGAATTTATTTTTTTGAGACCATTCTATCACCCAAACTTTATAACTAGAAATTTCTTTTTGTAATTGCGTGATATTGACATGATAATGTAATATCTTTTTATAAACAAAATTTTTACAACCTTGATATCCTATTTCTAAATAAATAAATCCTATTAAAGCCTCTAAGGTATTTCCTAATATATTCTCAGATATAATAGGTTGATTTTTTTGAAAAAAAACTTCTGTAAAGGGCAATTTTTTAGAAATTTCATTTAAATTTTTTCTGCATACAATTTTAGATCTAACTTGAGTCAACTCTCCTTCTTTTTTCTCAGGAAGTTTTTCACATAAAAAATGTGAAATAATAGAATTCAATATCGCGTCTCCCAAAAATTCTAATCTTTGAAAATCTAAAAAATAGTTCTTATCTAAAGTCTTTCTTTTTGTCGAAAAACTATAGATGAATACTTTTTTCAAAAGTTTTAAATTTTTTGGACAAAATCCTAAGATTTTTCTTAATCTACTAACTAAAATAGAATTTTTTTCCTCCTTTTGAAAAGGAATATCATCAGATAACATCTAATTTCTTAAATAAAATACAAACATTATGTCCTCCAAAACCAAAAGTATTACATATACTAATTTTCACTTCTCTATTTATTGCCTTTTTTGGAGTAAAACTAATTTTTGAATCTATTTTTTTGTCTATATGAAATAAGTTAATAGTTGGAGGGATTATTTTTTTACTTAAAGGAAGTATAGCAGCTATAGCTTCTATAGCTCCTGCTGCACCCAATAAATGACCTGTCATAGATTTAGTAGAATTAATATCAATATTATAGACATTTTCATGAAAAACTTCTTGAATTGCTTTCATCTCTGCCAGATCTCCTAAAAGAGTAGAAGTTCCATGTGCATTGATATGATCTACTTCATCATACCCAATTCCTGCATCTTCTATAGCAGTTTTCATAGCTATAACTATTCCTTTTCCTTCTGGATGGGGGGCGGTAATATGATAAGCATCTCCAGACATTCCAACTCCTCCTATTTCAGCATAGATATTGGCCCCTCTTCTTTTAGCATGTTTGTATTCTTCCAGAATAAGACACCCCGCCCCTTCTCCTAAGACAAACCCATCTCTATCCCGATCAAAAGGACGTGATGCGGTTTTATAATCCTCATTTCTAGTGGATAAAGCGTGGAGAGCATTAAAACCTCCTACTCCACTTTGTGTTATAGCCGCTTCAGATCCACCAGTTACCATCATATCAGCTTTTCCCAAACATATTAAATGGTAAGCATCTACAATGGCATTAGAAGATGAAGCACAAGCTGAAACAGTTGCGTAATTAGGACCGTGAAGTCCATAATTCATGGAAATAAAACCCGCTGTAATATCTATAAGCATTTTCGGAATAAAAAAAGGACTAAATCTAGGATTTTTTCCTCCATTTACATAATCCGAAATAGATTCTTCTAAATTCAAAAGCCCTCCTATTCCAGACGACCAAATTACCCCAATACGTTCTTTTTTTTCTTTAGAAAAATTTATTCCACTATTTTTTATAGCCTCAGATGAGGCTACAATCCCATATTGTGCACAAGGATCCAGTTTTCTTTGTTCTTTTTTACTGAAAAAAATATCTGGATCATAATTTTTTAACTCACAAGCAAATTTTGTTTTATATTTTTTAGTGTCAAAATAGGTAATAGGTGCGGATCCGTTTTTTCCACTAATAAGAGATATCCAGTATTCTTCTACATTATTTCCTATTGGGGTAATAGAACCAATACCAGTAACTACTACTCTATTTAATTTATTTATCATAAATAAATTAATAATCAATGGTTTATCTAATCAGAATGGGTATCCTTTTTTTCCATTTTATTTTTTTTCTTTAAAAGATCTTCTATAGCCTGTATAGCTTCACCTACAGTAGTTATCTTTTCTGCTTTTTCATCAGAAATACTAATATTAAACTCCTTTTCAAATTCCATAATAAGTTCCACTATATCTAAGGAATCTGCACCTAAATCATTAGTAAAACTAGCAGTAGGAAGAATTTCACTTTCTTCTACATTTAATTTTTCTACGATAAGGGCTTTGACTCTTGATGCAATATCCGACATAGGATCATAATTTTTGTTTTTTCTTGTACAAAATTAGTAAACTTTTGTAAATCATATATAAATTTGTCTTGGTAAGCAATAGGATTTAGTAGTAGTAGTAATACAATAGAATATGAGTTCTCTTTCTTTAGAAAATTATGGAATTTTTAATTCTTCAAACAATTGGCAGTTATCCCCAGAAGAATTACAAAATATAATTGTCCAAAATGGAATGGGTGAAGAAACCCAATCAGGAGTTTTAGCTGTTAATACCGGAATGTTTACGGGAAGATCCCCTAAAGATCGATTTATTGTAAAGGATAATATTACAGAAAAGAAAGTTTGGTGGGATGAAAAATTTAATCAACCTTTTGATCCAAAAAAATTTGATAATTTATATGAAAAAGTCGTCCAATATTTATCTGGAAAAAAGCTCTATGTAAGAGATGGATATCTTTGTTCAGATAAACGTTATCAAGTAAACATTCGTTCCATTAGTGAATTTCCATGGTCAGATCTCTTTGTACACAATCTTTTTTTTAGAATTTCAAAAATAGAAAAAATTTTACTAGATTGGTTGTTATTATGTGCACCAGGATTTCAAGCTCATCCAAAAACGGATGGAACACGGGAAAAAAATTTTACCATATTAAATTTTCAAAGAAAAATTATCCTGATTGGTGGATCAGGATATACGGGAGAAATAAAAAAATCTATTTTTTCTGTTTTAAATTTTATGCTTCCTACGTATAAAAACGTATTTCCTATGCATTGTGCAGCAAATATTGGAAAATATACAAAAGACACCGCTCTTTTTTTTGGATTGTCCGGTACCGGTAAAACCACTATTTCCAACGATTCTAATAGAAAATTGATAGGAGATGATGAACATGGATGGACATATGATGATGTTATTTTCAATTTTGAGGGAGGTTGTTATGCAAAAATACTAGGTATTTCAAAAGAAAGAGAGCCTATGATTTATCATGCTATAAAAAGAGGGGCGATGTTGGAAAACGTGGTTTTTAAAAAAGGAACTAAAAAAGTAGATTTTTTCAATGATTCTATCACGCAAAATATGCGAATAAGTTATCCTATTTATTTTATAAAAAATATTGAAAAAAAATTATTATCCTCTAATATAAGGAATATTTTTTTTCTAACCTATGATGCTTTTGGAGTCTTACCTCCTATAGCCAAACTAAATGAAGAACAATCTTCCTATTATTTTTTATTGGGATATACTTCTAAAGTAGCTGGAACTGAATTAAATATAAAAAAACCCAAGGCAACTTTTTCTTCTTGTTTTGGAGCTCCATTTATGCCTTTACATCCAGTGACATACACAAAAATGCTAATAGAAAAATTAAAAAATCAAAAAATAAACGTATGGATGGTAAATACAGGATTAATATCTGGAGGGGGTACTTTAGGTTTTCGTATTAAATTAAAAGATACACGAAAACTTGTACAATGTGCTTTAGATGGATATTTATCTAGAGTTCCTTATGAAAATTATCCGATGTTCAATTTTCAAATTCCTAAGTATTGTCCAGGTGTTTCTTCCGATATTCTAAATCCGAAAAAAATTTGGAAAGATAAGAAACTCTATAAAAATCAAGTAGAAAAACTTGTCAAAAAATTCATCAAAAATTTTGATACATATAGAAAATATGCGGATAAAAATATTCCCTATGAAGAACCAAAAATAGAATTATAGTTTCCTATTCATCGAATTCATATATTCCCGAACGTACTTTCCAAGTATATCATATTCTATGTTAACAAAATTTCCAATTTTTATAAATTGGAGATTAGTTTTTTCATATGTATAAGGGATTATAGAAACATTAAATATGTGTTGGGTACATTTTATGATAGTCAGACTAATCCCATTTACAGCAATGGAGCCTTTTTCTACAGTTAATCCAGATAAATTTTTTTTAGACTTAAAAGAAAATAACCAACTTCCATTTTTGTTTTCTATATCCAAAACTTTGGCTGTGGTATCTACATGTCCTTGTACTATATGTCCATTAAATCTTTCATTAATTTTCATGCTACGTTCTAAATTAACTTTATCTTTTATCTTTAAAACATTTAAATTAGTACAACGTAAAGTTTCTTCTGAAGCAATTACAGAATAAGTTTTATTTTTCACATCTATAATCGTGAAACAAATTCCGTTATGAGATATACTTTGATTAATTTTTAATCTATCTGAAAATGGATTTTTCAAAGTAATACAAAGATTCTTCTTTTGATAATCTAATCCATGTACTTGAGTAGTACATTCTATAATTCCAGTAAACATGATTGAAAATTATTCATAATTGTTTTAAATTAAGATATTTATTTCATATTTATAATGATGAATTATCGAAAAAATAAAATTAAAGTAGGGATTTCTACAGGAGACCTCAATGGAATTGGAATAGAAATTTTTTTAAAAGTATGTCGTAAAAAAAAACTTTTGGAATTTTTTACTCCTATATTATTTGGATCTATCAAATTATGTTCCTATTACAAAAAAATTCTAAATATTGAAGTAAATCATATACGAGAAATAAAAAATTTAAAAGATATTGTAGATTATAAAATAAATGTTCTAAATATTTGGAAAGAGGATATCAAATTTGATTTGATAAAAATTAACCAAGATTCAGGAAAATATCCTATTTCATCTTTAAAAAAAGCAACAAAAGCTTTGAAAGAAGGAAAAATAGATGTTCTTGTTACAGCCCCTGTGAATAAAAATTGGATGAATAACAAAGGATTTTCTTTTTTTGGTCATACTGAATATTTGCAAAATATTTTAGAGGGGGAATCCCTAATGCTCATGATTCATGATACTTTAAAAATTGCCTTAGTTACTAATCACTTACCATTAAAAAATGTAATTCATGAAATTACTGAAAAAAAAATTATAAAATCTATCAAAATTTTACATAAATCTTTAATAATGGATTTTTCTATAGAAAAACCTAAAATTGCGGTTTTAGGATGTAACCCTCATTCAGGAGAAAATGGATTAATAGGAGACGAAGAAAAAACAAAGATAAAACCAGCTATTGATAGTTTATTTCAAAAACAAGGATTTTTAATTTTTGGTCCTTATTCTCCAGATGGTTTTTTTGGAAATCAACATTATAGAAATTTCGATGCTGTTTTAGCTATGTATCACGATCAAGGTTTGATTCCTTTTAAAACACTAACTTTTAATGAAGGGGTTAATTTCACCGCAGGTCTTTCTCACATACGGACATCTCCAGACCATGGAGTCGCATATGATATAGCAAAAAAAGGGATCGCTAATGAAAACTCTTTTGAAGAAGCTATTTTTAGTGCTATAAAAATATTCAAAAATAGAAAGGAATATATGAATGAAAATGGAATATGATTATGATCTATTCTATAAAATAATAGAAACCATATTCTTTTTTACTTGTAAGATTCCACCTTCTATTTTTATTTCCAAATCTTTTCTATCATAGATAGGTTTCAATTTTAATACTCCGTCTTTTAATATAGAAATAAATGGAGCGTGATTTTCTAATATTTGAAAATAACCATTTAATCCAGGAGCTACAATAGATACAACTTTATTTTGATAAAAGATTTTTTCTAAATTGATAATTTTTACTTGCATGGAAACAAAGATTTATTAGGATAACATTTTTTTTCCAGTTTCTATAACTTGTTCAATGGGACCTTTTAAATTAAAAGCCATTTCAGGAAAATTATCCAATTCTCCATCCATAATCATATTAAAACCTTTAATTGTATCTTCTATTTTTACAAATTCTCCTTCAATACCTGTAAACTGTTTTGCTACATGAAATGGTTGGGATAAAAAACGTTGAACACGTCTAGCACGAGAAACTATTAATTTGTCTTCTTCACTAAGTTCCTCTACTCCTAAAATCGCAATAATATCTTGTAAAGAATTGTATTTTTGTAAAATTTCTTTCACACGTAAAGCGCAATCATAATGATTTTGATTTATTATCTCCGGAGATAGAATTCTAGAAGACGAATCTAATGGATCTATAGCAGGATAAATTCCCAAAGAAGCTATTTTCCTTGAAAGAACAGTAGTGGCATCTAAGTGTGAAAATGTAATGGCAGGCGCTGGATCCGTTAAATCATCTGCAGGGACATAAACAGCTTGTACAGAAGTGATGGACCCATTTTTAGTAGAGGTAATTCTCTCTTGCATCGCTCCCATTTCAGATGATAAAGTCGGTTGATAACCAACAGATGAAGGAATTCTCCCTAACAAGGCTGAAACCTCTGAGCCAGCTTGAGTAAACCTAAATATATTATCTATAAAAAACAAAACATCTTGTCCTTTTTTTTCTCCAATCTTCTGATCTCTATAGTATTCCGCTAAAGTTAATCCAGATAAAGCTACTCTAGCCCTTGCTCCAGGAGGTTCATTCATTTGTCCAAAAACAAAAACGGCTTTAGACTCCTTTAAAGCTTCTTTATCTACTTTAGAAATATCCCATCTTCCTTTTTTCATAGATTCCATAAAGGAATCCCCATATTTTATAATTCCGGATTCCAACATTTCTCGTAATAAATCATTTCCTTCTCTAGTTCTTTCTCCTACTCCCGCAAATACTGAACGTCCTCCATGTCCTTTAGCAACATTATTAATTAATTCTTGTATTAACACTGTTTTTCCAACCCCAGCTCCTCCAAATAACCCAATTTTTCCTCCTTTTGGATAAGGTTCTATTAAATCAATGACTTTGATTCCTGTATATAATATTTCTGTATCTGTAGATAAATCCTTAAATGCTGGAGCAGTGTTATGGATAGGTCTTACTTTAGATCTATCTAAATTTCCTAATCCATCTATAGGGTCTCCTAAGACATTAAAAACACGTCCATTAATACTTTCTCCTATAGGCATGCTAATCGGTCCTCCTAAAAATTCTACTTCTTGACCTCTTGGGATTTGATCCGTGGCCTCCATAGATATACAACGAACACTATATTCTCCAATATGTTGTTGAACTTCTAATACTATTTTGTTTTTTTTGGATAACTTTACGGTTAACGCATCGTAAATTTTCGGAAGAAAAGATCTCTCTTCAAATGAAACATCAATAACTGGTCCTACAATTTTAATGATTTTCCCTTTTAACTTTTTTTTATCCATGTAATTTTTTTTCAAAAAAAAGATTTCAAAAAGATTTCCAGGTATTAAGGAGTAGTACATATGAAACCTTTATCTTTGTAAAGGTAAGATAAAAAGACAAAAATTTTGAAAGTTTATTCATTGATTGATGAATTTTCATCCTTTTCTCCATGTGTATTTACACTTGGTTTTTTTGATGGAGTTCATAGAGGACATAAAAAAGTTATTCAAAATTTAATTGTTCGAGCAAAAAAAGAAGAAAAATATTGCTCCGTTTTGCTGACTTTTAATCCACATCCCAAAGAAGTTATCAATCCAGGAAAGAAAATACTTTATTTAAATACTCTTTCTGAAAGAATATGTCATTTACGAAAAACTGGAATAGAACATTTAATTATTCATCCTTTCACTATGAACTTTTCAAAATTAAGCACAAAAGATTTTTTACAAAAAATTTTGTTTTCTAAACTAAAGATTAAGCAAATTATTACTGGATATGATTCTCATCTTGGAAGAGACAGAGACGCTTCTTCTCATCAACTAAAAAAATTTTCTCAAATTTATGGATTCAAGCTTTACCAAGTCAGTCCTCATAAAATAAAAAAAAAAATTATAAGTTCCACTTATATACGAACATCTCTTATGAAAGGGAACATAGAATGGGCTAATAGAGCTTTAGGGTATTTATATACCCTTTCTGGATATGTCATAAAAGGAAGAGGAATAGGAAGAACCTTAAATTTTCCAACTGCTAATGTTCAAGTAGATAAAAAAAAACTGATTCCGAAAAAAGGGGTGTATGCTGTAAAAATTAATTACTTGAATCAAATTTATCAAGGAATGATGAACATTGGAATATGTCCTACTATTAACTTAGTTAATAAGGAAATCAAAATAGAAGTACATATTTTTGATTTTCATCAAAATATATATGGTAAAAGAATTGATATTTTAATCGTTCAAATTTTTCGTGATGAAATGAAATTCCAAACACTTCATGACTTAAAAAGACAAATAAGTCAAGATAAAATGAATATAAAAAATTTTTTTAACCAAATTATTTATGGTGATAGAAAAACTAGATAAAATTATTCAACATTTGTTACTTCAAGAAAAAAGCATAAAAAAAAAATTTCTATTAGTTTCATCGGAGAACTTTATTGTAGAATATATTAGAAAAAAATCCTATACGAATTTGAGTCATTTTCCTGAAATTTATACAATGGATAAATTTATTGAGAAAATCTCAAAGTTATCTCCATGTTCTGTAAATCAGATTCTTTTTTATTTTTTTTCTCTATTAAGAAATAAGAATAGTGTTTTATCGAAAAATTTGAACAATTTTCTGAATTGGGCTCCTAATATTCTAAATGATTTTCAAGATTTAGATATTCATCTGATCAATGTTGAGGGTTTTTTTTCTGACATTATTTCCACGGAAAAAATAAAAAACTGGCATATAAATCCTTTGGAAAAAGTGGATGTAAAAGAAAAAAAAAATTTCTATTTTGGGAGGAAATTTATAAATATTACAACCTTTTTCAAGAGGACCTATTAAGAAAAGGAATAGGTTATAAAGGGCTCCTATTTAGAATAGCTATTTCTCGTTTAAAAAAATTTCTCTCCAAAGAAACGGATGTGAAAATAATCTTATTGATTTATAAATTCAATCTACTTTCTGAATATGAAAAACTTTTTATAAAAAAAATTATTCAATTAAATCAAGATTCTATTCAATTACATAGTATAGGCGATATACAGATAAAAAAATCTGATGATTTTTTTATCAATATCCAGAATAAACCAATATGGATTAATAATCCACAAAATAATCTAAAAATCATCAGCGTTTCTAACGAAATAGAACAAGTTAAAATAGTAGAAGAATTAGTTGATAAACTTATTAAAAACAGACAAGAACCATCTAAGATCGTTCTTGTCTTAGGAGATTCCTATTTAACTTTTCCTTTATTACATTCTATAAAAAAAATTTCAGGAATCTATCCATCTATATCCATAGATTATCCACTAAAAAATCTTCCGATTCATTATACTTTAGATTCAATTTTTCAGCTATTATTAAAAAAAGAAAAATTAAAAAAATTTTCTAAAAAAGATATACTAAGAGTTTTATTAGATGGATATATCCAAAAATTTTTCCTTAAAAAGGATCTTTCTTTTATAGAAAAATTAGAGATAGAAGATTCCAATTTTATTTCAGAAGAAAATATAAACAAATATTTATTCAATAATAATCTAAATATCATTTTTCAAATCCAAACTCATAATGCTAAGAAAGTTTTTTTTGGTCTTATGAGTTTTATTAGAAAATTAAAAAATTTATTTTTTCTAAATACAAAAAAACATCTGTTAGAGTTAAAATTTCTATCTGAATTAGAAAATTATATGCAAAAAATAAAAATTTTAATCAGAAAAAAAGAATGTTCTTTTTTTGGAATAAAAGACTTATTTAATGTTTATCAGCAATTTATAAAAATAGAAAAAATTTCTTATATACAGAAAAATCCAAAAGGGATTCATTTAATAGGATTTTTAGATTCTTATTTTGGAAGTGTTGAAACCACAATTATGACTTCCGTTAATGAAGGCGTGATCCCCCCAAATAAAGAAGAAAACTATTATAAAACATTAATTCCCAATGATATTAGAAAAAAATTTAAATTATCTAGTTCTCAAAAAAATGAGAATTTTTATTCTCATCATTTTCAAGATCTTTTGGAAAATTCAAAAAATATTTATTTGATATATAAAAATCAACCTGATGAGCTAAATTCTGGAGAAAAAAGCCGTTTCATTCATCAAATAGAAATGATTTCAAACTTCTCCATAAAAGAAAGAAAAGATCATCCACTTATTCTAAGTACTCAAATCTCTCCCATTGTAATAAAAAAAACAAATTCCATGATTCAACGTTTATATGAACTAGCTACTCATGGTCTATCTCCTTCATCCATCCATTTGTACAATTATAATCCTCTTCTTTTTTACTACAAAAAAGTACTTGGACTAAACATAGAAAAAACATCTCTTAAACAAAGAATAGGAAAAATTATACACAAAATCTTGGAAGTTTTATATCATCCTATTAAGGGAAATTTTATTACTATAGATAGCATTGATACAATGAAAAAGAATTATGAATCTATTATAAAAAATATAATATCAGAAAATAAAAAAAGTCTAGAAGAAAAAAATCAGTTAATTAATTCAATAGTAAATAATTACATAAAAAATTTTATTTCTTGGGAGGAGAAAACCTTTTATAAAGGACATAAAATTTTTATCAAAGAATTAGAATACAATATGTCAACTCTATTAGATATTGGATCGAATAAAAAAGTTAATTTATACGGAATCATAGATCGTATAGATGAATGTGACGGAACTATACGTATTCTTGATTATAAAATAGGGATATCAAAAATAAATCAAATCCATATTTCTTTAAGAAAAATAGAAAAAATTTTTCAAGATCCTCATTATGGAAATATTATGCAATTATTTATTTATATGTATTTATGGTTGAAACCATTTCATGGTTGTAAAAAAAATCCTCCACTTATAGCTCTTGTCTCACCTGAAAAAAATAAAAAAAATTCTATAAAAACCATTCCTATAAATTTTTTTCATCAAATTACATATGAAAATTATATAAAAGAATTTTTACCATATTTAATGAATAGAATTTATGAAATTTTGGATCCAAAAATTCCAATAAAAGAAAAAAAAATTAATGATTTTTAATATAATTTTCTATATAATCTCCCACTTCTTCAGTAGAAAAAGAATTTTTTTCATCTAGAATAATATCTTGAGTGCTTATTTTTTCTTGGATAGAGCTTTTTACAGCTTCTTCTAAAAGATTTTTTTCTTGAGGCATTTCAAAATATTCTAGCATCATAGATACGGAAAGTATACAACCTAATGGATTGGCGATATTTTTTCCTTTTGCTTGAGGATAAGATCCATGTATCGGTTCAAACAATGATTTTTTATTCCCAATAGAAGCAGATGGAAGGAGTCCTAAAGAACTAGTTAATATACTGGCTTCATCTGATAAAATATCTCCAAACATATTATCCGTTAAAATTACATCAAATTTTCTAGGATTAATAAGAATTTGTATAGCTGCATTATCTATATATAAGAATTCTAAATCTACATCAGAATAATCTAAAGCCATTTTTTGAATTACCTCCCGCCATAACCTAGATGTCTCTAGGACATTAGCTTTATCAACCAAAGTCATTTTTCTATTACGAGAACGTGCTGCTTTAAAAGACATTTCGCCAATACGTTCAATTTCTTTTTTTGAATACACACAATAATCATATGCTTCTTCTCCATTTTTGGAACGACCTTTTTTTCCAAAGTAAATTCCTCCTGTTAATTCTCGATATATAACAAAATTAACTCCTTCTAATTTTTTTTCTTTTATAGGGGATTTATTAACTCTTGGATAAGTAACTATAGGACGAATGTTACAATATAAGTCCATTTTTTTTCTAAGTTTTAATAATCCGTCTTCTGGTCTCATTCCTCTTGGATAAGAATCGTATTTTGGATCTCCTATAGATCCGAATAAAACAGCATCTGATTTTAAACAACTATCTATAGTTTCTTTTGGCATTGGATTCCCAACCGTTTCTATGGCTTTAGCACCTGCTAAGACTTTTTGATAAGAAAACTCATGATGAAATTTATCCCCAATTGAATTCAAAGCTTTTATAGCTTGTTTGATAACTTCTGGTCCTATCCCATCTCCTTCGATTATAACAATATTCTTTTTCATATTTTAAAGAAATTTGTTTTTTTTTCAAAATTCTCTATGTCATTTTTAATAGAAACTAAAAAATCTATATCGTCATAACCATTGATAAAACAATTTTTTTTATATGGATGGATATAAAATTTTTCAGAAATTCCTACTTCCATTATTGTAATAAGTTGTTCGATTAAATCGACTTTAATATTAGTCTCCGGTTTTTTATTAACTAGATTAAATAAATTTTGTAAAAATTTTTCGGATATTTCTACAGTAAGTAATCCATTATTTAATGCATTTTCCTTAAAAATATCAGCAAAAAAACTAGATATCACTACTTGAAACCCATAATCAAAAAGAGCCCAAGCCGCATGTTCACGACTAGAACCACAACCAAAATTTCTTCCTGATAAAAGAATTTTTCCAGAAAAAAGTGGATTATTTAAAATAAAATCTTTTTTCAAAGATCCATCGTTAGAATACCGCCAGTCTCTAAAAAGATTCTTTCCACATTCTTCACGTTTAGTTTCTTTTAAAAAACGAGCGGGGATAATTTGATCTGTATCTATATCCTCCACAGGCAAGGGAATCGCTTTGCTTGTTATGACAGTAAATTTTTTCATAGATCATACATATTTTTTAATATCTACAATTTTTCCTTCAATCGCTATGATAGAAGCGGTTAAAGGACTTACTAATAGGGTCCGAACACCTGGTCCTTGTCTTCCTTCAAAATTTCTATTAGACGTAGAAACACAATACTCTCCAAAAGGAATTTTATCCTCATTCATTCCTAAACAAGCCGAACATCCTGGTTGACGAAATTCAAATCCAGCATTTTTAAAAATTTGATCTAATCCTTCCTTTTTTGCCTGTTGAATAACTCTTTGCGATCCAGGAACCACCATAACGGTTACATGACTAGCTTTTTTCTTTCCTTTTACTACAGAAGCTACTAATCGTAGATCTTCTATCCTAGAATTTGTACAACTTCCTATAAAAATATAATTAATGGGTTTCCCAATTAGAGATTCTCCGGATTTAAATCCCATATAAGACAAAGATTTTTTTTGTTGAAATTCAGTTAATTTAGGGATACGGTCATAAATTTTCATTCCCATTCCAGGGTTTGTTCCAAATGTAATCATCGGTTCAACCTCTTCAGCATCTAGGACATATTCTTTATCAAAAATTGCGTAATCATCTGTTTTTAAAGTTTTCCAATACTCCAAATGTCTTTTATGATATTTTCTTTTTAAAAAAGTATGATTTTTCAGATAATCAAAAGTTATTTTATCTGGAGCAATTAATCCACCTTTTGCTCCCATTTCAATACTCATATTACAAATAGTCATTCTCCCTTCCATACTCATATTTTTAATGATAGGTCCCGTATATTCTATAAAATACCCAGTTCCTATATCTACACCAAGCTTGGATATCATGTATAAAATAACATCTTTTGGAGTCACCCCTTTTTTCAAAGATTTCCCTTTTAATTGAATTCTCATCTGTTTCGGTTTAGATACTAATAGACATTGACTAGCCATAACCATGGCTACTTGACTAGTTCCAATTCCAAAAGCTATACTTCCAAAAGCTCCATGAGTAGAAGTATGACTATCGCCACAAACTATAGTCATTCCAGGTAATGTTAAACCTAATTCTGGACCCAGAACATGAACAATTCCATGATTTTTATGCCCTAATCCATACAACGTGATTCCAAATTTTTTACAATTTTTAATTAATAAATCTATTTGTTTTTTAGAAAGAGGATCTGAAATAGGTAAATGTTGATTAATAGTAGGAACATTATGATCCGCCGTGGCTATAATTTTTTCTGGTCTAAAAACTGGAATTTCTCTTTTTTCTATTTCTGAAAACGCCTGAGGACTAGTGACTTCATGTATATAATGCCTATCGATATACAGAACATTTACTCCATTTTCAAATTTTTTTACTATATGTGTTTCCCAAATTTTATCAAACAATGATTTTGACATGACTAAACAACATTTATTCTTCTTCTACCATTATTACCATTATTATGTAATATGCGTTTTTTCTTAATATTTGCTTTTTCTAAAATAATCTTTAATTCTTTATCTTCAATTTCTTTTTTTCTATCTGCATAACTTAAAAAAATAGAATAAACTAAATCCAAAGAATTTTTACTTAAAACATATCCCAATTTTTTATAACGATATGCCAAAGCCGCCCTTCCACTCCTAGCTGTTAAAATAATTGAAGATTGATCAATTCCAACATCTTCTGGATTGATAATTTCATAAGTTTCTCTTTTTTTTATTACACCATCTTGATGAATTCCTGATGAATGAGAAAAAGCATTGACTCCTACAATGGCTTTATTAGGCTGAACTTTCATTCCCGTACATTTTGATACCAAATAACTTGTTTCGGAAATAAGCTTTGTTTTTATATTTGTAAATAAATTTAAATGAGAATTTTGTCTAATGATCATTACTATTTCTTCTAATGAGGTGTTTCCAGCTCTCTCTCCAATTCCATTAATGGTACATTCTACTTGTTGAGCCCCATTCATAATCCCAGATAAAGAATTAGCTGTTGCCAATCCTAGATCATTATGACAATGAGTAGACAATATGATTTTATGAATTCCTTTAACATTTTCTTTCAAAAAACGAATTTTTTTTCCATATTCTTCCGGTAAACAATAACCTGTAGTATCTGGAATATTAATTACCGTAGCACCATATTTTATAACTGTTTCACAAATTTTTGCTAAAAATTCATTATTAGTACGCCCTGCGTCTTCTGCATAAAATTCCACATCTTCCACGAATTTTTTTGCGTATTGAACCGAAAATTTTGCTTTTTCTACAATTTTTTCTGGAGTGCTATTAAATTTATAACGAATATGACAATCAGAAGTTCCGATTCCAGTATGGATTCTAGCTCTTTTCGCATCTTTCAACGCGTGTCCAGCTACTTCTATATCTTTTTCTACGGCTCTAGATAATGCACAAATAATGGGTTCTGAAATAGATTTACAAATCTCTTTTACAGATTGATAATCTCCTGGACTAGAAGTTGGAAATCCAGCTTCAATCACATCAACACCCAAAGTTTCTAATTGTTTAGCTAACCTTACTTTTTCTTTAGTATTTAATTTACATCCTGGAACTTGTTCTCCATCACGCAGTGTTGTATCAAAAATTTGTATTCTTTTCTTTTCCATACTCATTGGATTATTTGATAATTCCAAAACTATTTTTTCCAAAAAGAAAATCATATCAAATAATTTACATATTTACAATATCTAATTGATAAAACTATTTTATATTTTATTGTCAATCAAATCAAATAAAAAAATATAATTACAATGTCAAATCATAATAAATTAGATCATCTTTTTTTATTGATTCAGTCTTTATCAAAATCAGAAAAAATAAATTTTAACCTTTATGCAGGTCGTATAAAACGAAATAAAAATGCAAAGTTTATAAAACTATTTGAAATTATGAGTAAAATACATTGTTATAATGAAAAAAAAATTTTGAAAAACACTCCTATAAGAAAAATACAATTATCTAATATAAAAGCCCATTTATATAAGCAAATTTTAATTAGTCTCCGATTACAACATACTGAAGAAAACTACGATTTACAAATACGTGAATATTTAGATTTTGCTAAAGTTTTATACAACAAAGGTTTGTATATACAAAGTTTAAAATTTTTAGGAAAAGCAAAAATCATTGCTAGATGTTATGAATCTAATACTATTCTTTTAGAATTAGTGGAATTTGAAAAAATGATAGAATCTCAACATATAACTAGAAGTCTTTATTCTAGATCTGGAGAATTATCTGTAGAATCCAAAGAACTAATTGAAAGAATTCAATGTCATGACGCTCTATCTAGTCTTTCCTTGGAATTATACGGATTATATTTAAAAGTTGGATACGTGAGAAAT
Organism: Blattabacterium cuenoti; assembly: GCF_014252095.1. Classification (NCBI taxonomy): domain Bacteria; kingdom Pseudomonadati; phylum Bacteroidota; class Flavobacteriia; order Flavobacteriales; family Blattabacteriaceae; genus Blattabacterium; species Blattabacterium cuenoti. Next base: position 582,437 of record NZ_CP059210.1, read on the forward strand.
GAAAAAGATAAAATATTTATAGAAACTTACTTTCGTACTAACCTTCCAAAATTTGATATCGAAAAACTTAGTTTTTATGAAAAATTATTTTTATATCAAGCTAAAGTTTGGTATCATTATATTAGACAGGATTTTATCATGTGTTATAGATCATCATGTAAATGGGTAGAATTATTTAAAAATCATGAAAAAGCAAAAAAGATGGCTCCTGTAAGCTATCTGAAAGGATATCATTATTTGTTAGATACTTTATTTTATTTAAATCATTATTCTAAATTCACTAAAGTTTTAGAACAGTTTGAAAAGGAAATTCAAAATGAAAAAATAATTTTAAATGGAAACACTAGAATATTAATTTTCATGTATAAATATACTAATCGTATCAATAAACATTATATGGAAGGGACTTTTTCAGAAGGAGTGAAAAAAGTGATCCCTCCATTATTAAAAGATTTTCATAAAATTTCTAATCGTTTGGATTCTCATTATATCATGGTCCTTTATTATAAAATTTCTTGTTTATATTTTGGAAGTGGAGATAATCAAAATGCTATTTTATATTTATTAAAAATTATGGAAAATCAAGAAAAAAATATACGACAAGATTTACAATGTTTTGCCAGGCTTTTACATATAATCGCTTGTTACGAAAGTGGATTAGATGAAAATATGGACAAAAAAATTCAATCCGCATATAAATTTTTTATTCAAATGGATGATTGGTACATTGTCCAAAAAAAAATTATCCATTTTTTTAAAAATTTAGGAAATGTCTATCCACATCAAATTAAAGGACAATTCAAAAAATTGAGAGAAAGACTCATGAAATATTCTGATCATCCTTATGAAAAAAGAACTTTCTTGTATTTAGATATTATTTCTTGGTTAACTTCTAAAATAGAAAATAAATCTGTGGAGATGATTGTAAAAGAAAAATTTCTAAAAAACCATTGTTAGTTAATTTCCTTTATTAATAAAAAAGTTCTAAAAAAAAGAATCATAAAATATGAAAAAATAAAATCCAAAAGGGTCTTAAAAATATTCAAATATTCTAGGATGAAATAAAAAAATACAAAAATACTAAAAAAAAACTTTACAATTCCACCTACAATATAAACAAATATAGCTATATTGGGTTTTTTTTTTATGGTAAACAACAAAAAAGAGAAAAAAAAACTACTGAGAGGTAATAAAAAAATATATATTTTTAACAAAGAAAAATTTTTTTCAAAAAAAAGAAAATTACTAACTATATGAATGCAAGAAAAAAAAACAGTTAAAAGATTATAAAGTATAATTTTTTTAATCATCATGGAAAAATTCGTTGAATTGTACAAAATTCCATAAAAATAAAATAATGTTATTTATTAATTTTTTACATGAAAAACATTATTGATGAACTCTCCTGGAGAGGATTAATAAAAAATAAAGTTCCTGGCGTAGAAAAACAATTAAAAAAACGTACTACTATGTATGTAGGTTTTGATCCTACATCAGATTCTTTACACTTAGGTAGCTTACTTCCTATTATTATATTGATACATTTTCAAAAACTTGGACATAAATCGATAGTGTTAATTGGAGGAGCTACAGGTCTTATAGGAGATCCGTCAGAAAAAAAAAATCAAAGAGTTTTTTTTAGTCTAGAAGATTTACAAAAAAATACAGAATCTATAAAAAAACAACTATCTAAATTGCTAAATTTAGAAAAGACAGAATTATTAAATAATTTTAGTTGGATAAAAAAAATATCCCTTTTAGATTTTTTACGAAATGTAGGAAAACACTTTCCTATAAATTACATGATGTCTAAAGATTCTGTAAAAAAAAGAATTTATAACAATAAAAAAAACGGAATGTCTTTTACGGAATTTTCTTATTCTCTTATACAAGGATATGATTTTCTTTATTTAAATCAAGAAAAAGACTGTCTACTTCAAATAGGTGGATCCGATCAATGGGGGAATATTACTACTGGAATAGAGTTGATTAAAAAAAAAACAGGAAAAAAAGCATATGGAATAACATTTCCTTTAGTGACAAAATCTGATGGCATCAAGTTTGGAAAAAGTGAAAAAGGAGAAAATATCTGGTTAGATAGAAAACGTACTACTCCATACAAATTTTATCAATTTTGGATGAATGTTTCAGATAAAGAAATTGAAAAATTTATTAAGATTTATACTTTTTTTTCAAGAGAAAAAATAGAATCTTTGATTTTAAAACATAGAGAAAATCCTGAAAAAAGATTTTTACAAAAAAGAGTAGCGGAAGAAATCACTCAATGGGTTCATGGAAAGAAAGCTTATGAAGAAGTAGTTAAAATATCGCATGTTTTATTTTGTAAAAAGTATATCAAGGACCTCTTACTTACTTTAGATGAAAAAATATTGTTCTCTATATATGAGAATATTCCACATATGAAACTTTCTTATCAAGAATTTGAAGAAGGAGTTTCTTTATTAGACGTTTTGAAAAAAAGCAGTCTTTTTTCTTCAAAAAGTGAAGCAAATCGTGCTTTGAATTTAAATTCCATTTCTATCAACAAAAAACTCGTCAAAAAAAATATTCTTCTTCAAAAAGAAAACTTAATAGGAAAAAAATATATTTTATTTCAATTTGGAAAAAAAAACTTTTTTATTATCAAAGTTGAATAAATTTAATATCCAAATCTTTTTAATATTTTGTAATCAGAACGCAAATTTTTGCATATTTTTACATTTAATTTTAGCCAAACCTTTTTCCTAAAAAATTTTTCTATTCCTTTTATAGATAAAGCTCCTAATTTATTTATATAATTCCCTTTTTTTCCAATTAGAATACCTTTTTGAGAATTCCTTTCTACATAGATAGAAGAAAATATATGTAGAAACATTTCATTTTCCTTAAATTTTTCTGTGAAAACTTCTACAGAATAAGGAATTTCTTTTTTATAAAGAAGAAATATTTTTTCTCTAATTATTTCATTCACAAAAAACCGTTTTGATCTATCAGTCAAGACCCCCTTAGGATAATAAGGAGGATGTTCCGATAATAAATCTAAAATCTTATCCATTAATAAATCTTGATTGATATCTTTCAATGCAGATATTGGTAATATTTCTGAATGAGGAAAAATTCTATGCCAATAATTGATTGTCTTATATAATATTTTTTCATCACATTCTACTCCAATTTTATCTATTTTATTGATTAAGATAAGAAAAGGTTTATTTTTTTTTATATTTTTCAGAGAATTCAAAATAGAAAAATATTTATCGGAAATAAAAAATTTTCCTATTTCTGTTGTAAACAAAACAATATCAGAGGATATGAATGATTCTTCTATATATTTCATCATGATTCTTTGCATAAAGAATGGGGTTTTTATCATCAACCCAGGAGTATCAGAAAAAATAATTTGCGCATTATATTTATCCACTATTCCTACTATTCTATGACGAGTTGTTTGTGGTTTATGTGTAATGATAGAAAGATTTTCTCCTACAAGAGAATTCATTAATGTAGATTTTCCTACATTAGGAAATCCTATAATGTTTACAAAACCAGATTTATGTATTAATTTTTCTTTGCACATTCACAGAATCAGATTGTCTAAATACAATTCCTTGTTCTTTAAAAAAATCCACTAATATTCTATTGTTATCATGTATTTTTCCTTTCAATATTTCTTTAGAAAGATTGTTGAGGATATCGTGTTGAATAACCCTTTTTAAGGGTCTTGCTCCAAAATGTGGATCATAACCTTTTTCTGATAAATAATCTATAGCTTCATTAGTTGCTTCTATATGAATATTTTTATGAGATAATAAATTAGCAAATTTTTTCATTTGTAATTTGACGATTTCTTTAATCTCTTTTCTAGAAATAGGTTTAAATAAAATGATTTCATCAATTCTATTAATAAATTCTGGTCTCACTATATTCTTTAACAAGTCTATCAAAGTATTTTTTGTTGTTTCCATTCTATTGATAGATATTTCCGTGTCTAAATTTTCCTGAATAATATCTGATCCTATATTGGAAGTCATGATAATAATTGTATTGGTAAAATTGACAGTACGACCTTTATTATCTGTTAATCTTCCATCATCTAAAATTTGTAAAAGAATATTAAATATATCTGAATGAGCTTTTTCTATTTCATCTAAGAGAATAACGCTGTAAGGACGTCTACGTATGGCTTCTGTTAATTGTCCACTTTCTTCATATCCAATGTATCCAGGAGGAGCTCCAATAAGTCGGCTTATAGAATGACGTTCCATATACTCACTCATATCTATACGGACCATGTTATTTTCGTTATCAAACAGATATTCGGCTAATGTTTTGGCTAATTCTGTTTTACCCACACCGGTCCCCCCCATAAAAAGAAAAGAACCTATGGGCCTTTTTTCATCTTGAAGGCCTGCTCTAGAACGTCTTATTGCATCTGCAATAGATTGAATGGCCTCATTTTGACCTATAACCCTTTTATGTAATTCTTTTTCTAAAAAAAGTAATTTTTCCCTTTCACTTTTCAACATTTTAGTAATTGGAATTCCAGTCCACTTAGATACTACCTGAGCTATATCTTCTTTAGAAACTTCTTCTTGAATCATTTTTTTTCCTTTATTCTCCTGCTTTTTTAATTCTATTTCAAAAGATTTGACTTTATTTTCTTCTTCTTTAATCTTTCCATACCTTAGTTCCGCCACCTTTCCATAGTCTCCAGATCTTTCTGCTTGTTCTGCTTCAAATTTGAAATTTTCTATTCTTTCCTTAGCCTTTTGGATTCCTTCAACTAAATCCTTTTCTTTTTTCCATTGAACTTGTAATCGCATTCTTTCTTCATTCAATTTTGCTAATTCTTTTTTTAAAAGAACCAATTGTTTTTCATCTTTTTCTCTTTTGATGGCTTCTATCTGTATTTCCATTTGCATAATTTTCCTATGCAAAACATCCAATTCTTCTGGTTTAGAATTAATCTCCATTCTAATTTTTGAAGCGGCTTCATCAATAAGATCAATAGCTTTATCCGGTAAAAAACGTTCATTAATATAACGCTGAGACAATTCTACGGCTGAAATAATAGATTCATCTTTAATTCTCACTTTATGATGACTTTCATATTTTTCTTTAATTCCACGTAATATGGATATAGCATCAGTGACTGAAGGCTCATCTACATATACTTGCTGAAATCTTCTTTCTAAAGCTTTATCTATTTTAAAATATTTTTGGTATTCATTTAAAGTCGTTGCTCCTATAGCACGAAGTTCTCCTCTCGCCAATGCAGGTTTTAGAATATTTGCAGCATCCATGGCTCCTTCTCCACCTCCAGCACCTACCAAAGTATGTATTTCATCAATAAATAAAATAATTTCTCCATCTGAAAAAGTTACTTCTTTTACAACAGATTTAAGACGTTCTTCAAATTCTCCTTTATATTTAGCTCCTGCAATGAGAGAAGCCATATCCAATGAAAAAACTTTTTTATCTTTTAAATTATCTGGAATATCTCCATTAATAATCCGATGAGCTAATCCTTCAGCTATAGCGGTTTTCCCTACTCCTGGTTCTCCAATTAAGATAGGATTATTTTTAGTTCTTCTGGATAAAATTTGTAAAACTCGACGAATTTCTTCATCACGTCCAATAACAGGATCTAATTTTCCTTTAGATGCCCATTCATTAAGATTTTTTGCATATTTATTTAAAGCATTATAAGTATTTTCTGCTGTTTGAGAAATAATATTTCCGCTTTTTTTTCTAATATTTTCAATCGAAATTTTGATCTTAAATTCTGTAATTCCTTGATCTTTTAGGAATTTAGAAGTAGCATCCGAAGTCATAAAAATTCCATAAAAAATATGTTCAACAGAAATAAATTCATCTTTTAATGTTTTAGCATAATTTTCTGCTATATTGAACATTTTTGTCACTGAATGACTTAAATGTTGTTGAGTTACTGTTCCACTTACTACTTTAGGATAAAAAGATATAATTCGATCCAAACCGATCATAAGTGTTTGATGGTTAATATTTAATTTTTTTAGAAAAAAAGGAATGAAACTTTCTTCTTTTTCTAAAAGAGATTTTAAAATATGTGCATTTTCAATTGAAGGTTGATTATTTTTTAAAGCAATGTTTTGTGCTTCTTGTATTATTTCTTGAGTTTTTATAGTAAATTTATTATTGAAATTCATAATAAAAGTTGAATTTTTAATAGAAAATTAGTTCCATATATTTCTGGATGAATTAAGTTTTTCCAGAATTTACAAAAAATTCAAGAATTAATAGAAAATAAGTGTTCTAACTTAGATGTAACTATTTTTTAGTTACGAAAATATTGATTTTCGTATCATGATAAAAAATGAAGATATTCAATTTATTTCAGAAAAAATTAATAACCTTCAGGAGGTTCTAAACATAGATCAAATTCAAGAATTTCTTGAGAAAGAAGAAAAAAAAATTTTAAATCCAAATTTTTGGAAGAACTGTCAAAAAGCTAAAAATTTTACAAAACGTTTGCATGCTATGAAAACATGCATAAAAGATTTTTTTGAATTAAAAAACGCTTTAGAAGAATTGGAAATTTTATTCTCTTTATCTAAAGAAGAAGATTTAGAAAAAGAGGTTAAAATTCAATTCCATAAAACAGAAAAACTTTTGTCAAATATAGAATTTAAAAATCTTCTTTCGGAAGAAGAAGATATTTTGAACGCTATATTGCAAATTTCCTCTGGAGCAGGAGGAACTGAAAGTTGTGATTGGACTTCTATGTTAATGAGAATGTATATTATGTGGGCTGAAAAAAATAAATTTTCTGTAAAAAACATTCATCATATTCCTGGAGATATCACAGGAATCAAATCTGTAACTTTAGAATTAGATGGATTATATGCTTTTGGATATTTAAAAGGAGAAAATGGAGTTCATAGATTAATACGTTTATCTCCATTTGATAATAATTCAAAACGTCATACTTCTTTTTCTTCGGTTTATGTATATCCTTTAGTAGATAAAGACATAAATATAAACATTAACATATCTGATATTCAATGGGAAACATTTCGTTCTAGTGGATCTGGAGGACAAAACGTCAATAAAGTGGAAACTGGAGTCAGATTACGTCATCATCCTACGGGAATTATTATTGAAAATACAGAGACCCGTTCGCAAATGCAAAATAGACAAAAAGCATTGCATTTATTAAAGTCTAGATTGTTTGAAATAGAAATTTCAAAAAAAAATGAAAAAAAAAACAAAATAGAATCCAGTAAAAAAAAAATTGAATGGGGATCTCAGATTCGAAATTATATCATGCATCCTTATAAATTAGTCAAGGACTTACGAACAGGTTATGAAACTAAAAAAATCCATTCTGTAATGAATGGAGAAATAGATATTTTCTTGAAAAAATTTTTGGTATACAATAAAAAAATAGAAAAAAAGGAAAAAGAATGAAAAAATTAAAAATTTTTAAACCCTATTTTTATTTAACCATAAAATTAATTTTTCTTTAAATGAAAATTCTCTATGCAGATCTTATCGATCAAACTTTTGATTTTCCTACCGAGGAATTTTCTCTAAAAAATAATCTTCTAGAATTTCATGGAATTCCACTCATGGAGATGATTCAAAAATATGGAACTCCATTAAAGTTTACTTATTTACCAAAAATATCTAAAAACATACAAAAGGCTAGAAAATGGTTTGAAAAGGCGATTCATTCTAATAATTATAATAATAAATATACTTATTGTTATTGCACAAAAAGCTCTCATTTTTCTTTTGTATTAGAAGAAGCATTAAAAAACAATATTAGTATTGAAACTTCATATGCTTATGATATAGAAATTGTAAAAAATCTTTATAAAAAAGGAAAAACAAATAAAGATATTGAAGTTATTTGCAATGGGTTTAAAACTCATAATTACATAGAAAATATATCATATTTGATTAATAATGGTTTTTATAACACTATTCCTATATTGGATAATTCCGATGAATTGGAAAAATTGAGTTTTTTTATCCATTATCCATTTAAATTAGGAATTCGAATTGCCTCTGAGGAAGAACCAAAATTTGAATTCTATACCTCCCGTTTAGGAATAGGATATAAAGACATCATTGTTTTTTACTTGAATAAAATAAAAAACAATCCAAAAGTGGAACTAAAAATGCTACACTTTTTTATAAATACGGGAATTAAAGATACGGCTTATTACTGGAATGAACTTTTTAAATGTTTACATATTTACGCTAAATTAAAAAAAATTGCTCCAGAGTTAGATATTTTAAATATAGGAGGGGGGTTCCCTATTAAAACCTCTATGTCGTTCAAGTATGATTATGAATACATGACTAATGAAATCGTTTATCAAATAAAAAAATTTTGCCAAGAAGAAAATATTTCAGAACCTCACATATACACAGAATTTGGAGCTTATACAGTTGGAGAAAGTGGAGGAATTATTTATAGAATACTTAGTCAAAAAAGGCAAAATGATAGAGAAAAATGGAATATGATAGATAGTTCTTTTATGACGACTCTTCCTGATACTTGGGCTATTAGTCGGAGATTTATTATGATGGCTATAAACCGTTGGAATGATTCTTATGAAAGAGTTTTTTTAGGAGGTTTAACGTGTGATAGTGACGATTATTATAATTCTGAACAGCATATGAACGCCATATATCTTCCTCTTTTTCGAGAAAATCCTCCACTTTATATTGGTTTTTTTCATACTGGAGCCTATCAAGATACCATCAGTGGATATGGAGGAGTCCACCACTGTTTAATCCCACAACCTATTCATATTTTAATTGATCATGATGATCAAAAAAAATTAGTATATAAAATATTTCGTCATTCTCAAAATCCTGAAGAAATATTGAAAATCTTAGGTTATTAAGGTGATTAATAAAAATATTATGAAAAAAAAAACATTCGCAAAAATTCCTATAAAATATGCAACTCTTAAAACATCTCAAATAATCCTTATTCCTGTTCCATACGATTATACAGGGACATGGAAAAAAGGATCTAAAAAAGGACCTAAAGCTTTTTTAGATGCCTCAGAACATATGGAATTATATGATATAGAAACTAATTCTGAAGTATACAAAAGAGGAATTTTTCTTGTTAACCCTTTTGTAAATTCTTCAATTTCTTCCAGAGAAATGGTAAAAAAAGTTTATAATGTTACTAAAAAGTATCTTTTAAAAGAAAAATTTATTACTTTCATTGGTGGAGAACATTCCATTTCCATAGGAAGTATCAGAGCTTTTGGAGAAAAATATACTAATATGAGTATTCTTCATATGGATGCACATGCAGATTTACGTCCTATCTATAATGGAGATCCTTATAATCATGCATGTTCTATGCATGAAGCCTCTACAAAATATCCTGTAATACAGATAGGAATTCGAAGTATGGATATTTCAGAAAAATCGTACATCCAAAATGGGAACATCTTTTATTTTCATGAAATTTATCAAAATGATTTATGGATGAAAAAAGCTATTAAAAGACTATCTGAAAATGTATTTTTAAGCATAGATATAGATGTTCTTGATCCAAGCATAGCGCCTTCTACAGGAACTCCAGAACCAGGAGGTTTATCTTGGTACACAACTTTAAAATTTTTGAAAATGGTTTTTCAAAAGAAAAAAATTATAGGTTTTGATATTGTAGAACTTTTACCAAATGAACGAGAATTTTCTACAGATTTTTTAGTCGTTAAACTTTATTATAAACTATTGTCATACAAATATGAATTAATAACTTATCAATCATGAATCAAAAAATGATCATAACTATAGATGGATATTCTTCTTCTGGAAAAAGTACTTTATCTCAAGCGCTTTCTAAGAAATTATCATACTCCCATATAGATACTGGAGCTATGTATAGAAGTATTACTTTGTTAGCTATTAGAAAAAAAATTTTCAACAGTGATTTATGGAATGTCAAAAATTTTATACCTATTTTGAATAATATAAATTTCCAATTTAAATGGAATAAAAAATTGAATCAGACAGAAATTTTTTTAAATCAAGAAAACGTTCAATCTGAAATTAAGTCAATAGAAGTGACAGATAAAGTCAGTTTCATCGCAAGAATTCCAGAAATTCGGGAAAAATTATCAGAAATCCAAAAAAAATTTGGGAATCAAAAAGGGGTTATTATGGAAGGAAGAGACATGGGGTATAGAATTTTTCCTCATTCAGAATTAAAAATATTTATGAAAGGATCTATAAATGTTCGCGCTCATAGAAGATATCAAGATTTTCAAAAAAAAGGAAAAAAAGTTTCTTATGAAGAAATACGAAGAAACATTTTTCATAGAGATATGATGGACATTTCTCGTAAAGTTTCTCCACTTCAAAAACCTATAGATTCCGTAGAAATAGATAATACATTTCTTAATGTTGAAAAACAGTTAGATCTTGTACTTCAATTGGTAGATAAGATTAGAAAAAAAAAGAAAATATGAAACTTCTAGATGGAAAAATAGCCATAGTTACAGGTGGTTCAGGAGATATAGGAAAATCTATAGTGAAAACATTTGTAAAACATGGAGCCTATGTTATTTTTACATACTTTTCATCAAAAAAAAACGCTAAAAAATTAGTGAAAGAATTAGAAAATTCTGCAGAAGCTTACGAAATAGACCTAAAAGATTTAAATTCTTCTAAAACCTTTGTTCAAAGAGTTATAGACAAATTTGGAAGTATAGATATATTAGTCAATAATGCTGGAATTATAAGAGATAATTTTTTATTTAGAATGTCTGAAAAAAATTGGGATACAGTTATTCGTACTAATATTTATTCTGTTTTTCATCTGACTAAATATGTCATATTTCCTATGATCAAACAAAAAAATGGAAGCATCATTAATATGAGTTCCGTTATAGGAATAACAGGAAACTCTGGACAAACTAATTATGCGACATCCAAAGCTGGAATTATTGGTTTTACTAAATCTATAGCTAAGGAATTAGGAAAAAAAAACATACGTTGTAATGCCATTGCTCCTGGATATATTTCTACGAAAATGAATTCTTTTTTTTCTCAAAAAACAAAAGAAAATTGGATAAAGAATATTCCATTAAAAAGACCGGGAATTCCTCAAGATGTGGCTAACTGTACTCTATTTCTAGCCTCGGATTTATCCAATTACATAACTGGATCTGTTTTAAATGTTAATGGAGGACTAATTTAATTTAAATGTACTCAAATAAAAAGATTGTACAAAGTTTAGGAGAAATCCTAAAAGCTAAATCCATATTTCATATAATAATCTCTCCAGGTTCTAGAAACGCTCCAATAATTATTCACTTCACACAACATAAAGACTTTAAAACTTATAGTATTGTAGATGAACGTTGTGCAGGTTTTTTTGCTTTAGGAATAGCTCAAAAAATAAAGAATCCAGTAGTTCTTAGTTGTACTTCTGGATCTGCTGTTGTTAATTATTATCCTTCAGTGACAGAAGCTTTTTATCAAAATATTCCACTTATTTTTCTTACAGCAGATCGTCCTAAAGAAATTATAAATATTCTAGAAGGACAAACCATTCATCAAGAAAATATTTTTCAAAACCATGTAGAATTATCTATTCAATTAACAGAAGATGAATCAAAATTAGGATTATGGTATAATGAAAGATTAATCAATGAATCTATTAATAAATGTATCGAAAAAAAAAAACCGATACATATTAATATTCCATTTTCAGAACCTCTTTATGAAACCACTGAATTTTTACACGTAAAACCTAAAATTATCAATACTTTTCCTGTAAAAAATTGTATTGAAAAACCTAAATATTATCAAAAAGAAAAACAGATATGGAAAAAATCTAAAAAAAAAATGATTTTGCTAGGTTTATATAATAATACAGGAAAAAAATTAGAAAAAATTTTAAATAAATTAAGTAAAGATCCTTCCATAGTTATTTTCACGGAAACTACATCTCATGTGTACGGAAAATTTTTTTTCTCCTGTATAGATCAACTACTTTTCAGTATGAAAGATACTGAATGGATAAATTTAAAACCTCACATTTTATTAACTATTGGTGGAAATATTATATCCAAAAAAATAAAGTATTTTTTAAGAAAAAAACCTCCTAAGTATCATTGGCACATAGGAGAAAATAATGATGTAAATAATTACCCAGATACCTATTATAGACTAACCACCTATTGGCCTATAGAACCAGAATTTTTTTTCAAAATATTTCATTTTTACAGTTTAGAAAGTTTAAAATCATCGGATTATCGATATAAATGGGAAAAATTGAAAAAATGTAGAAGAAAAAAGAATGACTCTTTTTTAAAAAAGGAGAAAAGTTTTTCAGATCTCAAAGTTTTATTTTGCATATTCAAATCTATTCCTAATCATTCAGTTTTACAATTAGGAAATAGCACGATAATAAGATATTATCAACTTTTTGAGAAAAAAAACCCCTCCATAAAATCTTATTGTAATAGAGGAACTTCTGGGATAGAAGGAAGTGTTTCTACTGCGATAGGTTATGCGGTTAGTAGCAAAAAAAAGGTAACTTTAATTATCGGAGACATAAGTTTTTTTTACGATAGTAATGCCTTATGGAATAATTATATTCCAAATAATTTTCGACTTATACTTATTAACAATGGAGGAGGTAGTATTTTTAGATCTATTTCAGAATATAAAATTCCTGAAAAAATATTCAATTTTTTTGAAACAAAACATCTTTTTACTGCAGAAAAAATTTGTGAAATGCATAATTGGAAATATGAAAGAATATCCAATAAATTCTCTTTGAAAAAGAGTTTAAATATTTTTTGGAATAAATCGGATGTTCCTTGTCTACTAGAAATAAATACTCAAAAATCTAAAAATGCAAAAATTTTGAAAAAATATTTATCCTATCTTTCTTGATTTTAAAGATAAAAAAATATCCCATATAGCTTTGATTCTAGCTAAGATTTCTCTAAATTGTGTTTTACAATCAAAAGAGAGACTTTTAGCGTTAAAACCTATGACATCTAAACCGAAACAATTTCCAATGAATATGGCTCTTTCATTATGAAATCTTTGAGAAATTATAGTAAACTTTTTTTGATTAAAAACTTTATAGACTCTTAATACAGAATGTATAGTGCTGATTCCAGAAAAATCTTCATATATAAAATAATCGGGGATTCCCTTACTTATTAATTCTTTTTTCATCATTTTTGGTTCATTATAATTCTTTTCTCTATTATCTCCACTTACGATAATATAACGAATTTTTTTCTGATAAAACAGAAAACAAGCGGCATCTATCCTATATTTAAAATAAGCATTTAATCCCCCTCCATGCAAATACTTAGAAGTACCTAAAACGACTCCAAATGTATTATATGGAATTTTTTCAATATTATCATAGCTTTTTCTTATAGCCCATAAACTAATTCCTAGATAACAAATAACTATGATAAAAACTATAATAAAGAATATACGTTTTATGGTTAGTTAACACAATCGTATTCTAAAAAAGATCGTCTTCTATGATCCATTCTCCCTTTTCTAAAAAAAAATCCACTTGTTTAAATTTTATGTTTTTAGTTTCTCCTGTAATTAGATGACGGATATTAATTCTATTATTTCTTCCTAATTTTTTCCCATTTTTTCCTTTCAAAAAAGGATCTATCATTCTAGGATGATTTGGAATACATAAAATATCACTTTTCATTATAATAGACTTCAGCAAAAAAGAAATTACCTGTTTGTTAATTTCATAAACTCTTTCTTGAAATAAATTAAAAGCATTTTGCTTATAAACAATCAGAGGATCTTTTTGTTCAAAAACTGCATTTTGCACTGAATATCGCAAACTATCCATTTCTCGTAAATGTTCTTTCCATTTTTCATCTAAAAAACACAATATAGTTTTTTTTTCAAATATAGAGAACAATGATAATCCACGACTATCATAAATTTCTTTTAAGCTTGATACAGAACTAATATTGTTGATTCCATCCGTAAACATAACCTGAATTTGATAATCAGTTTCGTCCTTCTCTATTATATGAGATATAACAGGAATAATTTCTTTAAAAGCTATTCTTTCTTTTTTTTTCTCATAAAAATCTATAATAAGATCATGAAGATAATTGATACAATCACGTTCTTTATAAGAAAAAAATTCACTCTCTTTTATAGGAAATACAAGTCCAAAAGTTTGAATGAATTCATATTCCAAATTTTTAAAATCATTCAAAGATTTGTTCAACAATATCATATTGTCTAATAAAACATAGATCATATTAGAAATATCTAAACTTAACTCTTCTCCACATAAAGCATTTCTACGTTTTTTATAAATAAATTCTCGCTGTTTATTAATAACATCATCATAATCTAGCAAACGTTTACGTATACTAAAGTTATTATCTTCTATTTTTTTTTGTGCTCTTTCTATAGATTTTGTTAATAAAGGATGTTGAATAATATCTCCTTCTTTATGTCCGAAACGATCCATTAATTTAGAAAGTCTTTCTGAATCAAGAAATAAACGAATTAAATTATCTTCTAGCGATACATAAAACTGAGAAGAGCCTGGATCCCCTTGACGTCCAGAACGTCCTCTTAATTGATTATCTACCCTTCTAGAATCATGTCTTTCCGTACCTAAAACAGCTAAACCTCCATATTTTACGACTTCATTCGAAAGCTTTATATCCGTCCCTCTTCCTGCCATATTGGTTGCTATAGTGACTGATCCAGGGAGTCCTGCTTTCTCTATAATTTCCGCTTCTTTATCATGTAATTTAGCATTTAAAACATTATGTGCTATTTTCCTAAATTTTAAAGCTCTGCTAAGAAATTCAGAAACTTCAACAGATGTGGTTCCAACAAGAACAGGACGTTGTTCATATTTAGATAAATGAATAATTTTTTCTATAATTGCGTTATACTTTTCACGTTTTGTTTTGAAAACTAGATCTTGTAAATCCTGTCTTTGCATAGTTTTATGTGTAGGAATGACTACTACGTCTAATTTATAGATATGCCAAAATTCTCCAGCTTCTGTTTCTGCAGTTCCAGTCATTCCAGAAATTTTTTTATACATTCTAAAATAATTTTGTAAAGTTATGGTAGCAAAAGTTTGACTAGAAGATTCTATTTTTACTTTTTCTTTAGCTTCAATAGCTTGGTGAAGACCATCTGAATAACGTCTTCCTTCCATAATCCGACCAGTTTGTTCATCCACAATTTTCACTTTTCCATCCATAACTACATAATCTATATCTCTTTCAAATAACGTATAAGCTTTAAGAAGTTGATTAACAGTATGTATACGTTGTAATTTGACAGTAAAATTTTTTAAAAGATTTTCTTTTTCTTTTGTTTCTTTCTCTTTTGAGTGATTTTCTTTTTCTAATTCAGTAATTTCCACATTAATATCAGGTAAGACAAAAAAACCTACATCTTCTACATTTTTAGATAGAAATTCAATTCCTTTATCTGTTAATTCTACAGTATTATTTTTTTCATCAATGACAAAATAAAGATCTTGATCTACTTTATGCATATCTCTACCATTATCTTGTAAATATTGACTTTCCACTTTTTGTAAAAGCAAACGTATTTTATCTTCACTTAAGAATTTAATCAATGATTTTTTTTTTGGTAAACCACGGTAAGCCTGAAAAAGTTTAAAACCACCTAATTTTTTTTCTCCAGATTTAATTAAATTTTTAGATTCTTGAAAAAATTTTGTAATTTCTATATTTTGTTGATTAACAATTTTTTCTACTTTATCCTTTAATAATTTAAATTCCTCTTTATTATCTTTATGAGGGTGAACTGGTCCTGATATCACTAAAGGAGTACGTGCTTCATCTATTAAAACAGAATCAATTTCATCTATAATAGCATAATTCAAATCCCTTTGAACTAATTCTTCTTTAGAACAAGCCATATTATCACGTAAATAATCAAAACCAAATTCATTATTAGTTCCATAAGTAATATCCGCTTGGTAAGCTTTTTTACGCATATATCCATTAGAAGATGGATAATTATCAATACAATCCACTCTTAATCCATGAAATTCCATTAAAGGAGCCATCCAATTAGCATCTCTTTTAGATAAATAATTGTTTACTGTAACAATGTGAACTCCCCTTCCAGATAGAGCATTTAAATAAGCAGATAAAGTAGCCACAAATGTTTTTCCTTCTCCAGTTGCCATTTCCGCTATTTTTCCTTGATGTAAAACTACTCCTCCCATTAATTGAACATCATAATGAACCATATCCCATATGATAGATTTTCCATATGCGTCCCATTTATTCTTCCAGATCGCCTTATCATTTTGCAATAAAACATAAGATTTTTTTTTTGACAATTCCTTGTCAAAAAGAGTAGACTTGACTATAAGTTGCTTTTTTTCTTTAAAACGTTTAGCTGTTTCCTTAATAACTGCAAAAGCTTTGGATAAAAGATTCATCAAGACTTCTTTTTCCGTATTGTAACATTCTTCTCGCAGTTTTTCTATTTTC
The DNA here is from genome assembly GCF_014252095.1 of Blattabacterium cuenoti. Classification (NCBI taxonomy): domain Bacteria; kingdom Pseudomonadati; phylum Bacteroidota; class Flavobacteriia; order Flavobacteriales; family Blattabacteriaceae; genus Blattabacterium; species Blattabacterium cuenoti. The sequence continues at coordinate 598,972 of NZ_CP059210.1, forward strand.
AAGTAAATTTCCTCTAAAGTACTTATAGAATAAGATTTTTCCTTTATTTTTTTAATGAAATATTTTTCCTTTTCATAAAATTTTTTTGTAGCCTCTTTTATGATCTCTTTAAATTTTTTAGTGCTATTCCTTAATTCATCATCTGGTAAAAAAGATATTTTTTTTTCTTCTTCTTTTATATGAATGATGAATTTTTTTACTTCTTGAAGATCTCTCTCATTTTTATTTCCCAATAAATTTTTTAATATTTTTTTAAAAAAACTCATTAAATACTATGATTAAAATATAAACAGATAATTAAAGTTCATATTCATCTCTATTCCAATAAAAATCTTCGTCATCACGTGGATAATCCGCCCATATATCTTCTATGGATTCAAAAACTTCTCCTTCTCCATTTTCTAATTGTTGAAGATTTTCCACGACTTCTAATGGAGCGCCAGTGCGAATAGCAAAATCAATTAATTCCTCTTTTGTTGCTGGCCAAGGGGCATCTTCTAAATGAGAAGCTAATTCTAAAGTCCAATACATATATGAATTATATTAAAAAAATCCCAAAAATTTTTTTGCAAAGAAATGACATTTATTTGATTTTCAAAAATCAATAAACTTTTTCACATACAAGATAAAATTAGTGTATTTAAATTACAAATAATTTGATATTATTTTAAACATATATAAGATGAAAAAATTTCCTAGAATTGTATTTATAGGTTCTACTCCTTTTTCTTTCTTCTCTTTGAAAGAATTATATACTCGAAAATATAATATTGTAGGAATAATCACGACTCCTGATCCTCCATTTTTTAAAAAAAAAAATTCTTTTCCTATCAAAGAATATGCTTTAGAAAATCATATTCCTCTTTTACAACCAAAAAATCTTTTGGATTATTCTTTTTTGAGAAATTTTACAATGTGGAAAGCAGATATACAAATTGTTGTTTCTTTTAGAATTTTACCTATAGAAATTTGGTCTTATCCAAAAATGGGGACTTTTAATTTACATGCCTCACTTCTTCCTCAATATAAAGGAGCTGCCCCTATAAATTGGGTTATTCTCAATGGAGAAAAAAAAACTGGATTAACTACTTTTTTTATTTCTAATCAAGTAGATTCTGGAAATATTCTTTTGCAAAAAGAAGTAGAGGTAAAAAAAGATGAAACGGCTGGAGAACTTGAAGATAAATTAAAAAAGATTAGTGGATCTATAGTTAGAAAAACATTAGAAGGAATTTTACAAAAAAAAATTAAACCTATTCCGCAAAAAATCATAAGTTCTTCCTTATTAAAATATGCCCCAAAAATATCTCCTATAGATTGTAAAATTCATTGGAAGGAAAATTCTATAGATTTTATTTATAATAAGATAAGAGGACTTAGTCCTCATCCATCAGCATGGACAACATTATTTTTTCATAAAAATAAATTTGTAAGATTCAAAATTTTCTTTGTAAAAAAAATACGAAAAGTACACAATTTTCCAATTGGATTAGTCATCCTTTCTTCCTGTGAAATGAAAATTTCTGTAAAAGAAGGATTTATATCTGTGATTGAAGGACAAATAGAAGGGAAAAAAAAAATGAATATAAAAAACTTAATTAACGGAATACAAATAAGAAAAAATCTTTTTGTTCGATAACAAGTATTTTTTTTTACTACATAAGGCGTTTTATCCATAATAAATCTTTTATATTTGTTATCTGAGTAAATAAATGTTTTATAGTTAATTCAATATATATTTCATGAACAAAACAGAATTGGTGAATTCAATAGCTGAAAAAACAGGGATGACGAAAATAAAAGCAAAAAACGTTACGGATGCATTTATTGAAACGGTTATTGAATCCCTAAAAAAAGGAAATAAGGTTACCTTAGTTGGATTTGGTACCTTTTCTGTTGTAGAAAGAAATCCAAGAAATGGGGTTAATCCTAGAACAGGAAAAAAAATTTTCATTCCAGGAAAAAAGGTCGCTAAATTCAAAATAGGCGCAGAATTAACAAATTTGTAATTTTATTTTTTCCATAGAAGATAAAAGTGCTACACTACTTTATCTTCTATTTTTTTCTTCCTTTTTAGTCAGGGAGATAATCTATACAGATTCCATTTATTAGTTTTAGTTAAACTGTAAACCAATCTATCATGAAGTCGATTCGGTTGTCCTTGCCAAAACTCCATTTTATAGGGTTTTACGATATATCCCCCCCAATCAAAAGGACGTTTTATTATATTTTTTTTAAAGAAAGAACTCCACTTTCGATATTGAATCAATAAATGTTGTTTAGATAAAACAACAGTACTTTGTTTAGAAGCCCAACATCCTACTTGATTTTCTATAGGTCTTTTAGAAAAATATTCATCTGATTGATTTTTTGATAATTTCATCACATTTCCTTTAATGAGAATTTGCCTTTCTGTATTTGGCCAATAGAAAGATATACATACTTTTGGTCTTTTTTGAATGGATCTACCTTTAAGGCTCCGATAATTTGTATAAAAAATAAATCCCTCTTCAGAATACATTTTCAGCAAAACTATCCTTGTTTCAGGAACTCCATCTTCTCCTATAGTTGAAATCGACATAGCATTATATTCTTCGTTGACTTTATGAATATTTTTTTCTTCTTGAAACCATTTATGAAATAATTTGAAAGGATCTAAAGGGACCTCTGTTTCTATCAAAGAATTTTTTTTATAAATTTTCCTATAATTACTTAAATCAAAAATCATAATATTTTATGTAAGAAATGTTGATTTGATTATATATCAAATAAAAATATATTAACTTTATTACACAAGAAGTTCTCGATGCTTGTTTCATTATTTTTCATTATTATTGATATGATGCGTGATAGCTCAGTTGGTTAGAGCGTTGGATTCATAACCCAGAGGTCGGGGGTTCAATTCCCCCTCACGCTATCATGTTAATGTGTAAAGTTAAAAAGTATAACATGCACTTTTCCATTTCTAGCTTTTCTCTTTTACAAGAATTATATTTTTTACATAAAATTATAAATACTAAATATCCTCTTTTTAAATTCAAAATTTTTGGAAAAAAATTGCTAATCATGGTTTCTGATTTAGAAAATCATTTGGTTACCGCGGAGATACAAGTATATGTAAAAAAAACTTCCGAAGAAAAAATAGCTATTCATCCAAAATTGATGATAGAAATTTTAAAAACTTTTCCGAATGAAACTGTTTTTATCAAAAAAGAAAAAAATACACTGAATATTTATTCTGAACAGGGAGACTACCCAATTCCTATTATCTGTCATGAAAATAAAAATAGACATTATATAACTATTTTTTCCAGTATGGAAAATTTTGAAAAAGGAAAGACTTTGAAAATTACTTTATTTTCCAAAATACTTTTAAAAATTTTGAATAAAACTTTGTTTGCTACAGGAAATGAGGAAATAAAACCTGTTATGAATGGAGTTTTCTTTCGATTTTCTCCAAAAGGATCAACTTTTGTTTCCACAGATACTTATAAATTAGTTAAATACACATTAAAAAATGTTAAATCTAATCAATACATAGAGTTTATTATTTCGAAAAAATCCCTTAAAATACTTAAAAATATTTTATTTAATGAAAAAAAAAGTGTGACTATTGAATACAAAAAAATGGGAATGCTCAAATTCAATTTTGAAACTAAAACTTTTCTATGTGAACTAATAAACGAAAAATATCCAGATTATCATTCTGTTTTTCCTAAAAAGAAAGATATTTCATTTATTATTAATCGTCTTTTTTTTTTAAATTCTATTAAAAGAATATCTCTTTTTTCTAAAGAAAAAACAAATTTTATTCGATTTAATTTCATTGACAATACATTAAAAATTTATGAAGAAAATACAAAAATTTCTATTTTTTCAAAAATTCGATGTAAATACATCGCTGAATATTTTCGAGATGAATCCATAATAAAAATGGGTTTTAATTCAAAATTTTTAATAGAAATACTATCCTCTTTTAAGGAAGATTTTGTTAGTTTTGAACTCTATAGTTCAAATAGAATGGGTATTTTAAAACCATATTCTTCTTCAAAAAAAGAAGAATCAATTTTGATATTGATTATGTCTATAATAGTATGAGAATTTCATATAATTGGCTTAGAAAATATATTTCTATTGATCTTAGTGCAAAAAAAATATCAGATATTTTAACGGAAATAGGTTTATCAGTAAAAAATGTAATAAAAAAAAAAATAGGAAAAACAGAAGATTCTATTTTGGATGTAGAAATTACTCCTAATCGTTCTGATGCAATGAGTCATTACGGAATAGCTCGTGACTTATATGCTGTTTTAACATTCCGCGGTTACAAAACCCATTTATCAAAACCAATAATAAGTAATTATCCAAAAGATATTAATAAAAAATATAGTTTTAAAATTTTTATCGAAGATAAAAATAAATGCAGAAGATTTTCTGGACTGATTCTTTCTAAAATAGAAACAAATTCATCTCCGAATTGGTTAAATAACCAATTAAAATCTATTGGAATCAAACCCATCAATAATATAATAGATATCACCAATTTTGTAATGAATGAATTAGGACTACCTATACAGGTTTTTGATATGGATCAAATAGAAGGAGAAAGCCTTATAATAAAAAACGTAAAAAATAAGATTTATTTCAATTCCGAAGATAATCGAAAAAGAATACTCAATGAAAAAGATTTTATCATTTCTGATAAAATAAAACCTCTATCCATAGCTGGAATTATAAATGAAACTAACTTAAATATTAATATAAAAACTAAAAATATTTTCTTAGGATGCGCCTATTTTAATCCTTTAGATATCCGTTCTATTGGAATCAGACACATGATAAAAACGGATGCTAGATTTCGATTTGAAAGAGGAGTAGATCCTAATCTCACAGTATATGCTTTAAAAAGAACCGCTTTTCTTATAAAAAAAGTTACAAACTGTAACATGAGTTCTGATATAATGGATATTTATCCTAATCCAATAGATCCTTTTACAATAAAACTTCGTTATCAAAAAATACATGATCTTATCGGAAAAAAAATTTCCGAAAAGATCATCAAAAAAATTTTATTACTACTTGAAATAGTTATTCTTGATGAAAAGAAAAAATCTTTGCTAGTTCTTGTTCCTCCTTATAGAATAGATGTACAAAGAGAAGTAGATTTAATAGAAGAAATATTACGCATTTATGGATTAACCAAAATAAAAATCTCTAAAAAAATACAAATTTCTCCACTTCCAAATTTTTTTTATAAAACAAAAGAAAAAATCCAAAAAACTATTTTCAATCAATTAGTAAATTATGGTTTTCAAGAAATTATCAATCCTCCTCTCATAAGTCAAAACAAAGATTCTTTATTATTGAATTTTTTTTTCAATAGAGAAGAAATCAGGATTTTAAATCCTTCCAATAAATCCTATAATTCCATGCGTTCCAGTTTATTATTTGGAATGATCGATAGAATAAAACATAATTATAATAGAGGAAATCAAAAAATAAAATTCTTTGAAATAGGAAAAATTTATTATAAAAGGAATCATCAATTTTTAGAAAAAACCTATTTAAGTATTGCTTTATCGGAAAAAGATAAAAACAAAAAAAAAATCATGGAACAAAAAAATTCTTTGTTCTTTGATTTGAAAGGAATTATAGAACAAATTTTTCAGAGAATTGGGATTTTCCATTATACTCAGATAAACTCTACTCATCCTTTTTTAAGAGAAAGTATATCCATCAAATATAAAAATAAAAATCTAGTAGAATTAGGAAAATTAAAAGAAAATTTCTTCAAAGATCAGGAAGTTTTTTATGCGGAAATAGATTGGGAATATTTGATTTATATAATTCAAAAAAAAAAAGTAATATTTGTTCCCTTTTCTAAATATCCTACTTCCAAAAGAGACTTATCATTCTTAGTGGATAAAACCATCTCCTTTGAAAAAATTTATCAGTTAATAAAAAAAAAAGAAAAAAATTTGATCAAAAAAATTAAGATATATGATTTATATGAAGGAAAAGATTTACCAAAAGAAAAAAAATCCTATACAATAAGTTTCTTTTTTGAAAGTCAAGAAGAAACATTAACAGATTTGATGATGTATGAAGTGATGAAGAAAATAGAAAAGTTTCTAAAAAACGAGTTAGGAGCAAAAATTAGAGGAATATCTCAATAAAAAAAATTCTATATAAACTGAGATAAGTTTATTAAAATTTTTCTCATTCCGGTTTCTTTTTCTATAATTTTTGAAATCTCTTTTATAGGAACTCTTTTTTGTAACATCGAATCTCTATATCTCATTGTTACTGTATCGTTATCTATGGTCTCGTAATCTATGGTAAAACAAATAGGAGTTCCAATAGCGTCTTGTCTACGATATAGTTTCCCAATAGATTCTTTTTGATCATAAACTAATCTATAATCTATTTTCAAATCTTGAAATATTTTTTTTGCAATTTCTGGTAATCCGTCTTTTAAAACTAACGGAAATATAGCTGCTTTTACAGGTGATAAAAAGGGTGGAATTTTTAGGACAATTCGTTCCATCCCATTATCCAATTTTTCTTTCTTAAGAGAAGAAGAATATATAGCAAGAAAAAAACGGTCTAAACCTAATGAAGTTTCTATTACATAAGGAATGTAGTTTTCTGGATTATCTCCAAAAACTCTTAATTTTTTTTTGGAAAAAAATTCATGTCTTTTCAAGTCGAAATCTCTACGAGAATGGATTCCTTCAATCTCTTTAAATCCAAAAGGAAAATTAAATTCTATATCCGTTCCTGCGCTAGCATAATGAGCTAGATGATCATGATTCCGCAACTGATATTTTTTATCTCCCAAATTTAATTCTAAATGCCATTTTAATCTAATTTTTTTCCAATATTCATACCATTTCATTTCTTCCTCCGGAAGAATAAAAAACTGCATTTCCATTTGTTCAAATTCACGCATTCTGAAAAGAAATTGTCTTGCCATAATTTCATTTCTAAATGATTTTCCTATTTGAGCAATTCCAAATGGAATTTTTTTTCTACTAGATTTTTTTACAGAAAAAAAATTAGAAAATATACCTTGAGCTGTTTCTGGACGAAGAAATAAATCTCCTTTTTCTTCTTTAATCTTAAACATCATATTAAATGAACGAATATCTGTCCAATTATTCGAACCACATATAGGATCAGAAATATTTAATTCGTCAATTAAAACACGAATATCTAATAAATCCTTTTTTTTTATAGATTTATCTAAACGAGATAATATTTTTTCATTTTTACGATTTCTGATGACTTGAGAAGTTTTTTGTTCTTTTTGCATAAGATTTATCTTCTCTCTAATTAATACCTCAGGACTATATCTTTTCTTAGAATCTTTGTTATCAATTAACAATTCATTAAATTTCTCAATATGTCCAGATGCTCTCCAAATATCAGAATGCATAAGTACAGAAGAATCCAATCCTACTATATTTTCATGAAGTTGAGTCATTGATTTCCACCAATATTTTTTGATATTATTTTTCAATTCTATTCCGTATGGTCCATAATCATATACTGCATTTAATCCTCCATAAATTTCACTAGAAGGAAAAACAAAACCGTAGTTTTTAGCATGAGCTGCTAAGAAATGGAGAAAATGATTGTTTTTCTTCATCATACAAAGAAATGAAAATTTAGATAAAAATCAACAAAAACATAAATATTTTTCCAAATCTAAAGCTGCCATACATCCTGTTCCAGCAGAAGTGATAGCTTGGCGATATGTAGGATCTTGTACATCTCCTGCAGCAAATACTCCTGGTTTATTAGTACTAGTACTTCCTTTTTTTACAATGATATACCCTCTTTCATCTAAATTCAATTGATTTTTAAACAATTTCGTATTAGGAGAATGACCGATAGCAATAAACAAACCGCTTATTAAAATAGTTCTACTAATTTTATTTTTAGTGTTCAATATCTGAATTCCTTCTAAAAAATCATTTCCCATAATTTTTGTAATCTGAGAACAAAAAAATATATTCACATTATTTATTTTTGAGATTCTATATTGTAAAGCTTTGGAAGCTCTGAAATAGTTTTTTCTAACTACTAAATATACATTTCTGCAAATTTTTGACAAAAAACTAGCTTCTTCTAAAGCTGTGTCTCCTCCTCCTATAATAGCTACATCTTTTCCTTTATGAAAAAAACCATCACAAGTAGCACAAAAAGAAACTCCTAATCCCAAAAATTTTTTTTCTTCATCCAGTCCTAAAAATTTAGGACTGGAACCTGTAGCGATAATAATCCCTTTACTTTCTATATTTTCTTCATTTTTTTTCATATAAACACGATGTATTCCGCCTTTTTTATCAGAAAAATATACTTTTGTAATAGTTTTATGAATAATAATAGTATTAAAACGCTCTGCTTGTTTTTTACAATTTTCCATAAGTTCATTTCCACTAATTCCTTCATAAAAACCTGGATAATTATCTACCTTTGTTGTAGATGTTAATTGCCCTCCCGGCTGCATTCCTACAAATAGAACAGGATGAAGATCTGCTCTTGCTGCATATATAGCCGCAGTATATCCGGCTGGACCGGATCCAATGATTACACAATCCATTATTTTATTTTTCTTTAACATAAAGAATGCTTACTTTGGATTTTACTTAATTCTGATTCTAAAATTTAGATATTTTTTACTTAAAAAGTTATTAGATATGTTCGTTTTTTCCTTTTTTATTAATCATTTACATTTGAAAAAAATTCAAAACAAAACTTACGTATTTTGCATGATTCGAAAAAAATGGTATCTCTTTACAAAAGAAGAAGGAATCCGTCAATATATAATTTTTTTTCTAAAAAAAGTAAAAAAATACAGAAGTTCTAATATTTTAGTAGAAGTCCCTTTTCAAATCAATCAATTCAAAAAAAGATTAGACATCCTGGTTCTTTTTAAAAAGAAACCCTATATTCTCATTGAATGCAAAGCTCCGAATATTTTATTAACACAAAAAACTTTCGATCAAATTTCTAGATATAATAAAAAGATAAAGGCTCCCTATTTAATGGTTAGCAACGGAATAAAAAATTTCGTTTTCCAAACAGACGAATATAATAAAAAGTTTTCATTTTTGAATGATCTTCCTATGAACGATACTTTTACTTTTTTTAATCAATCGAAGACATATAATCAATTAGATCTACGAGTTTAGTAGAATAACCTACTTCATTATCATACCAGGATACTACTTTGATAAAAGTAGGGCTCAACATGATACTTGAACTTGCATCGAAAATAGAGGTTCTTGGATCTCCTAAAAAATCTGAGGAAACAACAGCTTCTTCTGTATACCCTAAGATCCCTTTTAATGAAGTTTCAGAAGCAACCTTCATACAAAACTTGATATCATCATAAGTAACTACATTCTTCAAACGAACAGTCAGATCTAATACAGAAACATCAGAAATGGGAATTCTGAAAGCCATTCCAGTTAATTTTCCATCTAAACTTGGAATAACTTTTCCAACAGCATTGGCTGCACCTGTAGATGCTGGAATAATATTAATTAAAGAAGAACGCCCAGCTCTCCAATCTCTGGTGGATACAGAATCCACTATTTTTTGAGTAGCAGTAGAAGCATGTATGGTAGTCATTAATCCTTCCAAAACTCCAAAATTGTCATTCAAAACTTTAATTATCGGAGCTAAACAATTCGTAGTACAAGAAGCATTTGATACTATTCTTTGATCTTTTTTTATAGTTTCATGGTTGACCCCCATCACATACATGGGGATATCTTCTCCTTTTGGTGGAGCAGACAATATGACTTTTTCCGCTCCTGATTGTAAATGTAAACTCGCTAAATTTCTGGTTAAAAAAAAACCTGTCGATTCCACTACATAATCGACATTTAAATCTCCCCATTCTAAATTATGAGGATCTTTTTCATTAGTAACTTTTATTTTATTTCCATTTAAAATTAAATAATTTTCATTTTCTATGCGGATTTCCCCATTAAAAGGACCATGAACAGAATCATATTTTAATATATATGCTAAATATTCTATGGAAACTAAATCATTGACAGATACGACTTGGATATTTTCTCTGTTTAAAGCAGACATTAAAACCAGTTTTCCTATCCTTCCAAGACCATTGATTCCTATTTTAATTTTGGACATATTTAATAAATTTTTTATAATTTTTTTATAAATTTTTAACTTTTAAGAAAGTCATAAAAGCAGATGAAGGGATCTCGACTTTTCCTATTTTACGCATTTTTCTCTTTCCTTTTTTCTGTTTTTCCAAAAGTTTTCGTTTTCGAGAAACATCTCCTCCATAGCATTTATCTATTACATTTTTTCTTAAAGCTTTAATAGTTTCTCTGGCTATAATTTTTCCAGAAATAGAAACTTGAATAGGAATGCTAAATTGATGTTTTGGGATCAGAACGGATAATTCTTGACATATTTTTTTCGCCATAAAAAAAGCTTCATTTTTATGAACCAAAAGTGAGAGTGATTCTACTTTTTGATGATTAATTAATACAGTGATCTTTTTTAAATCAGAATTTCTATAACCTAAAAATGTATAATCAAAAGAAGCATAGCCCCTAGAAATTGTTTTTAATTTATCATAAAAATCAAATATTATTTCAGATAAAGGCATTTCAAATGTTACATTAACCCTTCCATTGGGTAAATAATCCTGATTCCCAATCATTTTTCCTCTTTTTCCAATGCATAAAGATATGATACTTCCTATAAAATTTTCTTTAGTGAGAATAGAAACCAATACATAAGGTTCTTCAACTTGTTGTATTTTTTCTATTTCTGGAAAATCTGAAGGATGGTTCACTATCATCATCTTTTTTTTCATGAAAATTCTATAAGAAACATTTGGAATAGTAATAATAACTGAAATTCCATACTCTCTTTTTAGACGATCTCTAACAATTTCCATATGAAGTAGACCTAAAAAACCGCAATGAAATCCAAATCCTAAAGCAGGGGAAGATTCAGGACTAAAAGTAAAAGCAGCATCGTTTAATTGCAATTTTTCCATAGAAGAACGTAATTCTTCGTATTTATCAGAATTTACCGGATAAATACTAGAAAAAACCATAGGTTTTACTTCTTCAAATCCACTTATGGCTTTTGAAGCCGGATACTTAGCATCTGTAATAGTATCTCCTACTTTTACTTCATAGGGATTTTTTACTCCAGAAACTACATATCCAACATCTCCTGTTCCAATTCTATTTTTAGAAATACGTTTTAATTTAAGTGTTCCTATTTCATAGGCGCAATAAATTTTTCCTGTAGACATAAAACGTAATTTTTGTCCTTTTTGTATACATCCATTCTTTACTCTAAAATACGACAATACTCCAGTAAAAGGATTGTATAAAGAATCAAAAATCATGGCTTGTAGAGGAGCTTTTGGATCACCTTTTGGAGGAGGAATCCGTTTGACTATTTGATCTAAAACTTCCTTAATTCCCAATCCATTTTTAGCACTAACAGAAAGAATATCTTCTGATTTGCATTTTACTAGTTCTATAATTTCTTCTACGCATTCAGACCTTGAATGAGATAAGTCTATTTTATTTAAAATGGGGATAATCACAAGATTTTTTTTCAATGCTAAATAAAGATTAGATATCGTTTGAGCTTGTACACTCTTAGTGCAATCTACAACAAGTAGGGCCCCTTCACAAGCTGCAATGGAACGTGATACTTCACTAGAAAAATCTACATGTCCGGGAGTATCTATTAAATTAAGTATGTAGACTTTACTTTTATATCTATATTCCATTTGTACAGCATGACTTTTAATAGTAATTCCACGTTCTCTTTCTAAATCCATATCATCAAGTAACTGATCTTGGGATCCTCCTGAAACTGTTTTTGTAAATTCTAACAAACGATCTGCTAGAGTACTCTTTCCATGATCTATGTGAGCAATGATACAAAAATTACGAATATAATCTATTATCATCGTTTTTTGATGTTTATTATGAAGACCTTGAAGGGATTCGAACCCATTCCATAGGAACCGGAATCCTATATTCTATCCGATTAAACTACAAGGTCTTAAATTTTAAAATTTCTATTGTTGAATAAATCCATTGTTTTTTGTAACCCATTTAAAACAAATGAAAATATTATTTCTAGACTTATTTCCAATCTATTAAATAGATTTTTTAATTCCTCTTCCTTCCAATTCCCTAATACATAATCTATTTTTTTTTTCTGATAAAAATGATTTTTAATCCCAAAACGCATACGCGCATAATGAGATGTTCCTAATTCTTTTTCAATACTTTTTAATCCATTATGTCCTCCATTTCCTCCTTTTCCTCTCAAACGAATATTCCCGAAATTAAGATAAATATCGTCAGATATTACAAGAATATTTTCCAATGCGATCTTTTTTTTACTCATCCAATATTTTACAGATTTTCCACTTTCATTGACAAAAGTAGATGGTTTTAAGAAAAAAAGTAATTTTTCTTGATAAATCAATTTTGAAATCAAACCTAATTTTTTTATCGAAAAAGATAGAAAATATTTTTCAGAAATTTGATCTAAAATAAAAAAACCTAAATTATGTCTTGTTTTTTGATATAGAAATCCAGGATTTCCTAATCCAGTTATTAAAAATTTTTTCATTTTTTTCTTCTTTTTTTAAAAAGAAAAATGCAACCCATAATTATGGTAAAACTAATTATCAAAATTAACCAAAAATTAAAATTTTTTTCTTTTGAAAAGAATTCTTCATTTTTCATGAAAAAAAACATAGTAAATAGAGCAAAAGCATTGTTGAAGACATGTAATAATATGCAGTCTATTATAGAAGAAGTAGTGAAATAAATAAAACCGATGAAACTTCCAATAAGAATCCCTCCTAAAAATTGCCAAGGATTCATATGTGTTATTCCAAATAAAAAAGAAGAAAAGAGGATCGCTTTGATTGGATGTATTTTGTTTTTTAACATTCCATTTAATATAATTCCTCTAAAAAGAACTTCTTCACATATAGGAGCCAACAAAACTGTAGTGGAAAAAAATGGAATTGGATTTTTAGCTTCTTCTTTTAAAAAATCTTCAATTTCTTTATACATATTTCCTAACAATGGACCTTCTTTTGGAACTAAAGAAGTCACGTAGTCGTTAAGTATAATCAAACAAAGCATTACGAAAAAAAGAACAATATAAATATACCATGGAGAAACTTTAAATGATAATTCTATGATTCGGTTTTTTTTTTGAGCTTGGTGAGAAATAAAAATAAATAAAAAAATAAAGGGAATTGTATATGATATAGAAAATATCATACTATCAGGTAAATGGATAGCAATCAATAATTTTCTAAAAATTATGTTAAAAAAGTTCAAACCCGTAAATGCTAAAATCAATAAAACTGATTCTGTGTAGGTTATTTTAAAATATTTCTTCATATTTAAGTAAAAATTCGTTCATTCCCTAATAAAGGGATCTCTAGAATAGTTTTTTTTACAGACGTATAATTACTTTTTTAGTAATTTCCATTTTTATATTTTTTTTCCTAGTTTTAGGAATTTATATTAATATTTTTTCATGTGAATCTTCATTCAATTTTTTTACGAAAATAAAAAACTTTTCATAAAATTGTTGAACTCTTTCTTAGATTAGGAATAGATTAGGAAAAAAAAATCATTCATGATGATGTTAGATTTGGATATACATTCTTTATTTAAAAATTATCATTTTTTTAAAGAAAAAAGTTTTAGTTCTTCTAAAGTTTTTAAATACTCTGAATTATTAAAAATGATCAAAACATATGAAAATATATGTTCTATTATTCCTGTAGGAACTTCTATAGAAAATAGAAAAATTTTTAAAATTCAATGGGGATCTGGAACTTGTAAAGTTTTTATATGGTCTCAAATGCATGGAAATGAAACAACAGGAACAAAAGCCATGTTTGATATTCTTCACTTTTTTCTAAAAGAGAAAAACAATGATCTAGTTAAATTTATAAGAAAAAATTTGACTATTTTATTTATTCCTATGTTAAATCCCGATGGTTCTGAAAAATATCAAAGAAGAAATGCAGTAAATATTGATTTAAATAGAGATGCTATTCGTTTACAATCTCCAGAAATACAGATACTATTTCGTGAAATTCAATATAGTAATCCAAATATTTTATTTAATTTACATGATCAAAGAAGTATTTATAATGTTGGAAATAAAAATTTTAATCCAGCTATTTTATCCTTTTTATGTCCTTCTGTAAAAAAAGAGAAAAAAGACACAAAAATTTCTCCTGAAAGAAAAAAGGCTATGGGATTGATAGCTTTTATTGAAAAAAAAATAAAATCTATATTGCCAAATATAGGTTCAATAGGGAGGTTTTCAGATAAATTTTATTCTACTGCTACTGGAGATAATTTACAAAAGAAGGGTTATTCTTGTATTCTTTTTGAAGCCGGAAATTATCCAAAAGATTCTAAAAAAGATATAATTAGAAAATATAATGCTTTATCTATTCTGATAGGATTCTATTTTCTTTCTTTTCCAAAAAAAGATCTTGAAAAAGAATATTCTTCTTATTTTACTATACCTAAAAATAAAAAAAAACTATTAGACAAAATTTATAGAGGAGTAAAAATTCAAAGAGGAAAATACAAATTTTTAGTGGATATAGGGATAAGAAATATAGAAAAATTTAATGTTGTGAAAAACGATATTGATTTAATTTCAAAAATAGTTGATATAGGAGATTTATCTAATTTTTTTGCTTATGAAGATTCCATTTGTTATGGAAAAAAATTTCATTCAAAAGGAAGAAATTATCCTATAATTGGAGACATAGAATTATTTGATATTTTATGATTTTATTTTTTAAAATTAGAAACTGTTAATTTTTTTCTCCCTTTTTTTCTTTTTCTGGATATAATTTTACGACCTGTTTTTGTAGACATACGTTTTAAAAATCCATGAACGTTTACTTTTTTTCTATTAGAAGGTTGATAAGTTCTTTTCATATTATTTTATATTTTTTTGAAAAAAATAATTTTCTTTATATATATCACATTTAAATTTTCTTCTATAAAAAAGATTATTTTCCTATTTTTATCTTTTATCTCAATATGATAAATCATAGGATATGGCTTTGTTTTTAACAATCTTTTCTTTAAAATGATTTTTCCTTTTTTTAAAAGTTCTGATTTGATGAAAATAGGGTTCATGTATTTTTTTTTACAATTCCTAATTGTATCTTCATTGATTTCAAATATTATTTTTTTCCTTTTTATATTATTATCTAATATTTTTTGATGATAAGAATAAGAGTTAGGAGGAGAGAAGTATAATAAAATCATAAAACCAATAATAAAACCTGTTAAGAAAAAAATAAATCGCCTAAAAAAATTCATGAAAAGAACACTTGTAACTCCCTAAATTACATAAAGTTTTTTATTTTTCTTATACTTTCATTATAATAAAAATGGAAGTAAAGAATTTTTTTCTAAAGATAGAATCATCAAGTTATGTTTAATAAGCAAAAAACCATTTCAAAAAAAATATCCTTACAAGGAGTAGGATTATATACGGAAAAAAAGGTTACTATAACTTTCAACCCAGCTCCTGAAAATTCAGGATTTCTTTTTGTCAGAACGGATATAAAAGAAAAACCAAGTATAAAAGCACATCTTTCATTTTTGTTCAGTGAAACAACGGATCGAGGAATTATTTTAGAAAAAGATGGATTAAAAATTTGTACTAGTGAACATGTATTGGCGGCTCTTATGGGAATGGATTTAGATAATGTAATTATAGAATTGGATAGCATGGAATTTCCTATCATGGATGGTTCTTCAAAATATTTTGTAGAGGCTATTGAAAAAGTAGGAGTGATCGAACAAAATGCAGAAAGAGGATATTACTCGATCAAAGAAATTATATCTCACGTGGATTCAGAAACCGGAGGAGAGATTATTGCTTCTCCCTATAAAAAATTAGAAATAGTCACCCTGGTAGATTTTGATTCTAAATTCATAAATATACAAAATGCTGTACTAAAAGATCCAAATCAATTTAAAAAAATAGCGAATTCAAGGAATTTCTGTTTTCTTGATGAAAAAGAAAATTTAACAAGAAACGGAAACCACTTCCGTTCTTCCTCTTCTTATCACGAAATAGCAAAACATAATCTTTTGGAGATTATGGGATACTTAACTTTAATAGGAGTTAAATTAAAAGGAAAAATAATCGCTTACAACACAACTCCACATATAAATACACAATTTGCAAAGAGATTAATTCAAAATATCCAAACACAAAAAGTTATTCCAAAATTTGATTTAACAAAAAAACCTGTTTTGGATATCAGAAATATTATGAGAATTTTACCTCATAAACCTCCATTTCTTTTAGTAGATAAAATTATGGAATTAACCGAAGATTGTGTAATAGGGGTGAAGAATGTAACGATGAATGAATCTTTTTTTATGGGACATTTTCCTAAAGAGCCTATCATGCCTGGAGTGTTGCAAATAGAAGCTATTGCACAAGTAGGTGGAATTCTTGTATTAAACAAAGTTAATAATCCAGAATGTTATTCTACATATTTTTTGAAAATAGATAAAGTAAAATTTAAAAAAAAAGTAATTCCTGGAGATTTGTTAGTTTTTCAAGTAGATTTGTTAGAACCAATAAGAAGGGGAATAGTCCATATGCAAGGAAAGGGATATGTTAATAATCAACTTGCAGTTGAAGCAGAAGTCATAGCAAAAATAGTAAAAATTAAGGATTCCTCTTAAAAACTATTTTATAATATAAAAAAAACTAGATAAAATGTATACAAATATTAGAAAGGGGTTACATATACAATATAATAATGAAGTATATAAAATCCTTGATTTTCTTCACGTGAAACCTGGAAAGGGATATCCTTTTGTAAGGACTAAGTTGAAGAATCTGATGACAGGTCATATTTTGGAAAATAATTTTTCAGCAAAACATAAAGTTAAAGAAGTAAAAATAGTATCTGACTTATACCAATATTTGTATAGAGATGGAGAGATTTTTTATTTTATGAATACGATCAACTATAATCAAATCCCAATTGATAAAAAACTGATAAAAAATCATACTGATTTTTTAAAAGAAGGAATAAAATTAACTATTTTTTTTCATATAAAAAGTGATAATAATCAAATAGTTTTATTTTTAAAAATGCCTCCTACTGTTATTTTAAAAGTAAAATCTACGGAAAAAGTAAGAAAAAAAGATACCATTAATACTTCAAACAAAATTTCTATTTTAGAAACAGGAGCAAAGTTATTAGTCCCTTTATTCATAAATTCTGGAGAATATATTAAAATAAATACGGATAGAAAATCTTATATAGAAAGAATTAGAAAATAATTGTGTAATTAATATCAATTTTATTTAGAAAAAGATTATTATGAGTATTTTGATAGATAAAAAAATTCGTGTTATTGTACAAGGGTTAACGGGGAAAGAAGGTTTATTTCATGCTGAACAAATGATGAATTACGGAACCTGTATAGTTGGAGGAGTGACTCCAGGAAAGGGAGGAAGAAAATATTTAGGGGTTCCTATTTTTAATACTATGTATGAAGCGGTTTCCTATACAGGAGGAGATGTTAGTGTGATTTTTGTTCCTTCTTTTTTCGCTTCAGATGCTATTCTAGAATCGATTAGCATGAATATGAGAGTGATTGTGTGCATCACTGAAGGGATTCCCGTTTTGGATATGATTCAAATCAAAAATTTTTTAAAAGGAAAAAAATCACGTTTGATTGGACCGAATTGTCCTGGAATTATTTCTCCAGAAGAATCTAAAGTAGGAATTATGCCAAACTTGGTTTTCAATAAAAAAGGAAAAGTTGGTATAGTTTCTAGATCTGGTACGCTTACTTATGAAGCAGCAGATCAAATAGTCCAATACGGTTATGGAATTTCTACGGCTATTGGAATAGGAGGAGATTCTATTATTGGAATGACTATCACGGATATTTTAGATTTATTTTTGAAAGATACAGAAACAAAATGTATTGTAATGATTGGAGAAATAGGAGGAAAATTAGAAATTGATGCAGCTGAATGGTGGATTAAAAATTCAAAAAATAAAAAACCCATCATAGGTTTTATTGCAGGTCAAACCGCTCCTAAAGGGCGGACAATGGGACATGCTGGCGCGGTTATAGGAAAACAATCAGAAACGGCACAAGTAAAAATGGATCTTTTGAAAAAGAACGGAGTTCATATAGTTATATCTCCAGCAGATATAGGAATGAAAGTCCATGAGGTTCTCCAAAAGGAGGATCAATAATTTTTTTCAAAAAAATGAAAAAAATTGTTTTTGTTACAAGAAATTTTTTTAAAGAAAGAGAAATAAAATCTTTTCTTTATCCTCATGCGGATCAATTAAATATTTTGTCCTTAAAAGATATTTTATTTCCATATTCCATTAAAGAAAATGGAAATTCTTTTCAAGAAAACGCTTTAATTAAAGCAAAATTCTTTTTTCAGAAAACACATATTCCTTGTTTTTCAGAAGATTCTGGATTGAAAATAGAATGTTTAAATGGATATCCAGGTATCTATTCCTCTAGATATCTTCAAAAAGAAAACAGTCTAGAAAAATTACTTCTTAGTATAAAAAAAACTTCATCCAGAAAAGCAGAACTTGTTTGTGTTTTTTGTTTCAAAAAAAATGAAGAAAAAAATTATTTTTTTAAAGGAAAATTAACCGGATACATTTCTGAAAAAATTATGGGAAAAAAAGGTTTTGGATATGATCCTATATTTATTCCAGATAAACATAAAAATACTTTATCTCAAATAAACATTCATCAAAAAAACAAGATCAGCCATAGAATAAAAGCTTTTAAAAAACTCATGAAATTCATCACCTATAATGGATAAAACTTCATTAACAATTTTGGGGTGTCATTCCTCAATTCCAACGGAAAAATTTTATCCTACAGCTCAAATATTAGAGATGAAAGGAGTTTTTTTTCTTATTGATTGTGGAGAAGGGACACAAGTTCAATTAAGAAAAGCGAAAATAAAATTTAACAAAATAGTACACATATTCATATCTCATTTACATGGAGATCATTTTTTTGGATTAATTGGATTGCTTTCTACTTTTCATTTACTAGGAAGAGAAAAATCAGTATATATTTACGCTCCAAAAGGATTAAAAGAAATTATAGATATTCATTTTAAATGGTCATATACACGATTAAAATTCTGTATTGATCATATTGAATTATCTTCTAAAAAATTGGAAAAGATTATGGAAACTGAAAAAGTAGAAGTTTATACCATTCCATTAAAACATAGAATTTACACTAATGGTTTTCTTTTCAAAGAAAAACCTTGTCATAGAAAATTAAATATGGAGGAGATAAAAAAAATTCCTTCTATCAAAATAGAAGATTATAAGAATTTACAACTTGGAAAAGATTTTAGAACCAAAGAAGGGAAAATCATTCCGAATGATCAACTCACATTTAATCCTCCAAAAATCTTATCTTATGCTTTTTGTTCAGATACTTCCTATTATTTGCCTATTATTGAACAAATAAAATATGTAGATTTATTATATCACGAGTCGACTTTTTTGAAAAAAGAAGAAAATAGAGCTATCAAGACAGGACACTCTACAGCCACCCAAGCTGCTTGTATAGCTAAAAAAGCTCAAGTCAAAAAATTATTATTGGGACATTATTCGAATAGATTTCCTAATCTAAAAGCATTTGAAGAAGAAGCAAAAAAAATATTTAATAATGTAGAAGCGTCTGAACCATTAAAAACATACTATCTAGATGAATAATTCATCTCTATTCTATTAGAGGAAATGAAAGAGATAAAGAGACCAACTGTTAAAATAATACATGTCATCATTACAAAATCCTCTATGGTAAATTTCATAGGAAATGGAATTTTTCTTCCAATTTTAAATAAATGATATCTCTCTTGCAAAAGAGATAAAATAGAAGTTGTCAATACTCCAATAAACCATCCAAATACACTGATAAGGACTCCTATATAAAAGAATATTCTTCTGATTCTATACAAAGAATAACCAAAACTCCATAAGAGAAAAATATTTTCTTTTTTATCTAGCTGTAAAATGAAAATAGCACCAATTAAGTTAAATGCTGTCATTACAGTTATTAAACTAAATAAAAAATAAATAAATATTTTTTCTGTATTAATTACTTTATAAAAAGCTTTTTCTTCTTCTGTACGTGTTTTTATCCTAAATTTTGGACCAAATTTTTTTTTTAAAATCTTTTTTATCTTATCTACATTTTCCTTTTGACGAATTTTTATTTCCAGAGAATGAAAAGCATTTTTCTTAACCAAATTTTGAATATCACAAAATAAATATTTTTGATCTATTTCTTTGTTAAAATGAAAAAAACCTTTTATTCTAACTTTTTTTTGTATTAAAAATGGAAAAGAAGTTTTTTTTTATAGAAAAAAAAACTAATACTCATAGAATCTGTTTCTATTTTATCCATAAATAAAAACGGAAAAATGGATGATAAACCTACATATAAATCCAATTGATTCTGTAAGAAATTTTTATCATTTTTATCTTGAAAGGTTATTTTTTTAAATTGATTCATCACTTTTTCATATTTTGAATCTATTCCTTTTAAGTGAAAAAAATATTTTTCATTTTTATAATGAAAAAAAACTTTTTTTTCCATTGTTTTAGAAAAAAACATAATTCCTTTTATTGATCTCATTTTTTTATTTAAAACATTTTCATGAAAGAAGATCTCTTTTCCATTAAATGAAGAAATAATAATATCAGGGTGGTTATTTTTATAGAACTTAATATTTAAGTCTTCTAATCCTGAAAAAACAGATAAAATAGTAGATAAAGAAAATGTAGATATACTGAGTGATATAATAGACAAAAAAATTATGAGGTTAACAATGTTAGTTTTTTTTTTTGAAAAAAAATAGCGTATAGTTATGTAAAAAGAAGTTTTCAAAAAAAAATGATTCAATTACGAAAATTTACTACACAAAAATCCAGTTCTGGAATCTTTTTTACACGATATCTAAGTTTTTTAGAAAGTAATTTTCTGTAAAATCTAGATCTTGAACGAATACTTTCCAAAATTTCTTGATCTAAAAAAGGATAGATAGATATATAACTTTTTATTAAACTCAGATCAGGAGTCATAAAAATCTTGATTAGAGTAATTAGAAAACCTTTTTTTATTTCATTTTTCATCAAAATCTCTGCTATCTCCATGTAAAATATTGAAGATAATCTTTGATTTCTAATAGAATTCATTTCTATCATGTTTCTTTCCATTTAAAAAAAAATGAAAAATAAAACTTTTTCATCATAAAATTTGTAATCTGAAAAATATTGTTGTAACATTGTATTTATTTTTTAGGTCCCATAGCTCAGTTGGTTAGAGCACCTGACTCATAATCAGGGCGTCGCTGGTTCAAATCCAGCTGGGACCATTTGTGACCGGGGAGGGATTCGAACCCACAACTTACAGTTTAGGAAACTGTTGCTCTATCCTATTGAACTACCCAGCCGATTTCATTTTTTTAATGAAAAAACAGATACAATGGATTTATTTTTAGTTCCCTTTTTAAAAAAAACAAAACCTGTTTTCAGAGCATATAAAGTATGATCTTTCCCCATCCCTACATTGATTCCAGGATGGTGTTTTGTTCCACGTTGACGAACAATAATCCCACCACATTTAACATGTTGATTTCCAAATATTTTTATTCCTAATCTTCTTCCTACTGAATCTCGTCCATTTCTAGAACTTCCTGAGCCTTTTTTATGAGCCATTTTTAATTTTTTTAGATTTTTTTTCTAAAAAGGAAATTACTTTAATTTTTGTAAAAAATGGTCTAAATCCATTTTTCACCTTATACCCTTTTCTTCTCTTTTTTTTGAATATAATTACTTTATCTCCTTTTAAATGTTGTAGGATTTCTACTTCTACCTTGATATTTTCTAAAAAAGGAAAACCTATTTTAGAAAAACCATTTTTATAAAAGAAAAAAATTCTATCCAAAAATATTTTTTCTCCTAAATTCATAGAAGACAGAAGAGGAACGTAAACGTATTTATTTTCAATAAGTTTAAATTGTTTTCCTTGAATATCTACAATTGCGTATATCATAATAATACCCTTTTTACTTTAGTAAAAACTTTCTTGCTTTCACAAGTCCTTCCAATAAATAATCTATTTCTTTAAAAGTGTTATAAATAGAAAAACTAATACGAACCATTCCTTCTACATTGAAGAAATTCATTAAAGGCTGAGCACATAAATGCCCCGTACGAACGGAAATTCCTAGACGATCTAGGACGATTCCTATATCAAAACAATGCAATTTACTCAAATTAAAAGATATAATACTCAATCTTTTTTTATAATCTACTCCTCCATATAATTGAATTCCGTCAACAGTACTTAAACGCTGTATAGCATACTTTAAAAGTTTTTCTTTATAAGATTGTATATTTTCTACGCCTATTTTTTCTACAAAATCTATAGCAGATCCCCAAACAATAATTCCCTCTATATTTGGTGTTCCAGCTTCAAACTTAAATGGTAAATCAGAATAAGTTGTTTTTTCAAAACTTACATTTTTAATCATTTCACCACCTGATTGATAAGGAGAAAGAGTATCTAATATTTTTTCCTTTCCATATAAAACTCCAATTCCAGTAGGTCCATACATTTTATGCGCAGAAAATACATAAAAATCGGTATTTAAATCTTGTACATTTAAACTTAAATTAGAAGGAACTTGAGCTCCATCAATCAAAACTAGTGCCCCATATTCATGAGATTTATCAATAATGTTCTTAACGGGATTCACAATTCCCAAAACATTAGATACATGTGTTATGGCTACTAATTTAGTTTTTTCTGAAATTAATAACTCGAAATCTTCTAATTGCAAAATCCCATCTTTATCAATTGGAATAATTTTTAATAAAGCATCTTTTTTTTTACAAAGAATTTGCCATGGAACAATATTGGAATGATGTTCAAGATAAGAAATAATTATTTCATCTCCTTTTTTAATATTAATACTAGATGCTACTAAATTAATAGATTCAGTAGTCCCTTTTGTAAAAATAATTTCTGAAGAATGTTTTGCATGAATAAAATTTTTGATTTTTTTTCTTACATTTTCTACATGAAAGGTAGCTTTTTGACTTAAAAAATGTAAACTTCTATGAACGTTAGAATTTATCGTAGAATAATAATTTTCAGAAGCCTGAATCACTTGCAAAGGCTTTTGAGTTGTTGCCGCATTGTCTATATAAACTAAAGGATTAGAATAAATTTTTTTTTTTAGAATTGGAAATTGACTGCGTATTTCTTGAATTTGTTTTTGTGAAAACATAATTATAAATATATCCCTAATTTTTTTTTCATCTTTTCATGAACTAAATTTCTCAATTTTAAAATATTCATGGTTTTTAAGATTTCTTCTAAAAAAGAAAGTAATAATAAAACTTTACTTTCTTTTTCGGGAATCCCTCTTGATTGACAATAAAATAAATCAAGTTCATGAAAGCTGCCAACAGTACAACCATGTGAACATTTCACTTCATCAGAAAAAATTTCTAATTGAGGTTTAGCATATATACAAGCTTCGTCAGAAAGAAGAATATTATTATTTTTCTGAAAGGCCTTAATTTTTTTTATACACTTATCAACGAGTATTTTTCCATTAAAAATTCCCATCGACTTATTCCATAAAATATTCTTATATAATTGAAAACTGTGAGCATTTGAATATAAATGCTCTATGGATGTATGATGGTCTACTAATTGCTTTTCTGATAATAGAGAAATTCCATATAGATAAGAAGAAGTGAATTTTCCATGAGAAGAAAAATTCAAATTGTTTCTAATAAACTTTCCTTGAAAAGAAAAGGTATAAAATGAACATTTACTACGTGAATCTTGTTTCACAAAAGTATTATCTATAATGGATAATTCGTTTAAATCATCTTGAATTTTATAATATTCTATTTGACTATTGGACAAAGCATAAATTTCACTAACAGAATTATTAAACAATAAATGTTTTTTTAAACATTTATGATGTTCAATAATTTTAACAAAAGAAGATTTTCCTACTATAATTAAATTTCTTGGATTTAACATAATTTTCGACTCTATCCCCGTATAGATGTGCAATATTTCTATAGGTTTTTTCAAAAACATATTATCAGGGATATAGAGATATACTCCATCTTTTGAAAAAATGGTATTTAAAATGTTAAATGCCTCATCAGGATTAAATAATTTTCCATAAAAATCTTTAATTTTTCTTTCTTCTTGTGAAGCTAGATTAGATAATCTAATGTTATTAGATATCTGAGAATAAATGGATTGATATTTCCCATCAATAAAAATTATAAGAAAAGAATCGTCTAAATAAATCAATTCTTTGATCTTTTGATATTCTAAATCTTTTCTTTTTTGAGAAAGTGGATAAAAAAGATTATATTCTTGATTAAGAATTGAATGAACATTTGTATTTTTCCATTCTTCATCTGTAATAGATGGAAACCCTTTTTTTAGAAAAAGATCTATAGATTTATGTCGTAAACTAGATATATAGGAACATTCTCCATAAATGTTTTTTTTGCGAAATTTTGAAAGTGAAGAAAAAATTCTATCTCTTAATAACATGAAACCATTAATTTTCTTTTATTTGATTTTTAATCCAATCATATCCTTCTCTTTCTAATTTTTCAGATAAATCCTTATCTCCTGATTGAACTATTTTTCCATCATACAAGATATGTACAATATAATTTGAAAATAGATAATCTAATAATCTTTTGTAATGGGTAATAATAATCATAGAATTTTTTTCGTTTTTTAACGTGTTAATTCCTCGCGCTACAGTCCTCAAAGAGTCTATATCCAAACCTGAATCTACTTCATCTAAAATAGATAATAAAGGATCTAACATAGCCATTTGAAATATTTCATTTCTTTTTTTTTCTCCTCCAGAAAATCCTTCATTTAAAGAACGGTAAAAAAAATCTTTTTTTACATTTAAGAGATCCGATTTTTCTTTCATTTTCAAAAGCATTTCTTTAGCAGACATTTTACCTAAACCTCGTGCTTTACGAGATGCATTAATCGCTGTCTTAATAAAATTAATTACAGAAATCCCAGAAATTTCTACCGGATTTTGAAAAGAAAGAAAAATTCCCAAATGTGCACGTTCTTCTGGAGAAAGAGAGATTAAATCCTTATTCTGAAAAAAAATATTTCCTTTAGTTATATGATATTCTTTTTTTCCAGCGATAACAGAAGCTAGTGTACTTTTTCCAGAACCATTAGGTCCCATAATAACATGAATTTCTCCTGGATTAACTTGAAAATCAATCCCTTTAAGAACTTCTTTTCCCTCTATAAAAACATGTAAATCATTTATAATTAACATATTAAAAATTTAATTTTTAAAAAAAAATTCAAATTAACTATCCAACAGATCCTTCCAAGGAAACTTCTAAAAGTTGTTGAGCTTCTACCGCAAATTCCATTGGCAGTTTTTTCAAAATTTCACTACTAAAACCATGAACGATAAGAAAAATGGCTTTTTCTGTATCAATTCCGCGTTGATTACAATAAAAGATTTGATCTCTTCCAATTTTTGAAGTAGTCGCTTCATGTTCTACTTGAGAGGTAGAATTATATACATGTATATAAGGAAAAGTATGCGCTCCGCATTCATTTCCTATTAATAAAGAATCACATTGGGAAAAGTTACGTGATTTGACGGCTTTAGGAGATATCTTCACTAATCCTCTGTAATTATTTTGAGCTTTTCCAGCAGAAATTCCCTTTGAAATAATAACACTTTTTGTTTTTTTCCCCAGATGAATCATCTTAGTTCCCGTATCCGCTTGTTGAAAATTTTTTGTTAAAGCTAAAGAGTAGAATTCTCCAATAGAAAAATCTCCTTTCAAAACACAAGATGGATATTTCCAAGTAATAGATGACCCAGTTTCTACTTGTATCCAAGATATTTTAGCTCTTTCTTCACATAATCCACGTTTTGTAACAAAATTCAAAACTCCTCCTTGTCCTTTTTTATCACCAGGAAACCAATTCTGAACGGTAGAATATTTAATTTCAGATCTTTCCAAAGCAACTATTTCTACAACAGCAGCATGTAATTGATTTTCATCTCTTTGTGGGGCGGTGCATCCTTCTAAGTAACTAACAAAAGATCCTTTATCTGCAATAATTAAAGTTCTTTCAAATTGACCGGTTCTATTTTCATTAATACGAAAATAGGTAGATAATTCCATAGGACAGCGAATTCCTTTTGGAATATAACAAAAAGAACCATCTGAAAAAACAGCTGAATTAAGAGCTGCATAAAAATTATCTTCCCTTGAAACTACCGATCCTAAATATTTTTTTACAATGTCTGGATAGTTTTTCAAAGCATCACTAATAGAACAAAATAAAATTCCCTGACCTTTTAGTTTTTCTTGAAACGTAGTAGCTAAAGAAACAGAATCTAAAACTATATCTGTGGCAATCTCAGAAATGTGTTTTTTTTCTTCTAAAGGAATTCCTAATTTATTAAATGTATTTAATAATTCTGGATCTACTTGATCTAAATCATTCAGATTTATTTTCTTTTTTGGAGCAGAATAGTAACTGATATCCTGAAAATTTAGTTTATCATATTTTATATTTGCCCAAGTGGGTTCTTTCATTTTTTTCCATATAGAGTAGGCTTCTAATCTCCAATCTAACATCCATGTTGGTTCCTCTTTCTTTTCAGAGATCTTTTGAATAACATTTTTACTTAATCCTACTGGAATTTTATCCGATTCGATTGGAGTATAAAAACCATATTTATATTCAGAACTCGTAAAAACTTCTAAAATTTTCTTATTTTTTTTCATACACTCAGCTATGATGAAAAACTTTTCCCGCATCCACAAGTATGTTTAGCATTAGGATTTTTAAAATAAAATCCTTTTCCATTTAATCCACCTGAATACTCTAACGTCGTTCCTGCTAAATAAGGAAAACTATTTTTATCTACTAATATTTTCATATCTCCATATTGAAAAAGTTTGTCTTCTTTTTTTTGTTTTTGATCAAAAGTTAGCTCATAGGATAAACTAGAACATTCTCCTTTTTTAACTCCAAATCTAATGAAAGAAATTTCATGAGAAATTCCTTCTTCTTTCATAATAGAATTCAATTTATTTTTAGCTTGATCTGATATAAAAACCATAATATTGAAATTTTTTTATTATCTATGTTTTTTTAAAAAAAACCTTTGTAATTCCTTTTTTTATTCCCCATTTATCTGACATTCCTGCATTAATTTCTAAAATATATTTAACAGAAGGATTCTGAATAACTTCTATATTTCTCATAGGGGAAACATATTTATTGATCATAACCACTTTGTTAAAATGATCAATATAAACAATATCTAAAGGAATTCGCATATTTTTCATATTCATTTTTTGGATTTCTTCTTGTTTATCTAAAACAAATAACATTCCTCTATTCTCTTTCATAAAAGATCGATACATTAGTCCGTTTTTTTTTTCTATTTCTTTATTAGCTAATTCTATTTCAATTTTTTTGAAAAAAAAATTTTTATTTGTCATGAACAATTCTCCATGTTTCAAAAATTGAATTTCTAATTGATCTCCTATATCTCTGAATAATTCATCCACCTTTTCGCTTTTTTCAGAAGATAAAAAAAAGAAAAAAACTATTAGAGAAAATAAAATTTTCATTTTCTTCATGAAAAAAAATATTTTTTTTTTCTTGAAAAGCTAAGAATAATTATTCCAAAAATCACACATGGAATACTTAGCCATTGTCCAGTGTTTAAAAAAAATAAATTGATGATCTCATTTCCTTGTGGTTCTTTTATAAATTCTAACAAAAAACGAACAGACCAAAGAAAAGTAAAAAAAATTCCAGATATATATCCAACAAGATCTCTTATATTTTTTTTTCTGTATAAAAACCATAAAAATAAAAAAATAAGTAAATAACTAATAGCTTCATATATCTGAGCTGGATGTCTAGGGACTAGATTTCCATATGCAGTATCCATTTGTAAAAATTTAACTGACCAAGGAAAATCACATGGCTTTCCTACAATTTCAGAATTGAAAAAATTTCCTATCCGTATGAAAAAAGCAGCTAATGAAGCTACAATAC
The DNA here is from genome assembly GCF_014252095.1 of Blattabacterium cuenoti. Lineage (NCBI taxonomy): Bacteria > Pseudomonadati > Bacteroidota > Flavobacteriia > Flavobacteriales > Blattabacteriaceae > Blattabacterium > Blattabacterium cuenoti. Next base: position 627,240 of record NZ_CP059210.1, read on the forward strand.
ATAATCTATCACAGATCCAAAAAAATGATTTCTTTTTATTTTTTAATATTTTTTTATGATAAAAAAAACTCGATAACATAATTCCTATAGTAGCTCCATGACTAGATAAACCTCTATAACCAATAAATTCATAACCTGTTATCATTCCTAATAAAAGACTGGAAGAATTTTCTCTTACAGGAAGTAAAGCTTCTATCCAATGATCAGAAAAATATGAAAAATCATAAAAAAACACTTGCCCTAATCTAGCTCCTAGAATAGTTCCTAAAACCGTATAAATTAATAAAGGGTCTAAATATTTATGATGAATATTATCAATTCTATAAATATATTTCATGACATACCATCCTACTAAGAAAGAAACAACAAACATTAAACTATAAATATGAATAGATATTCCATTCCATAAAACAAATTTCGTAATGGGATCCCAATTAATGTATTTTAACATAATTGTGAATTTAATTTTATTTTTTATTTAATAGGATCATATCCGGATTTCCCCCATGGATGACACCGAATAATTCTTTTAAAAATTATTAAAATAGCTCTATAAAAACTATATGTAGTTAAAGATTGAATCATATAATCTGAACAGCTAGGGATGTATCTACAATGTTTTCCTATCCATGGAGATATTCCAATTTGATAAAATTGAACAATCTTTAAGAGGAAAATATTGAATACGTTATTTTTTTTATACATTCATTACAATTTATATTACAAAAAAAATTTAAAGAATCATTAATCAAAAACCGTTCAACATTTTCTTTGAACGATAAATTATCCTTTTTTACTATGTTTCGAATAGAAAACCAGATACCTCTCTGTAAAAATCTATAGGATTATTTACATGAATCCAATGATTTGCTTTTTTTATAAGAATAATTTTTGCTTTTGGAAAAAGTTTTTTTATGCGAAAAAAATCTTGAGGGATAAGATAATCCGAATATTCTCCACGTAAAAAAAGAGTAGGATTATTAAAAATTCCCCCTTTGATCTCCTCTTGAATCAAGGAGGAATAATTATTTTCAATTCCTAGCAAGAAAAAACGAAACGCTAATTTTCCATTTTTTCTTCTATAAGTACATTTAGAAAAAAAGGATCGAATTTCTGAAGAAGAAATAAAAGGTTTTAGAAAAAGATCAAGATCTTTTCTAGTTTTAATAATATCAAAGTCCACATTCTTTAATACTTGAATAATTTTTTTATGATAAGTGGAAGAATAGGACCTAGGACCTATATCTACAATAATGATTTTTTTAGAAATTGACGGAAAATTTATAGAAAATTTCATCACAGCTCTTCCTCCCATGGAATGACCTATCAATATAGGATCAATTAAATTATAATAATTAATATATTCTAATATATCTTCTGATATAAGATCATAATCCATTTTTTTGGAAAAAAAACTTTTTCCGTGATTTCTAATATCTAACAAATGGACTTGATATGTTTGAGAAAATTTTTCTGCAAAAGAAATCCAATTTTCTCCACTTCCAAATAAACCATGAAAAACTAAAATAGGCTTTCCTTTTCCAAAAATTCTAGAATGTAATATCATATTTGACGATTTTCATACGCTTTATAAATACGTTTTAAGTAAGTTTGAATAGTATTTTCTAATCCCATATAAATAGAATCACTAATTAAAGCCTGTCCTATAGATATTTCTACAATTGAAGGAATCTTTTCAATTAAAAAAGAAATATTTTCTAAATTTAAATCATGTCCTGCATTAACTAACAAATGATGATTGATAGCCTCTTTTGCAGTCATAATATAAGGCTCAATACAATTCCATCTTTTATTAGCGTATCCTACAGAAAATTTTTCCGTGTATAACTCTATTCTATCTGTCCCTGTACTAGCTGCATACTGGACTAATTTTGGATTTGGGTCTAAGAAAATAGAAGTGCGAATTCCATGATCTTTTAATTTTTTAACGGTTTCAGTTAAAAAATCCTGATAACGAATAGTATCCCATCCGGAATTTGAAGTAAGAACATGATTTGAATCAGGGACCAATGTGACTTGATTAGGTAAAATATTTAATACCAAATTCATAAACTTATTAATAGGTCTTCCTTCAATGTTCAATTCTATTTTTACAATGGATTTCAAATCATAAACATCTTTATAGGTAATATGTCTTTCATCAGGACGAGGATGAATAGTAATCCCATGTGCTCCATATTTTTGGACATCTTTCGCTACCTGTAAAAGATTTGGAATATTCCCTCCTCTTGCATTTCTTAATGTAGCTATTTTGTTTAAATTCACGCTTAGTTTTACCATATTCAATAAGGGACATTTGTAGTTACTTGTGTGACTTTTAAGTTAAATTCTTTAGCAGCTGTTAATAAATGATCAAAAACACTAGCTTGTATTTGTTCATATTTGATGGATTCAGAAGTATTTGTAAAACAATATAACTCTATAGGAAGACCATAAGGGGTAGGTTCTAAATGTCTAACCATTAACGTTTCAGACTGTGATATTCGGGGATGTTGATGTAAATATTCTAAGGCATACTGGCGGAAAAGTCCGATATTAGTTAACCTTCTTCCATTAATATCCATACTAACATCAATATTTTTTTCTTTATTAAAATTTTCTATTTCTTTTTTTTTTCTATGGATATAATTCTTAATTAAATAAAAATGTTGAAATTTTTCTAATTTAGCCGAATTACAGAAATGAAATGATTGAATGTTAAATAAAATAGATCTTTTAATTCTGCGTATGTTTTTTTGACGCATTACTTCAAAATTCGTTACAGCAGTCGATATCAAATCATAAGTAGGGACGCTTGTAATCGTTTTATCAAAATTTTCTATTTTTGCAGAAGTTAAATTAATTTCTCTTACTGTTCCTTCTATACTATATTTATGAATTCCTATCCAATCTCCTACTTTAATCATTTTTGTGGAAGCCATTTGCACTCCGGATACAAATCCAAGGATTGTATCTCTAAAAACTAAGATAACAATAGCTGTTATAGCTCCTAAACTAGTAAGTACCGTAATAAGATCATTTTTTGTTAAAATAGCAATAATAACTAAAACGCAAAATATAACAGATACAATTTTTAATAATTGTGAAAATGAACGTACAGCTATTGTTTGATGATTATTTTCACTGGTAGCAATTCTCATAATTGAATTAACCACTCGAATTAAAAATTGTAAAATAATCAGAACAAACAAAATGTCGAATATCTTTTCTAGATAGATGATAATCGTCTGGTAATCTTTAAAAAGTGGTTTAATTAAAAGATATCCAATTGATAATGGAAAAAAATGAGCTAAACTGTCAAAAACTTTATTTTCATATAAAATATTATCCCAAATAAAATGAGTAGAATTCACTATCCTCCTTCCAATAAAACGAACTCCTTTATTGAATATCCATTCTAAGATAATTAATAGAACGCTGAATAAAAACATTTTACTAATTATAATAATAGTTATACTTCCCCATTTTTTTAGATCTAAATAATGGCTTAATTCATCAAGCCATTCATAATACTGAATATTGAATTTTTCTAATATTTTCATAATAATTTTACAAAACATCTATTATCACATTAACTTAGTATAAGTTATTTTCAATAATTTTATTAGGATTTCATATTATTTTTTTTGTCTATATGATTCTTTGTAGATTGAAGAATATAATAGATATTGAATTTTCTTATAGAAATATAAAAAATTTTGATTCAATTTTTAAATTTAAAAATT